>SYOX01000334.1 GCA_005804885.1 Pseudomonadota bacterium
CCTGCTGCACATCACCGACATGTCGTGGGGCCGCATCAGCCACCCCTCCGAGATGTTCGACGTCGGGCAGGAAGTCAAGGTGATGGTCCTGAAGTTCAACCCCGACAACGAGCGCGTCAGCCTCGGCTTCAAGCAGCTCTCGCCTGACCCCTGGGCCGGCGCCGAGGACCGCTACCCGGTCAGCTCCCGCGTCACGGGCCGCGTCGTGTCGCTCATCGACTACGGCGCCTTCATCGAACTCGAGGAGGGCATCGAGGGCCTGATCCACATCAGCGAGATGAGCTGGACCAAGCGCATCAAGCACCCCAACAAGGTCGTCGCCGTCGGCGAGATGGTCGAGTGCATGGTCCTGTCCATCGACAGCCACGCCAAGAAGATCAGCCTCGGCATGAAGCAGATCGAGCCCAACCCCTGGACCCTGCTCGAGGACAAGTACCCCGTCGGTACCGTCATCAACGGCAAGGTCCGCAACATCACCGACTTCGGCATCTTCGTCGGGATCGAGGAGGGCATCGACGGCCTGGTCCACATCAGCGACCTGTCCTGGACCCAGAAGGTCCGCCACCCCTCCGAGATCTTCAAGAAGGGCGACGAGGTCCAGGCCGTCGTCCTGAACATCGACGTCGACAACGAGCGCTTCAGCCTCGGCATCAAGCAGCTCACCCCCGATCCCTGGGAGGACCTGCCCGACCGCTACCCCCCCGGCAAGATCTGTGACGCCACCATCACCAAGCTGACCGACTTCGGCGCCTTCGCCGAGGTCGAGCCCGGCATCGAGGGCCTGATCCACATCTCCGAGATCTCCCTCGATCGCATCGACGACCCCGCTCAGGCCGTCAACGTCGGCGAGAACCACAAGGTCGAGGTCATCTCCATCGACCCCAAGGAGCGCAAGATCGCCCTCTCCATCAAGAGCTTCATCCAGCGCTCCGAGCGCGGCAACCTGCGCCAGTACGCCGACGAGGGCAGCGCCAGCGTCCAGCTCGGCGATCTCTTCAAGGACAAGCTCGGCGACCTGATGGGCGACTGATCCCGACACGGACCGCCTGCCTGACCCCAGGCCGGCGGCGGGATCCTCGCCCTCCCAGGCCAGACCCCAAGCGAAGGAGCCCCTTGACCGCACGGTCAAGGGGCTCCTTCGCTTGGGGTCTGGCCTCACAGGGCCCCGCAGCCGACCCTGTCGGCCACCAGGGACCTCCCCCAGGGGTCAACCCAGCGCCTTGGCCATCAGCTCGCGCACGATGGCGCTGGCCGCCTTGCCGTCGTAGCGACCCCTGATGTCGGACATGATGTGCCCCATCACCTTGCCCATGTCCCGCTGGCTCTCGGGCTTGACCACCTCGATCGCCGCCACGACGAGCGCCCGGACCTCGTCATCGGTCAAGGGGCTCGGCAGATAGCCCTCGATGATCGCCACCTCGGCCTCCTCCTGCTCGGCCAGCTCGAGCCGCTCGCCCTTGCGGAAGGCCTCGGCCGACTCCCGCCGCTTCTTGACCTCGCGCGTCAACAAGCCCAGCAGCTCGTCCTCGACGAGCTCCCCGCGCTTCTCGATCTGCGCCTTCTGGATCTCGGCCATCACCATCCGGATCGTCCCGAGGCGCACCTTGTCTCGATCGCGCATCGCCTGCTTGAGATCGTCCTTGAGCTGCTCCAACATGATCTTCCCTCTCTCCTGTCAACCCGCGGGGTTTTTCTTGTCGCCTTCTGCCAGAGCCGCTTGACGGTTCTCTGACATCCTTGTCACCCACTGAAGCGAGTTCTTGACACCCGCCTCACCTCAAGACCTCGACCTGCGCGCCCTCAAGCCCCTGTTGACCGAAGTCCCCGGGGGAAATGAGGCCCGACGGCGACCGTGGCATCATATGTGCATTTCTTCATGGGAAGAGGGGCCGGGCCGCTTCGGGACGACGCAAGCCCTTGGGGGCGAGCGGGAGCAAGGTGAGGTCAAGCATGGACAAGTCAAGGGGTCTGTTTCTGGTCCTGGACGGGGTCCTGAGTCGCTCAGGCTCCCTCGACGCGGGCGATCAAGGGCGCTTGAGGCTTCCTCAAGGCCTCGCCGGGGCGCTGCGGGACTTCCGAGCCCTCGGCTACCGCATCTTCGGGATCAGGCTCGGCGGCGAGGGGCCGCTTCAGGGCCTGGAGTTCGATTTTGACGAGGTGATCGTGGCCGATCAGGGCGGGTGGGCCTTTCCCGAGGCCGCCTGGTCGCTGTCGCGCCGCTACTCGCTCAACGTGCACGGCTCGATGTTGTGCAGCCGCGACGAGGGACACGAGGGCTGGGCCAGAGACGCCGGCCTCAGGCGCTTCGAAACGCCCGCAGCCCTCTTCGGCCTCTGAGCGCTCGCGCCGCCGTCGCGCCACCCCCTCCCCCCTCAAAGACCTCGCCCCATCCTCACCGCCGGGCCCTCCTGGCGCGCGGGCTCGCAGGGGCCGCTTCACAACGCGCCGCAGATCCATTAGATCCTTGGGCCTGGGAACCTGACGCGGGAGCGGGCGAAGGGCAATGTGGAAGAAGATCTGGAAGAAGCTCCTTGTCGGCACGCTGATCCCGATCATCCTGGCCTTCCTGGCAGGCGCGGGTGTCCTGACGTGGTACTTCTTCATCCGGGAGACGCCGCGCAGCGTCTTCGAGGACACGATCGCGGCAGCCCGGCAGCGCAATGTCGAAGACTTCAAGGGGCGCTTCTCGACGGCCTCCGTCCGAGCCCTGGAGTCGAGCTGGTCCGGCGAGACCTCAGGGCGCGGGGGGAGCTGGATCTCGATGATGGAGGGGATCCTGGATAAGAACGGGGGGCCTCCTGAGCTGCTTGATGAGGAGATCGTCGAGCAGCGCGCCACCCTCAAGGTGCGCCTCGAAGAGCGCCGCAGGACGATCTTCTTCATCAAGGACGACGGCGACTGGCGCATCGATCTGCTCGTCGGCATCGACGCGGGCTTGAGCGACGAGGCCCGCAAGGCCCAGAAGACCACCGCCAGCACCCCCGAGGACGCCAAGAAGGAGGAGGAGCTCCTGGAGGAGCCCAAGAAAGAAGGGTGGTGGAAGTAACCCGGACCTCATCGAACCCCGCCGCGGCGGGATCGACGGCGGTCAGAATTTTTCGCGCGAGCGCACGACAAAGCACTTGACATCCTTACAGTGCGATGTCATATTGAGCGGGCGTTCCAGGGAACAAGGACAACCTCCTCTCCCTGGAAGGAGGGTCCTCGGTGGAGGCCACCCTGGACCTCGCGATCAAGGCTACCGGACCGGTGTGGTTCGGAACAACACGACTCCTCGACGGGGGAGTTACGGAGAAATGTCATGGGAAGTCTCAACAAGGTGATGATCATCGGCAACCTCGGTCGGGACCCTGAGGTCCGCTACACGGCCAGCGGGCAGGCTGTCGCCTCCCTCAACGTCGCCACCCACGAGCGCTGGTCCGACAAGGACGGCAACCCCCAGGAGCGCACCGAGTGGCACCGCGTCACGGTCTGGGGCCGCCAGGGGGAGAACTGCGGCAAGTACCTGACCAAGGGCCGCTCGGTCTACGTCGAGGGCCGCCTGCAGACCCGCCAGTGGGAGGACAAGGAGGGCGCCACGCGCTACACCACGGAGATCGTCGCCAATCAGGTCGTCTTCCTCCAGGGCGGCGACAACCGCAGTGACTTCGACGGCGACATGGATGGCGGCGGTGCCCCTCGCAACGAGGGCGGCGGTGGTGGCGGCGGCGGCGGCGTTGCCCCCCGCAACGAGGGTGGCGGCGGCG
>SYOX01000335.1 GCA_005804885.1 Pseudomonadota bacterium
ACAGATCCTCACCGACGAGTGGCTGATGATCCACAATGCGGATTCATTCGGGGCCAAGGACAACTCGTTCGACGTTGGTGCAGCCGACTACACCGGCGCATTCAAGGTGGCATCCTTCAACCCGCGCGTGCAGGGAGGCCCTGGTGGGGTGGGCCGATGAGCTCGCCGAGGCAGTCGCCCTCGTCGCCAAAGGCGATGACGGAGTTGACGGTGCCGCGGTCGCCCCTCTTGTGGTTCAGGCCGGTGAGGCGGACGCCGTTGAGGTCGCCGAGGGCGCCGTCGGGGTCGACGCGGCGCTTGGGGACGATGAAGAGGGAGATGCCCTTGACGCCCGGGGGTGCGTCAGGGAGGCGGGCCAGGACGAGGTGGACGATGTTCTGGCTCATGTCGTGCTCGCCGCCGGAGATCCACATCTAGTCGCCGACGATCTTGTAGAGGCCGCCGTCGGTGGGTGTGGCGCGGGTGCGGATGTCGCCGAGGGAGGAGCCGGCCTGGGGTTCGGAGAGGCACATGGTGCCGAAGAAGCGCCCCGTGAGCATGGGGGCCATGTAGCGGGCCTTCTGGTCGGGGGTGCCGAAGGCGCCGAGGAGGTTGGCGGCGGCCATGGTGAGCATGACGTAGCCGGAGGTGGAGACGTTGGCGGCGTGGAACATTGCGGCGACGGCCTGCCCGAGGGTGTAGGGGAGCTGGGCGCCGCCGTCGGCCTCGTCGAAGGTGGAGGCCATCAGGCCGGCCTCGGCGTAGACCTGGAGGGCGCGGCCGACCTCGGGGGGGATGTGGACCTTGTGGCCGTCGAAGGTGGGCTCGTTGGCGTCGAGCAGGGCGGCGTGGGGGGCGAAGTGGCTCTGGGCGATCTGGTGGGCGACCTCCAGCACGGCGTCGAAGGTGGCCCGGTCGTGCATGGCAAAGCGGGGGGTGTCGCAGAGCCGGTCGACCTTGAGCCACTCGTAGAGCATGAAGTCCAGATCGCGGCGGTTGACGAAGGCCATGGGGTCGGGTCCAGAGTCAGGGTTTGGGGATGCGCAGGGTGGCGCTGATCATGGCGCTGCCGCTGAGCGCGTAGAACAGGACGAGGGGGTGCAGGGTCCAGGGGCCGATGATGATCTTGCCGAACCAGAGGGTGTCGTTGGTGCTGCCGGTCATGTGGGCGGCCATCAGGAGGAAGACGAGGGCGAGGCTGGTGGGGATGGGGGTGCCCTCGAAGTAGGCGACCTTGCCGCGTTCGTCGGTGAGGGACTCGGCGGTGACGTTGAAGCGGGCCAGGCGGCTGACGCCGCAGGCGACGAAGTAGATCAGCACCAGGGCGTCCCAGCCGCCGCGCAGGCCCAGGGTGAAGCCGAGGACGGCGGGCGCGACGCCGAAGGAGATCACGTCGGCCAGCGAGTCCAGGTCGGCGCCGATGAGGGACTGCCGCCGGGTCTTGCGGGCGACGAAGCCGTCGAGCGAGTCCAGGACGAAGGCGACGGGCAGGAGGGCGAAGACCCACCAGAGGTAGCGCTCGTCGCGGCTCTCGACCAGGTGGTTCAGGCAGGCGAAGATGGCCCCTGTCCCGCAAGCCGCATTGCCCAGCGTGAAGAAGTCCGCGGGGGTGTAGGAGCGCAACATCGAGAAGTGCTTCGGCTTGGGCTTGCTGGGCTGGTCGCTCATCCTCTCTCCATGTCGAAGTTCCAGGCTGGAAACTGCCACGCGGCCCCCTCCATCGCAAGTGTCGACCGAGCGCCGGGACGCCGCCGCCCTGGCGTGTCCGCCGCCAAGATCCCGAGATCGTTGATTTCCTGGCGCCTCTCGGCTTTTGCGGCGCCTGCGCTATAATGCGCTCCGGCTGCGCGGTCGGGCCGTGTGTGTGGCGAGGAAGATGTTTCTGGGGGCTGAGTCGATGAGCAAGATTCCCGCTTGGGTGTCCAGAGGGTGGTCGCTGGCCTTGATCGCGGCGCTGGCCGGCTGCGCGGTCGATGAGGTCGAGCCCGACCACCACGACCATGACTTCGAGGCGGGCGAGCTGGAGACGCGCTCCAGCGCGCTGACGGTCGGCGAGGTGACGGGCTGCTCGCTGGCGGCGGTGCGGGGCCTCGACACGCAGATCATCGACGAGATGAACTGCGTGGCCCCCAACTCCCTGGTGAACTTCGCGGACCTCAACGTCGAGCTCGGCGGCAGCTCCACCTGGGCGCTGTTGCAGCCCAGCGCCCGCGAGGGCTTCCGGCGCGCGATCGCGCGGCGCGGCCAGCGCTTCAGGGTCAACTCGGCCTACCGGACGATCGCGCAGCAGTACCTGCTCTACCGCTGGTATCAGCAGGGGGTGTGCGGGATCGGCCTGGCCGCGCCGCCGGGCAGCAGCAACCACCAGAGCGGCCTGGCGGTGGACGTGAGCGATTACACGGGCTGGCGCCCCCACATGGAGGCCGAGGGGTGGGACTGGCTCGGCAACAGCGATCCGGTCCACTTCGACTACCGCGGCGGGGGCACCCGCGACATCCGCGGCACGGCGATCCTGGCCTTCCAGCGCCTCTGGAACCGCAACCACCCCAACGATCGGATCGCCGAGGACGGCGACTACGGCCCCCAGACGGAGGGGAAGCTGCGCCAGTCGCCCCCCGGCGGCTTCCCCACCGGGGCGGTCTGCGACGAGCCCGAGCCTGAGCCCGAGCCCGAGCCCGAGCCCACCGACGTCCACGTCACCGTCAGCGGCCTCGACTCGCCGCCCGAAGGGCAGCCCGCCGGGCTCTTCGAGGCGGGCTCCAGCCGCGGCGTCCTCGATCTCGTCGAGGGCCAGCGCCTCAAGGTCGACTTCGTCGTCCGAAACGGCGCCGATCGCGCCAGCACGGATCAGATCCTGGTCGGCTTCGAGGTCGCGGAGCCCTTCGTAACCCTCCGCGCTTATACGATTTTTACAGATCACCCGGCGCTCGACGGGCGGACGTGGCGGATCAACGACTCCGACGCCTTCGAAGGCAACCCGAGCCACGACAGGCCCGGCGCGGGCGGGCTCTTCAACGTCTTGGCCTTCTCCCCGGGGGAGTCCAAGCGGATCGCGCTGGAGCTGGAGGCGGAGGCGGCCAGCGGCGCTCTGCCCGGGCACGCCGCCGTGCGGCTGTGGGTCAAGCACGTCGGGGGCTATTACGGGGAGATGGACGGCTGGGAAGACGCCGTGGAGGTCAACCGGGCCGGCACCTTGCTGCGGCGGGAGACCCTCATCGACGTCTACTCGCCGGATGGCTGGGTCTTCGAGGGCGCGGCGCCAGAGGACACGGAGGGGTGGATCGCCTGCAATGCCGACACGACCCTGACCCTGGACGCCGGGGTCGATCAGCTCGTGGGGCAGTCGGCGGTCGGCGAGGCCTGCGTCGAGAGCCCGTCGTGGACGCGCATCGACGCGTCCGCCTACCCCGGCTTGCTCCTGCGGGCGCGCCACGAGGGCGACGAGCGCGGCGTCCGGATGATCTGGAGGCGAGAAGGGGAGGACTGGCCGAGCGCGCGCTCGATGCGCTTTGACCTCCCTGCGGAGCTCGGCGACGTGGCGCTGGACCTGAGCCGCTCCTCCGACTGGTCCGGCCAGGTTGTCGGTCTGCGCCTGCTGGCGACCTCGCCGCAGCGCCCGATCCTGGCGCTGGAGGCGGTCGAGCCGCTGGCGACGATCCCCGCCGACGCCGTGAACCCCGAGGATGACGACACCCCCCTGGACCCTGGCGATCCCGTCGAGCCCGAACCCGAGGCCTCCCCCGAGGGGCAGCCGGACGCTCAACTCGAGCCCGAGCCCTTCACCGGCGAGCGCTTCAGCCGCACCTCCTCGTCCTGCGCCCAGGTCGCCTCGTCGCCGCACGGGGAGCCGGGCGGGTGGGCGCTGCTGGCGCTGATCGGGCTGGCCGCGGTGTTGCGGCGCCCTCGGTCGCGCTGATCGGGATCGGCGACGTCTGGTCGCCCATGTCTGCGGTCGCCAACATGCATGGGGTCGACGCCCTGTCGCGCTGATCGGGATCGGCGCCTCTCAAGCCCCGCTGTCCTGGCGATCCGGCGATCATACGGAAACACGTTTGAAGCACTTTCATCTTGGGCTTCCTGGTGGCCCAACATGGAAGTGGCTTGAGCGTGGTTCCGTATCACTCGGTGGGCTCGGGCTCCCTGGGGTGCTCAGCGTCTGCGGAGCCGCTCAGGAGGGCGCCGGAGCCGACGACGAGGGCCACGCCGAGCGCGCCGAGGGCGGTCAGCGGCTCGTCCCAGGCGATGAGGCCGATGGCCCAGGAGATGACCACCGTGGCGTAGGAGAAGGGGCCGACGACGTGGGCCTGCTCGACCCGGTAGGCCCACGTCATGCAGAGCTGGCCGCCAGCGGCGCAGAGGCCCACGGCGGCCAGCCAGGCCCAGCGCTCGAAGGAGTCCGGCAGCGGGGCGGCCAGGGTCGCCGGGGCGCAGGCCAGCGCGGCCACGACGGAGAAGAAGGCGACGATCCTGGCCGGCGGGTCGGAGGCGCGCAGCTGTCGAACCGCCACGTAGGCCAGCGCGGCCAGGAAGCCTGCGGCCAGGGCCGCCAGCGCGCCCCAGCCCAGGGTCGAGGCGTCGGGGCCGAGCACCAGCCCCACGCCGATGAAGGCGAGCAGCGCCAGGGGGAAGGTCCGGCGCTGGCGGCGCTCGCCGAGCATCGCGCCCGCCATGAGCACCGTGAAGAGCGGCGAGGTGTACAGGAGGGTCGTGGCGGTACCGAGGGGGATTTGACCGAGAGACCAGAAGAAGAGGATCATCGCGACGAGGCCGGTGATGGATCGCCACATCAGCAGGCCCCAGCGCTTCGGGCGCAGGCTGACCTTCTGGGCGCGGGCCAGGGCGAAGGCCACGACGAAGACGATCACCGAGCGCCAGAAGACGACCGGGAGCGTGCCCTCGACGGGGACGGCGAGCTTGGTCGCCACCCCCATGATTGAGAAGGCCACCGAGGCCAGGATGATCCAGGCGATCCCCGCCAGCCTCCCCATCAGCCTTCGATCCCGAGGAACTTCATGGACTCGCGCTCGATGAGGGGCAGGGAGGCGGCCAGGCTGTGGTCGTCGTCGACCTCGATCAGGGCGACGTGGGGTCGAGCAAGGGCGTACTGGCGGGAGCTCTCGATGGAGACCGTCTCGTCCTGCCGGCCGTGGATGATGAGGGTGGGGCAGGGGGCCTCGGGCCAGGAGGGGTGTCGCCGGCAGTCCTCGACGAACTCCCAGTGGAGCGGGGTCTGGACGCCTTGCGCGTCGGGCCACAGCAGGAAGCCCTGGGCGCTCCAGAGCGCCATGTTCTCGTGCCCGACGATGTCGGGCCAGCGGCCGATCAGGTCAAAGCCGGGGCACATCAGGACCAGGCGCTCGACCCGGTCGGGGTGCAGCTCGGCCCATCGGGTGGCGAGGTAGCCGCCCATGCTCGACCCGAAGAGGCACCAGCGCGCAGGCGGCGCGGCGGCGTCCATGGCGTCGATCACCGACAGGGCGCCGCTGAAGGTCAGCTCGGCGAAGGAGGGGACGTTGAGCTCGGCGCGCTCCAGGTGGAGCCCTCGGGCTTTGAAGGCGCGGGCCATGTGGACGCCCTTGCGCGAGTCGCGGCTGGAGGCGAAGCCGTGCAGGTATCCGTAATTCATGGGTTTGTTGGTCATGTCCTTTCGTAGCCTGGGGTTGCGCCGCGGGTCGCTTGTCGGGGGCCGCTCGCGGCGGGCTCGCCGGGGCTCAGGGGGTCCTGGGTGGTGGTCGATGGGGATGGGGTCAGCATGGGGTCAGCGGTGTGCGGAGGCGAAGGGGCCGCCGCGGGAGTTGGAGAGTACATGAGTTTGGTTGTTTGCTGTAGGTGTTGGATCGTGGGGGCGTGGGGGGGCGTCGATGGGCGGTTTTACGATCCTGGTGCGGGACAGGGAGGGGGAGGGCGGGCGCTTCGTGTTCGAGGGGCGCAGCGTGAGGGTGGGGCGGTCTGCGGACAACGATCTGGTGTTGCCGCGGCGTCGGGTCTCGGATCGTCACGCGGTGATCTTCAGGAAGGGTCGGCGCTTCATCGTCGTGGATCTGGTCAGCACGCAGGGGACGTGGGTGGGCGGGCGTCGGATTTCGCAGCCGACGGTGGTGGGCGAGGGCGATCCTGTCGAGATCGGTGATTTTTCGCTGTCGTGCCATGCGGGGGACGGGGGCGAGGGGGAAGCGAGGGGGTTGAGTTCGGATCTGGTGCCGACCCAGGAGCGGCTCGGGGCGCTGAGGGACGCGCTTTACGGCGAGCGGACGGAGGGGGCCTGGGCGCGGGTCTGCGCGCTCTTCGATGAGTGGCCGGAGGACGACGATCTGGCGCTGGGGCTCGATTACGCCGATCGGCTGCTGGTCGGGTGGCCGGACGACCTGCGGAGGGCGCCGGAGCTGTGGAAGAAGCCGCTGCTGACGGGCCGCCCGAACCCGCGCTTCTCGATCGTGCGGCGGCTGGATCTGAATTACCACTTCCTGGGGGCGGCCGGCGCCGCGGCGCTGGCGAGGATGGCGTGGATGGCGCAGCTCAGCGCGCTCTCGCTGCGGACCGCCTACCTCGGCGACGAAGGCGTCGAGGCGCTGACGGCGACGTCGTGCCTGCGGGGGCTGCGGGCGCTGGATCTGTCGCACAACGAGATCGGCGACCGGGGGGCGGGCAGCATCGCCGCCTGCGCGCACCTGGAGGGCCTGGAGCGCCTGACGCTGGACGCCAACCCGCTGCGCGGCCCCGGCGTGTTGACCCTCGTCGGCTCCAGCCACCTGCGGGGGCTGCGTCACCTGGACCTGAGCAACACCTCGGGGCGCGAGCTGGCGACGGCGCTGGCGGCCTCGACCCAGCTCGCCTCGCTCGAGACGCTGCGGCTGACCGACAACGCCATCGGCGCCGACGGCGCGCACATCCTGGCGCTGGCGGCCTGCATGAAGACCCTCACCGCCCTGCACCTGAGCCGCAACCGGATCGGCGACGAGGGCGTCATGGCCCTGACCAGCGCCCCGCAGCCGACGCGGCTGACCCACCTCGACCTGTCCCACAACGAGATCGGCGACGCCGGCGCCCAGGCGCTCGCCCGCTCGCCCCAGCTCCCCCTGCTGACCCACCTCGACCTCACCCAGAACCGCCTCTCCCCCCGCGGCATCCAGGCCATCGCCAACTCCCCCTTCCTCCCGCGCCTCGACACCTTGCGCGTCTGAGCGCGCGGTCGTGGCGGTCAACCGGCAGGGCGCGGGCGGACGAGCAGGAGGGCCGCCCCGTCCGGCGTGACGATCTCCCCCTGGGGCTCAAACCCGGCGCTCTGGTAGCAGCCGATGGCGCGCAGGTTCTCGGGCGAAGGGTCTGCCTGGACCCTGGTGACGGCGGGGTCGAGGAAGAGGAGGTCGCAGAAGGCGCGGAGCATGGCGCTGCCCAGGCCTCTGTTGAGCCTGTCGCCCCCCGCCAGGAGCACGTCGACGCCGCGGACGCCGGGGTCCGTCTCATCCTCCCACCACCCATCCCCCGATCCGAGGGCGGTGTAGGTCTGGACGAAGCCGATGGCCCGCCCCTCCTGCAAGGCGACGTAGCCTCGCGTGGAGGCGGCGGGGTCCGTCATCGGCAGGTAGCTGGCCCTGACCTCGGACAGCGAGGCAGGCCGACCCCACCACCGGCTGACGTGCGGCCGACCGAGCCAGTCGTGCAGGAGCTTCATGTCGTCGGGCGTGAGCGGGCGGAAGGTCACGGGGGCGATGGGCTCCCGGGCCGCCTCGATCAGCGCCTTGAACATGACGTGGGCGTCGACGAAGCCGAGGCGCGGGTGCCGGAAGGCGCCCGGCAGCGTCCCCACGATGTCAAAGCCCAGCTCCCTCCACAGGCGCGCCGCGCCCTCATTGCTCGCGGCCACGAGGTTGAACTGCATGGCCCGAAAGCCCCGCTCGACGGCCTCGCGCTGGGAATCCACGCACATCATCGAGGCGAGGCCACGACCTCGGGCGCTCTGAGCGACGACGTAGCCGCAGTTGCACACGTGCGATCCCGGCCCCTCGTGGTTGGGCTTGAGGTAATAGGTGCCCAGGAGCTGCCCGGAGCCGCGATCCTCCGCGACGAAGGCGGACTTCGGAGGCCCCGTCCACAAGCGCCGGGCCTCCGCCTCCGAGATGTCCACCGCGACCGCGTAGGTCTCTCCGGCCCGAAAGACCGGCTCCAGGATCGCCCACACGCCCCCCCAGTCGCCTCCCTCAAAGGGCCGGATCACCACCCCATCGCCGCGACCTCGATCATGTATACTCTTGAAAGAATTCATTTTTCAGACCCCTGGGCCTCTCAGGGCGGGCAGGAGGAACAGGGCAGTCTGGAGGGTGCTCAGGAGCGTACCGGACCGGAGATGCCAGACGCAGATCGGGGTCAGGGTCGGATCAAAGCCCGGTGAAGAAGAAGGCCTCGAAGGGGGAGTAGGGCGAGCAGGCCGAGGCGTCACAGGCGCGCACGCGCCAGCGGTAGTTGGTGTTGTCGACCTGCGGCCAGACCGTGAAGGACTCGCCGCGCCGCCCGGTCCACGTGTGGTACTCCGTCCAGACGCCTTGACGCGAATACATAAAGTGGACGTCGTAATGGACGGCGCCCTCGACCCTGGACCAGTCCAGCTCGACGTCGGGCGAGCTGATCGTGCCGCCCGCGGGGCTGACCGAGCCGGGCGCCTGGAGGCCCTCGTCGGGCTCGGGCGCGGGGTCGGGCTCCTCGGCGGGATCGGGATCGGCGTCGGGCTCGGGCGCAGGCTCGGGGAGCACCGCGCGGCCCGTGGCGAAGGTGGCCGCCTCGGACCAGGCCGAGCAGGCGCCGGCGCCGTCGCAGGCCCGGACGCGCCACGCGTAGACGGCGTCGTTGGACTGGGGCCAGACGTCGAAGCTGGCGCCGCGGAACCGGGTCCACGTGTAATAGGGGACCAAGGCGCCAGCGCGCCCGTAGGTCATCTCCAGATCGTAGGTCGCCGCGCCGGGGACGCCAGCCCAGGCCAGGCGCAGCGCGCCGCCGTTGGCGATCCGGGCGCCCTGAGGGGTGAGGCCGACAGGGGTCTTCACCGCCTGCGGCTCCTGGCGCGGGGGAGCCTGCTCGTCCGCGCCGGGGTCGTCCGCGCCGGGGTTGACCGCGCCGGGTCTGGCCCAGAAGCCGGCGCCAAGCTCGCGGACCAGCTCGCGGGTGCGGCTGGCGTAGCCGTTGTAGCGCTGGCTGTAGACCGAGCAGCGGCCCGGCACACAGCCGTTGTAATAGTGCGTGACCGTCTTGAGCCAGGCGTCCCACCCGCGCCCGTCGACCTGGACGCTGTTGAGCCAGTTCAGCGCCTCCTGGCGGGTGCTGACCCCGGCGATGTAATCCGAGCGGATCACCATCTCGACGACAAAGTTGATGCCGTGCCAGACGTTGCCCTCCAGGCTCAGGACCGTGCGGCCGTAGCGCGACAGGGTCTGGTCGTGGGTGCCGGCGTCGAACTGGAACATACCCAGGCCGCCCTGCTGGCGCCAGCAGGCGCCGTCGCCCGCCCCTGCGATGACCGCGCCGCCGCCGCAGGAGGCTGAAGCCGGGCCTTTGCAAGCCCATTGCGCCTCGCTCCAGCAATGGGCCAGCCCCGTCTCCGCGTTGGCGATCCCGGCCAGCAGCACCGCGTTGCCGAAGCCCTCCTCGACCGCCACCTGCTGGATGGCGAGGCTGCGCGTCCGTCGGGCCGAGGCCGACAGGTCGCTGTCGCGCTCCTCGATCTCCTCGCCCTCGATCTCAGGGCCGACGCACCCCGGCGCAGCGGCAGCGCCCACCAGGACTGTGATCAAGGCCCACGCGGATCGTCTCATCGATGCCCTCCCCGTCTCGATCGCCCGGAGGGAGGTCAGCAAGTCACAGGCCAGGGCAAGGGCTCTGTTTGTTCATTAAAATTAAGTGTTTAATTGATTTGAGGCTCTTTCTGGTGAGGCTTGGGCGCCGCAGCGCGGCGGTCGCGCCACACGGATCTGGCGCAGCGCGAGGATCAAAGGTCCGTGCCATGAGCGGGCCATCGGCGAGGTGGTTTGAGTCTGGATCGGCGCTCAAGGATGTCCTTGGGCTTCTCGAACCACGGCAGGGGCGCGCTGGCTGCTCGAACGGACGCCTTTGGAGGCGCGATGTCACGTCTCGATGGCCGTCCACCCCTTTTCCGCTGCGATGGCTCGCCGGTAATCTGTGTCAATTTGACAAGGAGCCTTGCACACATACTCCCTGGCCCTCTCCATTGCTTCTGGGGAGAGGTTTCTCAGATGTTGGAGCACCTGCTCACAGGTCGGCAGCTTGCCTCCATGCCCCTTGAGTCCTTGCTTCAAGTTGGTCCAGATCACGGCGTCCAGATCGCGGCCGCGCGCCCACGCGCCGATCTCATCAGCCCGCCGGCCGTGCGATTTGCCCGATCCCCGATCCCAGAAACCAATTGAATACCGTCTGTTGTCCTCGGTGATGCCTTCTCGGCTGGCAAGCGCCACCCTCGCCTCTTCGAGATCGTCGACCTTCATCAGCGCCCAAAGCGCCTGGACCGAGCGGGGGACTTCGGCGAGCACGAGCGTGATGCGGCCATCGTTCGATTCGCGCGCAAACTCGATCGGGAGCAAGGGCCCATCCTCGAACCAGGGCGTGTGGATGGGGAGGGTGCCGGGGTTCCAGATGAGCGATCCCCACCCCAGACAAGCGATTTTCATGGGCTGCTCCTTGGGTCGCGATGATCGGCGGGTGAGCGGGCAGCGTGGGTTCAGTGCAGGTCGAGGGCGGCGGCCTGCTGCTGGAACCAGGCGCGGTGCTCCTCGACGCTGCGGGTGAGGGTCTGGGCGCGGGACTGGAGTTCGTTGAGGCGCGTCTCGTCGGCGTCCAGGGCGGTGACGTAGCGCTCGCGCAGGTCGCGCTCCTTCTTGTTGTCCTGGCCGAGCGTCTTGAGGTTCTCCCGGATGCGGGCGTGCTGCTGGGTGATCTCGGCGCTCTCCTTCTGGATCTGGGCCAGCTCGTGGTTCATCGAGGCGATCAGGCGGCTGGTCTCAAGGAGCGGGGTCAGCGCCTCGGTCAGCGCGGGGCGCGGGCCGACGTTCGTGATGCGCTGCAGGAGGTTGTCGATCTGCTCGGGGGTGATCCAGACGGACTGGCCGTGCTGGCGGCGCTGGGTGACGGGGAAGGCGGCCTGCTGGCCGGCGGCGACCTCGACGATGAAGCGGTCGAAGGTCTCGGTGCGCTCGGCGGGGTCGGGCGTGTCGACGTAGGTGGCCTGCCGATCGGCGGCGTGGTCGAGGTAGATCTTCAGCGGGCGTCGGGAGATGTTGCGGATGGTGTAGGTGGTCTGCTGGCGGCTCCAGGTGGTGTGGACGAGGGAGCCGCGCTTGACCTCGAAGCGCTGCTGGGCCTCGGTGGAGGTCTCAAAGGCGGTCGTGATCCGGCAGCCGAGCTCGACGGAGAAGGGCACGAGCCGCTCCTCGTCGGGGCGCATGGTGTCGAACATGGCCTCCCCGACGTACTCGCCGCTGCGGAAGACGGTCGCCGGGCCGCCCTCCAGGGTCAGCCCCGAGGTGTTCTTCATCTTGAAGGCCGTCAGCGGATTTCCGGCCCGGACGCGCTCGTTGTAGACCGCCACGATCTCCCCTTCGAGCTTGTCGCTGAGGATCGGCACCAGCGCCGAGCGGCCGCTCTTGATGCTGACCGGGGTCATCACGTCGTAGCGGAACTGGTCGCCGACCTCCTGGGTGCGCGTCTCGACCCGCGTGCTCTGGGCCATGCTCCGGGTGGCCGGCGCAGGCGCCCCTCCGTAGCCGCCGCCCTGGGGAGGCGGCGCGCCGGGCGGTGGCGGGGCGGCGAAGGCCGCCAGGGTGGCCGGCGCAGAGCGGGTCGGACCTCGCGTGGACTCCAGCATGTCGCCCATCACGTCAAACAGGACCTCGGGCTTCTGGGTGATGACGGCGCCCTCGATGATGGGCGGGGCGATGGGGGCCTCGGTCTCGACGCGGACGTGGGGTCGCTCGCGCCGCCGAGGCGAGTAGAGGTCGTGTGTGAAGCTGATCGGGAGGCCCGCCACGAGGCTCAGGGCGACGTCCTGCCAGTCGTCGGGGCTGTCGTTGTCCACCAGCGCGAAGCCCAGGACCGTCGGCTGGCCGCCGCCCTCGTCGTCGAAGACCACGCGGTAGCTCGTCTTCCACACCGTCGAGGGCACCGTATAGGACAGCCACAGATCCCGCTCCCCCTCGCCGCGAAGGTCGAGGGTCACGCGGCGCCTTGAGGCGCGCCTGCGGCTGTCGAGGCGCTGGAGCAGGACGGCCAGATCGCGGCCGAGCGCCTCGTCGACGGGCTCGACGCGATCGACCTCGGAGAGCCGCGCCCGGGTCAGGGCGCCGTCGACGATGAGGCTGATCATGTCGATCTGGATCACGGCCCTGTCGCGGGCCTCCTCCACCTTCTCCGTGCCCAGGATCCGCCCCTGGAGGCGGTCGGCGCCCATGTGAAGGATGACCTCGGCGCCGATGAGCTGGCCGACGAGCGCCAGCATCCCGCCGCCGTGGGGCAGCTCGATCTTGATGTCGTCCAGGTGCGCCGCCAGCAGCGGGTGCGGGTCGTAGGCCACCGAGGCGAGCTGGCCGCCGCCGTGGTCGACCACGGCCAGGCTCTTGAGCGCGTCGTCCATCTCCTCGTGGCGGAAGTTGAGGTGCACCGTGGCGTCGCCGTTGACGCGCGCCTTGCGCTCGAAGCAGGCCATGCCGTGCTTGTAGAGCACCACCCGGGCGATCTTGCTCATGGAGACTTTCCTCCTGCCGTGGCCTCGACGGGCCGCAGCGCCCGCTTGAAGCGCACGCTCACCACCATTGCGTTGTACACCTCAAGCAGCGCCGGCGGCGAGGGGTTGCCGTCGATCTTCCACGTCAGCGTGGTGACCTGGCCCCCCTCGTGGTCGAAGATGATCCGCGAGAACCACACCTTGCGACCCCGCACGATCGCCGTCCCCGCCCGCGCCGCGTAGGGCGCCCCGCGGTAGACGCCCCGATCCGGCCCGCTGCCCTGAAGCTCGACGCTCCAGGCCTCCATGTGGCGGCGCCACGCGGTGTTGTCCGAGAGCGCCAACACCTGGGCTTCGAAGTCCTCGACGGCCGTGTGGGCCTCCAGCGCCAGCCCCTCCACGGTCAGGGAGACGGAGGCCTCGGCCACGGCCACTACCGCGGCCTTCGGCGCCTCCAGGCGAAAGGCGCACCGCGGGCAGCTCGCCTCGTCGGCCCGCGCGTCGGCGGCGGGCAACCCCGCCAGCGCCAACAATGCGAGCAATATCAATGGCTTCCGAGATTCACTCATGCCACCTGCCCCGCGCTCGTCGCCCTCTTGTCCCACATCTAGCACGCCTCCGAGGTGTGGGCAAAGTCTGCCGTCGGCCTTGTGCCCGACGACCTGCCCGATATAGATTCGCCGCCCGGTGGCGCTGCTCCCGGCTCGGGCGGAAGAGACCCGACCGCAGGCTGCGCCAGGCTTTCTCCCGCCTCACCTCCAATGACAGAGGGCCTCATGGAGCGCACACCCTGCCTTCGATCCGAGACGCGCGCCGGGATGCTCTCGCCTCACGCTGGCGGCGCGGCGGCCTCGGGAGGGGCGCCGCTGTCGCTGAGCGTCGCGCTGGGCGCGCTGGTGCTGCTCGTGGCGGCGTCGGCGTCGGCGCACGGCGTGGACGACGCCACGCGGCGCTTCCTGCTCGAGAGCGAGGGCAGCGCGGTCGTGCCCTTCCTCTACATCGGCGCCAAACACATGGTGACCGGCTACGACCACCTGCTCTTCCTCGTCGGCGTGATCTTCTTCCTGCGAAACACCAGGGACGTCTTGATCTACGTAAGCTTCTTCACGCTTGGGCACAGCCTGACCTTGATGGGGGGCGTCCTGGCCGGGTTGAGCGTCAACGCGTGGCTGATCGACGCGATCATCGGCCTCTCCGTCGTCTACAAGGGCTTTGACAACCTGGGCGGCTTCAAGCGCCTCGGCTTTGAGCCCAACGCGAAGGCGGCCGTCCTGATCTTCGGGCTCTTCCACGGGCTGGGCCTGGCGACGAAGATTCAGGAGTTCCATCTGCCCCCCGACGGCCTGCTGGTGAACCTGATCTCGTTCAACGTCGGGGTCGAGGTGGGGCAGTTCCTGGCGCTGGGCGTCGTGCTCATCGCGCTCAACGCCTGGAGACGGCACCCGAGCCACCGCCGCATGGCGATCGCCACGAACGTCCTCCTGATGAGCTGCGGCTTCGCGCTGGCCGGCTACCAGCTCACCGGCTACTTCCTGTCTTGAGGGTTGACCCATGACCGCACCGACCGACACCCCCGATCCTCGCCCCTCCGCGCCCCTCGCCTCGGAGCCCGAGCTGGCCACCCTCGCCGGCCTGGGCAAGGCCACGGCGCTGGCGGTCGTGCTGGCGGCGCTGCTGCTCGTCTTCGTGGTGCTGCCCGCGGAGTTCAACCTGGACCTCACGGGCTTCGGCGGCGCGGTCGGGCTCACGCGCCTGTCGGCGCCCGAGGATGAGGCCGAGGTCGCGCCGCCCGCCGCGGCTCAAAGCCCCACGGAGCCAGTCAAGGCCCCCGTCGCCGAGGTCGTAGCGCGCGCCCCCCGCCAGGACGAGGTCGAGGTCGAGGTGCCGGCGGGCAAGGGCGTGGAGTACAAGTTCTCGATGCGGGCGGGGGAGCGGATGAAGTTCTCCTGGACCGCCGGCGAGGACAGCCTCTTCTTCGACTTCCACGGCGAGCCGACGGGCGGACCGAAGGACTTCTTCGAGAGCTACACCGTCAGCACGGCGACGCAGAGCCGAGGCACCTTCACCGCGCCCTTCGACGGGGTCCACGGCTGGTACTGGAAGAACAGGGGCGCGGCGCTGGCCCGGGTCAAGCTGACCACCTCGGGGTCCTACGAGGTCCTTGGCTTGAGGTGAGGCCCCCCCTCCACGGCGGCCGCGCGTGACAACCTCGCGATGAGAGCATAAAAAATGACGACGTCGTGAAGAGGACGAGGCCGCCGGTCCATCGCCGACCCTCGACGCTCCTGCGCCATCCTGGCGCCAGGAGATCGAGGGGGCGTGCGTGCAAAGGCTTGTCATCGAAGGAGATTTTCATGAGAAGGCGCCCTCGGAAGGGGAGCGCGATCATGACCACGATCATGATCACGAGCGTTGATCGCCTTCAGGCGAGGCCTCGCCTGGCGTTGGCCTCGCTCGGGTCGCGGAGCGGCGGGCTCAGGGGCCTGTTCAGCTTCGGGAGGAGCCCATGAACGTCGAGATCGCCAAGGTAACCTGCGACCGCTGCGGCAACATCGGCCCCGTCAACGAGGCCCGATGCTCCCTGTGCGGCGATCCGCTGCGCGAGGAGCTTGAGGCCGCCACGCGCCCGAAGTCCTGGCCGCTCCCCCTCGTCTTCATCGCGGCGCTGGCGACCACCGCAGGGACCTTCCTCATCCCGGGGTTCCTGTTGATGTTCTACCTGGAGCTGTTCGAGCTCTGGTTCTGGGCCGCTTACAGCGTCTTCTGGGTCGTGGCCCTCGTCGTCGGGCGCCACTATCGCCCCAAGGAGCGCTACGACCTTGGGTGGCAATTCGGGGGGCTGCTCATCGACAAACCCTTCACCCTGCGCGACGATCGCGACCGAGCGCACATGGGCTTGGGGATGCTGCTCTTCCCGATCAACTTCACCGCCGCGATGTGGGAGGAGTTCTACCAGCGCGCGAGCGGCAAGGAGGCCCCCCAGGCGGGCGCCCCGCGCCCCTCGCCGCGCAAGCGCCTGCCGAAGCCGTGAGGGCTTTGCGGCGAAGGGGATCGTCGAGGGGTCGTCGACGCGGGCGGTGATCGTCCTTGACGCCCCGATGGGGGGCGCGCCTGCCGAGCGCAGGTGAAGGGGAGAGGGGCTTCGATGCGTGTGGTGATCGTCGACAAGGCAGGCAGCTACGACAGGCTGCGGATCGAAGCGAGGCCCGACCCGACGCCGGGGCCGGGGCAGGTCCACGTCAAGGTCAGGGCCGTCGGGGTCAACTACGCCGACTGCGTTGTCCGCATGGGCCTGTACGCGTCGGCCAGGGAGTACGTCGGCTGGCCGATCGTGCCGGGCTTCGAAGTGGCCGGGGAGGTCGCCGCCCTGGGTCAGGGGGTCGAGGGGTTGTCCGAGGGCGACCCCGTCATCGCCGTGACCCGCTTCGGCGGCTACACCACCGACCTGCTGGCCGACAGAGATCAGGTCTTCGCGCTGCCCGAGGGGTGGTCCTTCGAGCAGGGCGCGGCCTTCCCGGCGGTGTCGCTGACGGCCTGGTTCGCGCTCTATGAGCTTGCCCATCCGCGGCCTGGGACCTCGGCGCTGGTCCACTCGGCGGCCGGGGGGGTCGGCGGCGCCCTGCTCCAGATGCTCAAGCTGCGCGGCTGCCGCGCCGTCGGCGTCGTCGGCGGGCCGCACAAGGTCGACGTGGCCCTTGCTCTGGGCGCCGAGGCCGTCATCGACAAGTCCCGGCAGGATCTCTGGGGCGAGGCCCGGCGGCTGGCCCCGGAGGGCTACGGGCTGATCCTGGACGCCAACGGCGCCGAGACGCTCCAGGAGAGCTACGATCACCTCGGCTCTCCCGGCAAGCTCGTCGTCTACGGCTTCCACACGATGCTCCCGCGCCAGGGAGGCCGGCCCAGCTACCCCAGGCTCGCCGTGGACTGGCTGCGGACGCCCCGCTTCAACCCCCTGAACATGACCAACCAGAACCGCAGCGTCCTGGCCTTCAACCTCAGCTACCTCTTCGATGAGCGCCACATCCTGGCCGAGTCCATGACCTGGATGCTCGCTCAGGTCGCCCAGGGCCGCCTGCGCCCGCCGCCTGTCCAGACCTTCGCCTTTGATCGCGTCGCCGACGCCCACCGCGCCCTGGAGTCCGGCCAGACCGTCGGCAAGCTCGCCCTCATTCCCTGATTGGAGTCAAAAAACATATGTCGATCAACAACATCCAATCGTTCATCGTGTCCACCCTGCGCTTCGGGCTCGGCTGGACGGCCGTGCCAGAGAGCAAGACCCCGGACAAGACCCTGATCATGTACGAGTTCGAGGCCTGCCCCTTCTGTCGCAAGGCCCGCGAGGCGCTGACCGTCCTCGATCTGGACTACGTCTGCCTGACCAGCGCGCGCGGCTCGACCTCCAAGCGCGGCGCGCTCGTCGCCCGCGGCGGCAAGGCCCAGTTCCCCTACCTGATCGACCCGAACACCGGCGTCGAGATGTACGAGTCCGAGGCCATCATCACCTACCTGCACGACACCTACGGCCAGGGCCGCTCGGGCCTGATCAAGCGGATCGCCCCGCTCAACTCCCTGACCTCCGCCATCGCCTCGGGCGTCCGCGCCACCAAGGGCCGCGCCGTCCGCGAGGGCCTGGGCGACCGCGCACAGCCCCCGAAGATGCTGGAGCTCTACAGCTTCGAGATCTCCCCCTACTGCCGCAAGGTCCGCGAGCGCCTCCACGAGCTCAACCTCGACGTCCTGATCCGCAACGTCGGCAAGAAGGGCAAGCGCCGCCCCGAGCTCCTGGCCCGCGGCGGCAAGATGATGGTCCCCTACCTGATCGACCCCAACACCGGCGTCGAGATGTACGAGTCCGACGAGATCCTCGCCTACCTCGACGCCACCTACGGCGCCGCCTCGCTCCTTGAGGCCTCGCCCGCCCCGGCCTGAGGCCCCCGAAGGATCAGCCCTCGGCGGCGTCGGCGAAGATGCCGCGCGCCATCAGCGAGGGCTCGGCGGCGGCGCGCGCGGCGTAGATCGCCGAGCGCCGCGCGCGGATCGCGGGGTCTGCGCCCGCGTCCCCGGCCAGCTGGGCCAGGTGACAGGCCAGCGGCAGGTCGCCGGCCTCGGCCAGCGCCTCGGCGCGCGCGATCAGCGCCTCGGCGCCGCCGGCCAGCGCCGCGATCTCGGCCGCGATCGCCCGATCGTGGGCCGGCTTGAGGTGCGCCGGGTTGCCCTCGTACCAGCCCCCATAGAGGCGCCACAGGTTGCGCACGATGAACTGCGGCTCGTCATAGATCGGCCGCAGGTAGGGCTTGTCGAGCAGCGCCGCTGGCGCCTCGACCGCGTGCAGGATGTCGATCAACGCCGCCCCCGCGTTCATCATCTCCAAGGTCTGCGCGCAGATGGACTCCAGCAGCTCTGCGGTGTCCCCCAGCGCCTGACGCACCCGATCGCTCCCGAAGATGGGCGGCCCGTGGCCCGGCAGCAGCGTCTCGGCCCCCAGCGCCTCCATCCGCCGCAGCGCCGCCGCCCACTCCAGCGGGTAGCGCTGCACCTTCTGCGGGTTGCCGCAGTTGGGCACCGCCCAGATGAAGAGATCCCCCGTACACAGCAGCCGCCGCCCCGGCACCCACACCCAGGTGTGATCGTCCGTCTCCCCCCTGGCGTGGTTCAGCTCCAGCGCCTCGCCGCCGATCTCAAGCGCGAGCCTGTCGCGGTAGGTCAGGTCGGGCGCGCGGAACTGCGTCGGCCAGGCGATGCCCGGGAGGCGGAACTGCCGGGCGTTGATGGCCGTGTTGTAGCCCGCCGTCATCTTGTAGCGCTCAAAGCGCGCCGCGACGGCCTCGTGAGCCACGACCCGGGCGGGGCCGTGGGCGGCCTGGATCGGGTCGCGCTCGAAGTGCTGCACCCCGAAGACGTGATCGACGTGGCCGTGGGTGAAGATCGCCGTGTGCAGCGGCCGCTGGCTCCACGACCGGAGCTGCTGGTGCACCATGATCCCCGTCAGGAAGCTGCCCGTGTCGATCAGGACCAGCCCCTCACTCGTGTCCAGCGCCGTCACGTTGGCGAAGCCCGAGATGAAGCCCAGCCCCTCCTCGATGGCCTCGAAGCCCATCGTCGTCGTCACCGGGTTCATCACCTCGGTGCTGACGGCCCCCGACCACAGCCGCTCCGCGAACTCCCGAACCTTCCCCATGCGTCCTCCTCGGTTCCCCCTGATGAAGCTCGATGCGCTCTCGCCCGACTCTCTCTTTCGGGCGACGCTGATGTCAACCGCCACACTGTGAAGCCGGCGCCACGCGCCTTGATCCCTCGGCGCCCGCCCCGAGGGCCTCCAGGGCTGGCACGGCCATTGCTCAAGGGCTTCGGCGGCGCCCCGAGGGGCGTCGACGCGCTGGATGGTCCTCGGTGTGAAGACGGAGACAACAACATGTCCTTGATCTCAAAAACAACGCTCGTCGGGCTCGTCGCGTGGATGGCCCTGGGGCTGGCCGGGTGCGTCGTCATCGACGGCGGCGGCAATGACTGCGCCCCCTTCGAGCAGTGCAACCTGAGCTGCACCGGCGGCGACTGCTTCCTGACCTGCGACGAAGGCTCGATCTGCGACGCCTCCTGCACCGGCGGCAACTGCGAGATGGTCTGCGAGCGCGACGCCAGCTGCGACTTCTCTTGCGTCGGCGGCGACTGCCACGTCCTGTGCCACGCCACCGCCGACTGTGACATCTCCTGCGTCGGCGGCGACTGCGTCCTTGAGCACTTCGGCGATCCCGACGAGGGCGACCGCCCCGTCAAGCGCCCCGCAGACGACGATCAACCCGCCGAGACGCCCGCTGAGACCCCCGCCGACGCGCCCACGGGCGATCGCCTCTGAGAAAACGTGGGGCGGGCGCCGATCAGGGCCGCCGCCACAGGCTCGCCAGCCACGACTGCTGCTCGCGAGGCAGGCCGGCGGGCCGGTAGTAGTGGTCGATGGCCTCGAAGCCAGCCCCGGTCACGAAGGCCGTCCAGCGCTCCAGGTCGTGCCACGCGCCGTAACGCTCGCCGCTCCACCCCTCGTTGTTGAGGCCGCGCGGGTTGGACGAGAAGAGCACCCCGCCAGGGCGCAGGCTCTGGCGAAGCTGCCCCAGCACCCTGGGCAGCTCGGAGCTGGGGACGTGGAAGAGCGAAGCGTTGGCGAAGACGCCGTCAAAGTGGCCCTCAGGCAGCTCAAGGGCCAGGAAGTCCTGGTGCCAGACCTCCACCCCCGCGGCCTGAAGCTCGGCGCGACCCCGCGCCATCTCCACGAAGGGCGCCGCGCCGTCCAGCCCCGTAGGCAGGTGCCCCCGGCGCACGAGGTCCACCAGATCTCGCCCTGGCCCGCACCCGAAGTCGAGGATTCGACAGGGGCCTTCGGCCCCGATGGCCCCCAGCAGCGCCTCGATGTTCTGGGAGACGTCGTGGTCGCGGGTGCCCTCCCAGAAGCGCTCGGCCGAGGCGCTGTAATGGCCGAGGGTCCGGCGCGAGATCTCATCGAGGTCAGGGGGCTGGCTCAAGGTGCGCTCCATGGATCATCAAGTTGTTGATCTTAAAGGGGTTTTACATGTCCCAGGAGCCGATCATGGCGGGCCGCGTCGGGGTCGTCAAGGGCGACCGGCGTCGATGCGCTTGTGGATGCTGGCCAGCGCCACCGGGGTGGCGCGCACGCGGTAGACGCCGCCCTCGGCGTCGTGGCTCTCTTCGAGGACCTCGCACTGCTCGAAGATCATCGACCGGATCGCGCCCTGGTGGTGCTTCAGGCGCAGGGTCTCTTCCTGGCGTTCGCCCTGGAAGACGGCCACGATGATCTCGTGCAGGCGAGCGATGTCGCCCTCGTCGAGGGCGGAGGTGAAGATCGCCTCGGGCCACGCGGCGCGCTGGCGCTCGAGGACCTCAGGGTCTTCGATCCGGTCGATCTTGTTGAAGACGTAGCGCATCGGGATCTCGCCGGCCCCGATCTCGGCCAGGACGGCCAGGGTGGTCTCGATGTGGGCTTCGAAGGCCGGATCGGAGGCGTCGACGGTGTGCAGCAGCAGGCGGGCCTCCAGCGCGGCCTCCAGGGTCGACTTGAAGGAGGCGACGAGGTCGTGAGGCAGCTTCCGGATGAAGCCGACGGTGTCGGAGACGAGGATGCCGGGCGTGACCGGCGGCGACAGCGATCGGACGGTGGCGTCGAGGGTGGCGAAGAGCTTGTCGGCCACGTACACGTCGCTGCCGGTCAGCGACCGCATCAGGGTCGACTTGCCGGCGTTGGTGTACCCGACGAGCGCCACGCAGCGGACCTCGGAGCGCCTGGAGCGCTGCACCTCGCGCTCGCGGGAGATGTGCTCCAGCTCCCGGCGCAGCTCCGCCATGCGGTCGCGGATCTGGCGCCGCCCGAGCTCCAGCGCCGACTCGCCGGCGCCCTTGCCGCCGCCGCGCACGCGGCCGACGTCGGCCCCGACGCGGCGCTCGCGCATCCTGGGGGCCTGATAGGCCAGCCGGACGAGCTCGACCTGCGCGCGGGCCTCCCGCGTGTGGGCGTGGCGGTGGAAGATCTCCAGGATCAGCTCGGTGCGATCCATGATGTCGTCGGCCTTGACCAGGTCGCTCAGCTTGCGGCTCTGCCAGGGGCTCAGCTCGTCGTCCGCGATCACGACGATCGGGCGGCCGGGGTGCTCGATCCGCAGCGCCTCGATGGCCTCGGCGATCTCCTCCAGCTTGCCCGGCCCCAGGTAGGCCTTCTTGCCGCCCGAGGGCAGGCGCTGGGAGTGGCGGGCGACGACCTCGATGCCGAAGGTCTTCGCCAGCCGCCCCAGCTCGTCGAGGGACTCCTTGAGCGTCTGGTTGTCGAGCTCGGGGGTCTGGACGGCGACCAGGACCCCGACCGGGGTGGCCTCTTCTTCTTTAAGATCGTACAAAGGTGACTCCAGGGGCGGGGCGCGTGCTTATCGGACCTTGCCCGGGCCCTCGGTGGCCCGGCGCGGTGCGCGCGGCGATGCCATTTGATGCCGATGGCGCTTGTCGTCAAGCCTCATTGCTTGATGATCGCCCGAGGCAGGCCCTCAACTCTGGCGCTCAAGGATGGAATGCAGTATGGGGCACCGGGTGAAGCGATGTGCTGGATCTGGCAGGAAGATCCAGCAGCGGGTCCAACAGCGGACCCCCAGGCTGAGAGGTCATCGAGATGAAGAGGTCGGGCTTGTCCCTTTCAAGGTTGTCGCGGTTGGTCTTGCTGACGGCGTCGCTCTCTGGCCTCACGGGTTGCGGCGCCGAGCCGGGCCCCGCGCCGAGCCCCGCGCCGCTCGCGGTCGGGGACGAGTGCCCGCCGGGCGGCTGCGAGGATCTGATCGTCGGCGACGCCGAGGTGGATCAGAAGACGGACGGCGTCTGGACCGAGGCCCTCAAGTGCAAGCCCATCCCCGATCTTGAGCCCCTCGGCTCGCCCTCGATCGTCGTCAGCCTCGACGGCCTGACGATCCGGCTGACCGACGCGGCCACCGGCTTCGAGAAAGTCTACCCCATCGGCCCTGGCGCCATCGAGGACGGAGAGAGCCTGACGCCGACCTCGACGGGGCTGCCCCAGGGGATCTTCTTCGCGCGGGCGGACGTGCCGGCCAAGGTGGACAACGTCTCGGCGAGCCGGGCCGTCTGGGCCTGGAATTACAGCTGCCGCTTCTGGGGCGAGGGGCTCCCCTACTTCGCGGGCCTGCCCTTCATCCGGCTGGAGGGCACCAGCCGGGCCGTCTACGGCTTCCACGGGCCGATCGACAAGTTCACCAAACCCGAGGGCGGCGAGCTGCGCCGCGGCTTCGTCAGCCACGGCTGCATCCGCATGGCCGCCGACGACATCGTCGAGCTCTTCGCGCTGATCCAGGGCCACAAGACCCCCGTCCGCATCCAGAAGTCCATCGACCGCGACGCGCAGGGCCGCGCCGTGGACGTCGAGGACAACTGGATGCTCTCGGAGTGCGAGGCCGACGCAGACTGCCGCTTCGAGGGCGGGATCTGCCGCCGCAATGGCTGGTCGGGCCGCGGCTTCTGCACCAGGGCTTGCGAGGCCTCCTGCCCCGACAAGGCCGGCTACCCCCTGACCCGCTGCGTCGCCAACCCCGACGACCTCGCCGAAGGGATCTGCCTGCCCGAGCCCTCCTCGACCACCGACGGCTGCCGCCGCTACGGCGCCTTCGCCGAGGTCACGACGCCGGCCTTCAACAACCCCGACGCGGACCGCGAGGTCTGCATGCCCGGCCCCCAGGGCTTCATCGGCAGCCGATGCCTGGCCGACTCCGACTGCGACCGGGGCCGCTGCGCCCCGCTGGACGCTCAAGACGACCAGAGCGTCGGCGTCTGCTCCGAAGGGTGCAGCGGGCTGTGCCCCGACTCCCCCGGCGCCCCCTCCACCTTCTGCGTCGAGGACACCCTGAACGTCTCCAACTCCCTCGACGGCATGTGCGCCGCCGTCTGCAACCTGCCCGCCGACTGCCCCCTGGGCTTCGAATGCGCCGAGGCCGCCCGCCTCGGCCAGCCCGACCGCGTCCGGAAGATCTGCGCCCCCGCCCCCTGACCCCACCCGGCCTTCAAGCCCGTCGATCCGCCCGATCTTCAAGCCCGTCGAGATCACAGCAGCTTCCGCCCGACCCTCAAGCCCGTCGAGATCACAGCAACTGCGCGCCTATCCATGACGCCAGGCCGCCGCTCGTGGCCTGTCCGGCGTCGGGATCAACGCGCCGCTCGCGCGGCCTGCGCGCCGATGAGTCGCCTTGCGCGCTGGCGGTGAGCGCCATTGTCCTGTCTGGCCTCGCTGTGGGAGACTGCGGCCTTGATGGCGAGCGCAGGAGCGCGGGAGGGAGGCATGGATCGTCGATCGGTGTGGGTGTTGTGTGTCCTGGGGGTGGCCTGCTCGCCCGTGGAGGTTTCGAAGCCCTCCGGGGATCTGGCGAAGCAGACGCGCGAGGCGCCCGCCGAGGCGCAGGGGGCGAAGGCCGCGGCCCCCGTCGCGGATGTTCTTGAGATCCTCAATCGGGACGAGCGTTTGCGATACAGCTTCAGCGACATGGCGCACTTCGGGGTGCACGATCAGGGGGGGAGCTTCCGGGTGGATCTGGGGGAGGGGTCGGCGCTCAAGCACATCCAGGGCGGGTGGCGCTCGGGTTGGAGCCCGACGACCCGGCGCGAAGGCGCGGTGAGCTACCTGGAGGCCAACGCCTCGGTGGCGCGGGTCTTCTTCAGGCATGAGGCGGGGGGCTTTGATCGGATCGCGCTCAAGGTGCGCTCGGTCAAGCACAAGAACCGCGTCGCGGCGTCGCTCAACGGCGTCGAGATCGGCGAGATCGAGATCGGAGAGGAGTGGTCGTCGCACACGCTGTCGGCGCCGGAGGGGGCGTCGCGGGCGGGAGAGAACCACCTGGCGCTGAAGATCGCCGGGTCGCTGCGGGCCGAGGGGCGGGCGCAGTTCGCGCACATCGACGCCATCGAGGTGCTGGCGCCGGGGCGCGAGGCGCCGCAGGCGGCGTCGTCGAGGGCGCAGGTCGTGGCGTTGGGGGGGCGGTCGCGGGCGGCGCTCGTGGCCTCGGCGCCGGGGCGGTGGCGCTTCCTGGTGCAGCTGCCGGAGGGGGCGGCCACGCTTGGGCTGGCTTACGGCGGCGAGGGCGTCGGCGGGGAGGTGGCGGTCAGGGTGGGGTCGGATCGGGCGGCGGCCAGGGAGGTGTTTGCGGCGAAGGTGGAGCGGGCGGACGGCTGGTCGCAGGCCGTGGTGCCGTTGTCGGGCTTTGAAGGGCAGGTGGTGGAGGTGAGCCTGGAGGCGAGGGGCGAGGTGGCCGAGGGGCGGCGGGTGGCGTTGAGCGGTGGGATCTGGGCGCCGGCGCCGAAGGACGAGGCCGTCGAGGCGAGCGCGCCGAAGGTCGAGGCGAAGAACGCGATGGTCTACCTGATCGACACGCTGCGCTACGACAAGCTGGGGGTCTACAACCCGGACAGCTCGGTCAAGACGCCGAACTTCGACCGCTTCGCGCGCGACGGGGTGCTCTTCGAGGCGGCCTACGACGCGGAGAACTGGACCAAGCCCTCGACGGCGACGATCCTGACCGGGCTCTACCCGTGGAGTCACAAGACGAAGGAGGCCGAGAGCAAGCTGCCGGCCTCGGTGGTGCTGATCGGGGAGCACCTGCAGCGCCAGAAGCTGCGGACTCTGGGGCTGATGGCCAACGGCTATGTGTCGCAGACCTTCGGCTTTGGGCGCGGGTGGCACAAGTACACGAACTACATCCGTGAGGGGAAGGTCACGGACGCGGGCAACCTCGTCGACGACGCGCTGGGCTGGATCGACGCTCAGAAGGGCGCGCGCTTCTTCGCCTACATCCACACCATCGATCCGCACGTGCCCTACTCGGCGCCGGGGCCGTGGAAGTTCAAGCAGTGGAACGCCCTCGGGCGCGGGAAGTACGGCGGGCGGCTGCGGGCTCAGGACACGGGCAACCAGATCGCGGACATCAAGTCGGGCAAGTTCAAGCCGACGGAGGAGGATCGGGTCTTCTTCGAGTCGCTCTACGACAGCGAGGTGGCCTACAACGATCAGGAGTTCGGGCGGCTGATCGACGGCCTCAAGGCGCGCGGGATCTACGATAGCACAATAATAATAATTTTAGTGGATCACGGCGAGGAGTTCTGGGATCATGGATCGGTGGGTCATGGGCATTCGCTTTATGATGAGATGGTCCACTCGCCTTTGCTCGTGCGGCATCCTGGGCTGGCGCCGAGGGGTCGGCGGCTGTCGCAGGTCGTCAGCACCGCGCAGGTGGTCCCGAGCGTGCTGGAGGCGTTGGGGGTCGAGCCCATCGAGGGCCTCGACGCGGGCTCCTTCATGGACACGTTCGACGGCGTCGGGGCGCCCCACCCGAGGGTGGCGGTGTCGGACTTCATGTTCCGGCGCAAGTCCATCCGGGCAGGGCGCTTCCACTGGATCACCGACGGGGTCGAGGGGCCGCTCTTCGACGTGATCGACGATCGCCGTGAGCTCAAGGACCTGCGCGGCAGCCACCCCATCGGGCAGGCCTTCGCGCGATCGCACTTCGGGATGTTCATGGGGGCGCCGGATCAGGCCCGCTGGTGGTCGGAGGCGGCGGGGCCGACTCGGCGAAGCGGGGCGGTGGAGGAGATCGCGGACGTGGACGAGGAGCTCAAGAAGCAGCTTGAGGCCATGGGCTACATCGACGGCGCGACGGGCGATCGATCGCCCCAGGAGGACCGCAAGCTCATGGAGCAGGAGGACTCTGCGCCGGCGCCCTGACCTCGCCTTTCTCCTCGGCGAGCCGATCCGGCCTGGGCGCCTGGGGCAGCCGCTGCCTGCCTTTGTGGATGGCATCGAGCAGGTCATCATTGGCGGTTGATGGAGTCTACCGCAGAGAGCGCCGGTGCAGCGGTGGCGCAGCGGTGGCGCAGGGCGAGGCTCTGGACTGAGGGAGGGGAGCCCGTTGGGTGTGGGCGTTGGGGGGAGGGGGGATGCTGGCGCGCTTCTGTCTGTACGGATTCCTCAAGAATCAGCGCTACTTCGAGCCCTTCCTGGCGCTCTATCTGCTGTCGCGCGGCTTGAGTTTTTTCGAGATCGGGGTGCTGATCGCGGCGCGGGAGGTGACGACGAACCTGCTGGAGGTGGTGTCGGGGGCGGCGGCAGACGTGTGGGGTCGTCGGCGGACGCTGATCGGGGCATGGTGCGTGTACATTGCGAGCTTCGCGGCGCTGGCGATGGCGGATGCGATGGCGGGCTTTGCGGCGGGGATGGTGCTCTTCGGGGTGGGGGAGGCGTTCCGGTCGGGGACGCACAAGGCGATGATCTTCGCGTGGCTGCGGCAGCAGGGGCGAGAGAAGGAGCGGACGGCGATCTATGGGCTGACGCGCTCGTGGAGCAAGCTGGGCTCGGCGGCCTCGGTGGTGGTGGCCGCGGGCTTCGTGCTGGTGAGCGACGACCTGCGGGGGTTGCTGTGGGCCTCGATGGCGCCCTGCGTCTTCGGGGTGATCAACTTCCTGGGCTACCCGGCCTCGCTGGACGGGGAGCGCGTCGGCGGGCGCGGGCCGCGCGAGATCGTCAGGCTCCTGCTGGAGACGCTGCGGGGGTGTGCGCGCTCGCCGGGGTTGCGGGGGTTGATCGCGGGCTCGATGGGCTTTGAAGGGATCTTCACGTCGACGAAGGATTACATCCAGCCGGTGCTCAAGGCCGCCGCGATCGCGGCGCTGGCGGGGGTGTGGGGTCAGGGGCTTGGGGAGCACCAGCAGGCGGCGCTGTTGATCGGGCCGGTGTTCTTCGGGGTGTACCTGATGTCGGCGGTGGCCAGCCGTCGGGCCTCGGCGCTGGTGGCGAGGGCGGGGTCGGAGGCGCGGGCGTCGCGGTGGCTGTGGGGCGGGCTGCTGGGGTGCTTCGGGCTGCTGACGCCGGCGTTGGTGCTGGGCTGGTCGTGGGCGGTGATCGGGTGCTTCGTGTTGCTCAACGTGCTGCACGACGCCTGGAGGCCGATCCAGGTGGGGCGCTTCGACGATCATTGCGACGAGCAGCAACAGGCCACCGTGCTGTCGATCGAGAGCCAGGCCAGCAGCCTGGCGACGATGATCGCGGCGCCTCTGCTCGGGGCGGCGGTGGATGTGGTCAGCGCCCGGCAGGGGGGCGAGGCGCTGTGGCCGGTGGGGGTCTTCGGGCTGCTCGTGGCGCTGGCCTTCGTCGCGGTCGAGGCGCGGGGGGCGCGGCGCGAGGGGAGCTCGGCGCGGTAGCGGGTGTCGGTGCGCCAGGCTGGTGTTGACTTGATCCAGGTGGGTCGCGCAGGGTTGGGGGCAAAGAGGTGAGGGCCGGGCCTGTCAGATCGTGTTCTTCAGGCAGGGCGTGGGGGTCAGGCGTGTGGGTGGGCCGCGCGGGCCTGCGTCGGTGGGTCAGCCGGGAGGGGCGGGTCGACAGGCGTCTGGGGCGGGCAGAGTGGCTTCGGCGTCGATCGTGATGGGCCGCTTGGGCGCCTGTGTCGTATTGGTACTGTTCGTGGGGTGGACACCTTGTCGAGTGTGGAGGCGCCGGTTGCCTCAGGTGTCTCAGTTGCGGTCATCATGGGGGGCTTTTGGATGTTGAATCCTATTGTCTGGCGGTTGTTTACGTTGCTGTTGTGGGTTTCCGTCGCCGCGTCCTTGTCCGCGTGCGGAGAGGACGGCGAGGAGGGCCCGGGGCCGGGGCCGGGTGGTCCGGGCGAGGTGGCGGCGTCGGACGCGGCGCAGGAGGCCTTCGGGGAGCTGGACGTGGCGGCGTTGACGCTTGGGGAGGTGCTGGAGCGCTTCGACGTGGACGGCGACGGGGTGGTGGATGCTCAGGACGTCCAGGCGTTGAGGTCGTGCGTCGAGGCGGGGGAGAGCGCCGAGGGCTTGCGCTGTGACGTGCTGCCGGACGGTGTGGTGGACGCGCAGGACGACTACCTGTTGAGCTTCGCGGTCGGCGAGACGGTGGGGCGGCCGGAGGCGACGCTGGCGGGGGTGATCGAGGCGCTGGAGGAGGTCGCGGACGGGCGAGCGGATTACGATCTCGTGGCCGCCTTTCACGATTACAACGAGGACGGGGAGGTTGACGCGCAGGACATCCGGGTGTTGATCGGGGTGCTGGAGGAGGCGTCGAGCGGGGGCTTTGATCTGGACGGCGACGGGGCGCTCGGCTTCCTGGACGTGCGGCTGCTCTCGGAGCGCGAGGCGGCGGGGTTTGGCGGCGGCGAGGTCGCGCAGCCCGACGTCAACGGCGTGGAGGGGGTGGGCGTGCTGGACTTGCTGCTGCTGGCGCACGCGGCGATCTACACCAGCGAGCAGACCTTCGGCTTTCTGGACGTCAACCTCGACGGGGCGCTGGACGCGCGCGACTTCTGCATGGTGAGCGACACGCCGGCCGACGCTGGCTTCTATCGCCTCTTGATGCCGGCCGAGGCGGCCGAGGCGGCCTTCGCCGCGGACAGGCCGCGCTTCGAGATGTGCCGCGCCGATGGCAGGGCGGTCGCGCGGCAGGTGCCCAGGCTGGACACGGAGATGGTGGTGGCGCTCAAGCCCGCCAACCTCTACCTCAAGGCCGTCGAGTCGCCGCCGGAGGGCTTTGAGCCCGTCGACGCCGGGGGCAGCCCGGATCGGGCGCTCTTCGTGGTGACGACCGAGCCGACCGATCGCCCGCTCCAGAGCCTCTCGATGCCCTGGTCCCAGAGCCTCGCCGAGCCCGGCGCGTCGCGGGTCGAGGTCGGCGGGGAGGCGCTCCCCGAGGGAGCGAGCCTGGTGCTGCCGGACGCGATCGTGGCGCTGACGGCGCCCGACGATCGCGGCCTGGGCCGCAGCGGCCAGTCGCGGGCCGGGCAGGCCAGGACCTCCTACGAGGTGAAGCTCGACGAGCGCCTCTTCTCGCCGGAGCAGAAGGTCGACGCGCAAGAATTCCAGGACAAGCTCAACGCGACGATCGCGTCCTACCGGGCGCTGATCGATGGCTGCCCCTGCGCGCTGGACGAGGCGACGCGGCTGGCGCTGGTGCGCAACCTCGTCCAGGCCTCCCAGAGCCTCGACGCGATCCTGAGCGTGTCGGTCACGGTGCTGGAGACGCTCAACATCGAAGGCGCGCGGCTGGCGCGGCTGGCGCAGATCACCAACGCCGAGGCGGCGGCGCAGTTCTACCTGCTGGCCGACGACATCGTCGCCATGGAGTACATCAAGACCGGCCTGCTGGTGGTGGAGGTGCTCTACGACATCAGCACGGGCGGGCTCGGCAAGGCGCTCGAGGGCGCGCTGGGCAACCTCATCTCCGAACTGGAGAACGACTTCGTGCTGCCGTCGCCGGAGACCGGCGGCGGCGCGGCGGTGCAGAACATCGCCACGTCGCTCCAGGGCGGGCTGAGCGCCGGGCTGGTGCTGGACGCGCTCCAGGGGGTCTCCGCGCGCCAGGCGGCGCAGAAGGCCGGCCAGGAGGTGCTCAGCGAGGCGGCCTTCAAGACGCTCTTCAAGGAGGAGTTCCTCAAGGCGGCCCGCAAAAAGCTGGGCAATGGCAAGGAGTTGTCCGCGGCCGCCTTCGAGACGGTCATCAAGGAGCTGATCAAGCTCCTGCCGGTGCTCTACGTCAACTATGTGCGGGCCGTGGCGATGTCCCAGGACGCGCTGGCGGTCGAGGCGACCCAGACCTACGTCGCCTCGGTGCTGGCGCGCGGGCGGCAGGCGACCGTGGTGCGCGAGCTGACTGCGGCTCGGGTGATCCTCGAAGACCTCAAGGTGGACCTGCTGCTGCGGCTGGACTCCCAGGGCTGCCCGGTGACCTTCTCGGCGACCGACGCCTGCGACTTTGACCTCCAGGCCGCCATCGAGGCCGCGCGCGCGAAGCTCGTCATGGACATCGCCCGGACGCGCACCGTCCTGGACGACGCGGTGGAGCAGACGGCCCCGGACGCGATCTTCCAGAGCACCTGCGTGGAGGGAGAGGTGCGGCGCTCGCTGAGCGAGCAGAACTTGGAGGTGGCCGGCATCGCGCGGGAGCTGACCCAGCTCGCTCGCCTCAAGGGCTCCCGAGAGGCGCTGGCGGCGCTGGACCTGCGCCTGGCGCGGGCCTCGAAGAAGCTCACCGAGCTTCGGCAGGCTTACAGCGCGCTGGGCTGCGCGCAGCTCTTCGCGCTGGACGTCACCCCGGCCCAGGCGGACGCGATCCGGGACGCTGAGGTGGATCGGGTCAAGGCCTTTGAGGACTTCGAGAGCGCGGTGCGCGATGCGCTGACGATCTACGATGCCTGCCAGCGAGGCGCGGGGGGGCAGCGGGGGGCTTGCGCCGCCGATCTTGAGGCGGCCCGCACGGCGCCCTGGGCCGCCGCCTCGCGGGCGCTGAGCTGCCTGCCGGCCTATGTGATGCAATGTTGCGGCGATGGCCGCCAGCAGAGCTTCGAGCAGTGCGACGCCAGTGACGCGCGCTCCAGCATGTGCGATCAGGGGTTGAGCTGTAATGATCGCTGCGTCTGCAGTCGGCCGGAAGACGAGCCGGAGATCCCCGATGACTTCATCATCGTGGGGGAGGGGCTTGGGCTGGGCAACGCGGACATCTTCCGGGGCTTCACGCCGCTGGACATCGAGCGGATCATCCACTCGTCGCCCTTGGTGCCGTCCAAGCCGGTGGCCGGCGATCACACGACCGCCACGGGGCTCTACTCGGGCACCGTCCGGCTGGACGCGCAGGGGGCGGCGATCTTCGACGCGCGCTTCCCGTGCGGGCCGGGGCAGGAGGATCAGACGCTCTGCCCGCCTGACGCGGGTCCGACGGGCGCGGGGCTCTTCCACGTCGTCATCGTGGGCTTCGGCGGGCCCGTGCCGACAAACGACCTGCCCAACATCTACCAGTACGGCTTCGTCTTTGACGCCGACGCGACGGGGCCCAACAACTTCCCCGCGCCTCCTGGCTTCGAGAACGACTTCTTCCAGGACACCGACCTGTGGTTCGTCGTCGGCGTCGATCAGGGCCCGAGCCTGTCCATCACCGACGCCCGCTCAGGGGCGCTGTCGCCGGCGCCGATCAACGCCCGCGTCATCATCCGGGGCAATGCCATCGCGCTGGTCGTGCCCGCCCCGGCCTTCGAGGTCGAAGACCCGCCCTTCCGGGTGACGGCCTTCCGCCACACGGGCGACTTTGGCCTTGAGGCCCCCTTCAACTACGACGGCTCGCTCCACCCCGCGGTGGAGGAGGGCCTGCGGACCTTCTCCGGCCAGATCGCGCGGCCTGAGCCCCCCGAGGGGGGCACGGGCGGCGATCTCGACCCGCTGGTCTGCCTCATGCCGCCCTTCCCGCTGACGATCTCGGACACGGCGGCCTGCGTGGGCGACGGGATCATGGAGGTCCTCGGCGACGCTCGGGTCGTGGCGACCGAGCCCGCCACCGTGCGCGTCCCCGCCGGGCAGCCGCTGCGCTTCCGGCTGGTGGGGACAGGGTCGTGCAACTTCTCCATCGTCACCGAGGCCAGGGCCAACGACCCGAACCTCGAAGGGGGCGTCTTCGTCTCTGGCATCCAGCTCCGCCCCGGTCAGGTGAGCGACGACTTGACCCTCCCGCCGGAGGTGGTGGAGGCCATGTCGGCCGAGAACTTCGTGGTCACGCTGTGGGACGACTGTGAGAACCGCTTCCAGTCCTTCGGCGGGCTCAGCTTCGAGATCGTCCGCTGACCTCCCCCTCGGGCCGGGCGCCGGCGTCCGGCCCGAGGACCGCGATGCTCCCCGCGAGCGGCGTGAGGCGTCGAGCTGCTCCAGCGCGGGTTCTCCCCCCGCGAGCGGCATGGAGGCGTCGAGCTGCTCCAGCGCGGGCGTCGGTGGGCGTCCAGGCGGCGATTTGTGGATCGGAGCGGCGGCGCGGTGTAGGCTCGGTGCGTAGCCATTGCAGGTCGACGAGGCGCCGTCTTCTGCGTTGTATCATGTTGATCTTGAATATCATTCTTGAAGGGCTCGGCGGGCCGTCGAGGGTCCACGGGCCGAGGTGGGCGCGTGTCGGGCGGCTCGGGCTCGGGCTCGGGCTCGCGGCGGCGCTGCTGTCGTGCAGCGGCCCTGGCGCCGAGCGGTGCGCGCCCGAGGCGACGGCGCCTTGCGCATGCGCCGACGGTCAGGCGGGCCTGCGCGTCTGCACGGAGGCCCGCGTCTTTGACGGCTGCCGGTGTGACCTTGCGGCCTCGGAGCGAGGCGCGGATCGGGGTGCCGACGCCGGATCGGGTGCAATCAGGGCGAGATCGTTGGATCCTGAGGGCGTCGCGGGGTCGGTCCAGGCGAGGCCCGATCCCTGGTTCGCGCTCCAGGCGCCGGCGTCGGTGTCGCTGGGGGCGGTCAGGGCAGGCGAGGCGCTGGGGGCAGCGGCGCTCTCTCTGGAGGCTCTGGGGGGGCTGGGCTCGTCGGGTGCGGTGGTGATCGAGGTCGAGGGGCCTTTTGAGGTCGTGGGGTCGCGGGATCCGCTGGGGCCGCGGGAGCTTCGCCGGCTGGAGGTGCGGGCGACGGGCGCGCAGGGTCTGCCCCGGCTGCTGTCGGGTCGCGCGCGGGTGGAGGTGGACGGGCATCGGGCGGAGGTGGCGCTCTCGGCGGCGATCCTCGACCCGAAGATCCCCGACGGGGTCCGGTGGGGGCACGCGGCGCTGGGTCGGCAGGCGGTCATTGCGATGCCCTCGGCGCCCTTCCCGCACCGCAACGGCCCTTATCAAGACGACTCGGTGTTGATCTTCGTGCCGGATCACTTCACGGGCCGCGAGGGGGTCAACGTCGTGCTGCACGCCCACGGCTACCACGCCAGGGTTCGGGACGTGACGCCAGCGCACGCGCTGGCCGAGCAGGTGGTGCTCTCGGGTCGCGATGTCGTGCTGGTGGCGCCGCAGGGCCCCTTGATGGCCGCGGACATGGCGCTGGGCAAGCTGGACAAGCGCGGCGGCCTCAGGCGCCTGCTCGAAGACGTGGTGGCCGTGCTCTACCGCGACGGCCTGGCGCCGATCCCCGCCCTCGGGGAGGTGGTCCTGACGGCGCACTCGGGCGGCTACCGGGGGGTCGCCAACATGCTCGACGCCGAGGACGTCCCCGTCAAGGCGGTCCACCTCTTCGACGCGCTCTACTCCAGAGTCTCGGCTTTCTACATGTTCGGGCGGCGCGGGGCCGTCGTCCGCTCCTCCTTCACGTGGAAGAGCGCCACCGAGGACGACAACGCACAGCTGACCCGGCTGCTGGCGTCCAACCGGGTCCGCGTCGGCGAGCGCTTCACCGAGCGCGAGCTGCGCCGCCGCCGCGCGACCATCGGGATGATGCGCGTCCCCCACGACGAGACCGTGCGCACCGGCCAGATCTACGCCCGCCTCCTGGCCACCTCTGGCCTGCGCCCCTCGCCCTTATCCCCGCCGATCCTGATCGCGACCGAGCACGAGGGGGACAAGGCCCGCGTGCGCTGGTGGAGCGATCCAGGGGAGCCCGCCCGCCGGTGCGTGGTGGAGGGCTCCGAGGACGGCCTGGCGTGGCACACTCTGGCCGAGGTGGCCGTGGCGGCCGAGGAGGGCGTTGAGCGCGAGGCGCTGGTGGCGCCGATGCCCTGGCTGCGGGTGCGGGCTCTTGATCAGGCGGGCGGCGAGTCGCTGGCCTCGGATCGCTACGGCGCCACGGGGCGGCGGTGGCTGATCGTGGACGGCTTCGACAGAGCCATCGACGGGCGCTGGCCCTTGCCCAGCCACGGCTTCGCGGCGGCGCTCGGTAACGCGCTCGGCGAGCCCTTCTCGGTGGCCTCGCACGACGCCGTCGCCGAAGGGCTGGTCAAGCTGACCGATTACGCCCGCGTGCTCTGGTTCGTCGGCGACGAGGGGCACCGCGACCTCGTCCTCGATCCCTACGAGTGGCGCCTCCTCGACGCCTGGCTCGACCAGGGCGGCCGCCTGATCTTCAGCGGCGCCGACGCCGCCGAGGGCCTGCGCCCCGATCTGCTGGCCAACCTCTTCGGCGTGAGCCTCTTCGACGGCGCCACCCCCGCGGCGCGCGCGGCAGGCCGGCCCATCGCCGCGCTCCCCCCGCTGCCCGGCTTTGAGCGCCCCGACAGCCTCGACGGCCCCGACGCCTTCAACGGCCTCGACGTGTTGGATGCCCTCGACGGCCCCGATGTGATCTGGAGCTACGACGGCCACCACGGGGGCGCCGCCGTCGGCCGCGCCCACCGCGTCGTCTTCGTCGGCTTCGGGCTGGAGAACCTCTCGGACGCAGATCGCGCCCCGGCGCTGTCCGAATTGGTCAAATATTTGAAATAGATGGTAGGTTCACCTGCGCGCCCCTCTGCGGCGCGCGGCTTTCGAAAGGTGGAGGAGTCCCTGCGATGCTGACCAACAGCCTGATTCTTGTGGGTGTAATAGCGATCTTCGGCGTGATCATCTACGCCATCCTCCGGACCGGCGACAAGCGCGGCCAGAGCAAGAAGAGCCCCGACGCGCGCCCCGTCGCGTCGACCAGGCCCAACCAGCGCCGCAACTGGCTGGTGGGGTCCTGCGATCCGATCCAGGGTCGGGCCTGGCACATCGGCAGCCGGACCGCCACGCTCGGCCGCGGCGTGAGCAACTTCGTCCAGATCACCGACAAGGACGTCTCCCGGGTCCACTGCCAGTTCATCCCCTCGCCGGTCGGCCTCCAGGTCAAGGACATGGACAGCGGCAATGGCTTCCTCGTCAACGGCGAGCGCGTCAACGGCATTCATACGCTCAAGGACGGCGACACGCTCAAGGTCGGCAACATGTCCTTCGTCTTCCATGAGGTCGGAGACTTCGAAGACTACGCGCTCCAGGCTGGCAAGGCCGTCGGCGTCACCGTCAGCCGCCCGACCATGCTCAGCGGCGTCCAGACCGTCGGCGAGATGGTCCGAAGCGCGCTCGAGGCTCACTCCGGCGACGTCGAGGCCGCTGCGGAGAGTGTCGGCATGGACATCGAGAAGTTCCAGTGGCTCTGCCAGAGCCAGAACATCAACCCCGAGGATTACCGATAGGCAGACCCCGTCGAGGAACAATCAGCCCTCGTTGAGGAAAGACCCCGTCGAGGAACCAGAAGACCCTGCGGTGGGGGAAGGATGCTGTCGCGCTTTGTCGAGGAGGCGGGAGAGCCCGTCGCCTCGTAGAGCCGGGAAGTCGTGGAGGGCAGGACGCTGTCGCGCTTTGTCGAGGCCTGGAAGGTGCGGCTGGCCAGCCCGCGGATCGCGATCGTGGCGCCGCTTCTTGCGCTGGCGTTGACGGCGCCTGCGATGCTGGGGGGGCTTCACACCGACGATCACCTGCACCGCGTCTCGCTGACGACCTCCGATCCTGTCACCGCCCGCGATCCCTGGGACATCTTCTCGCTGGCGCCGGCCCCTGGCGCGCCGCTGGGCGCGGTGGTGGACGCCGGGGTGTTGCCGTGGTGGACGCCCGAGGGGGCGAACTTGCGGCTGTGGCGCCCGCTGGCGTCGCTTTCGCACTGGGTCGACTGGCGGGCGCTGAAGGCGCCGGTCTGGGCGATGCACCTTGAAAACTTGTTGTGGTACGCGGCTTTGGTCGTGATCGTCGGGGCGCTCTACCGGCGCCTCCTGACGCCCTCGGCGGTTGAGGGCGCGGAGGGGGCGGGGCTCGGGGCGGGGATCAGGGCGTGGCCGGCCTGGGTGGCGGGGATGGCGGGGTTGTTCTACGCGATCGACGACGCGCACGGGGTGGCGGCGGGGTGGATCGCGAACCGGAACGCGGTGATGGCGGCGGTTTTTGGATTCGGCGCGCTGCTGGCCTACGAGCGCTGGCGTCGGGAGGCGTGGCGGCCAGGGCTGGCGTGGGCGCTGGCGGGGTTGTCGGCGGCGCTCTTGAGCGCGGAGGTGGCGATCTCGATCCTGGGCTACATGGCGGCGCACGCGCTCTTCATGGATCGAGGGTCGAGGCGGTCGCGGTTGGTGGCCCTGGCGCCCTTCGTGGGGCTTGGGGTGGTGTGGCAGGTGGTCTATCGGGGGTTGGGTTACGGCAATCGGGGCTCGGGGCTGTTTCTGGACCCGATCGACGCGCCGCTGGGCTTCGCGGTGGAGGCGCCGTCGAGGGCCTCGGCGCTGGTCTTCGGGCAATGGGGGTGGGTGCCCTCGGATCTGTGGGTAGCGGTGCCGGAGGGCGAGGGGCACCTGGCGGTGATGGTCGGGGCGGCCGTGTTCGGGGCGCTGATCCTGGGGGCCTGCAGGCCGCTGCTGGCGCGAGACAGCGCGGCTCGCTTCTTCATGGTGGGGTCGTTGTTGTCGATGGCGCCGATCTGCGCGACCTTCCCGATGGATCGGCTCCTGCTCTTCGTGGGCTTCGGGGCGATGGGGACGATCGCGCAGGTGATCGGCGCGGCGGCCGAGCCGCCGGTCTGGATGGAGCCTGGGCCGCGGTGGCGGCGGCGGGCGAGGACGCTGGGGATCTCGTGGGTGATCATCCATGGGGGGCTCGCGCCGCTGCTCCTGCCGCTGCGGACGATGACGCCCGAGCTGCTGGCGCCCTCCTTTGAGCGTTTGAGCGAGGCCCTGCCGGACGACATCGAGGGCAAGGAGCTGGTGGTGGTCAGCGCGCCGGACTTCTGGTCCGCCGGCCTGACCCCCGTCGTGCGTCGATCGCAAGGGAGGCCCTCGCCGGAGCGCGTTCGGGTGTTGTCGGCGGGCCTGGAGGGCTTGATCGTCGAGCGGGTCGCGGTCGACGCGGTGGCGCTGCGTCGAGCCGAGGGGGTCTTCAGCGATCCGATGGCGCGGCTCTTCCAGGGTGAACGTCGGGGCGGCAGGGCGGGCGAGTCGGTGTCGTTGAGCGGCGTGGTGATCGAGGTCGAGGCGGTCAACGAGGCCTCGCGGCCCTCGTCGGTGGTCTACCGCTTTGAGGGCGCGCTGGAGGGTGAGGGGCGGGTCTGGGTGATTTGGCGAGGGGGGGGGTACGCGCGCTTTGAGCTGCCGGGGGTGGGGGAGAGGGTGGAGGTGCCGGCGATGGCCGTGGAGGCGATCTTCGCGCCGAGGGGCGAGCCGTGAGGATCGCCGAGGTGGAGGCGATCGTGGACGACCTGGGGGGGGCGGATCACCTGAGGCGGGTGCGTTGCGCGCAGCGGTTGAGGGAGGAGGCGTCGGCGGAGGTCGTCGAGGCGGTGATCGAGCGCGGGTTGGCCGACGGGCGTGCGAACGCGCAGGCGGAGGCAGCCCGGCTGGCCGGGGACGTGGGGCACGGGGCGTCGGCCAGGGCGCTCAGGGCTCTGGTGATGGACGGGCGCCGTGCGGTGCGGGTGAGGAAGGCGGCGGCGTCGGCCTTGGGGTTGCTGGGCGATCTTGAGGGGATCGAGGCGCTGGAGGCGGCGCTGGGGCACCCCGACGCGATGTTTCGGCGGGCTGTTGTGGAGGCGGCGGGGCGGATCGGGGGATCGAGGGCGCTGGGGCTGCTGCGGTCGGGGTTGGGGGCTGGGGTCTGGCAGGTGCGGATGGAGGCGGCGGTGGGCCTGGGCGGGATGCCGGTCGAGGTCGCGGGGGAGGCGATCGAGGGGCTGATGGGGGCGGTCGAGGTGGAGGGTCACGACGAGACCGCCGAGCAGATGTTGAGGTCGCTGGCGGAGCTGGGCGTGCGGGCCGAGGGTCATCGGGGGGCGGTCGAGGTGGCGCTGCGGGGCCACCTGGAGCCCGTGGCGCGGTGGCGGGCGTCGATGGCGGCGGCGCGGGGGCTGGGCGAGCTGGGGGCGGTGGGGTCCATGGAGGCGCTGCGCGGGGCGTTGAGGCGCGATCCGCCGCTGCCGGTGGCCGAGCAGGTGGTCTGGGCGCTGGGGCGGCTGTCGCCCCCGGGATGATCGCCGGTCCGCGGCCTGATCTCTCCCACGTCACCTCCGGCGCGCTCTCCGGCGGCTGTCGCCCCTGGGATGATCGCCGGTCGTGGCCCTCAAGCGCCTGGGGTCGCTTTGTGCGATCGTCGGGTCGCCCGCGCCCCTCGTTGGCGTTTTGCATCTGCGCTTGGGGTGCCTTCGGTCGCTTTGTTGGAGCGTCCTGGCGTCCGGAGGGCCACGCCGTCGATCCAACGTCGTTTTAAGTGTTTGTTTTAATTATCTTTAGTTCTTCCGTCTGGCTCGTGGAGGGGGGTGAGGTGTCGGGCCATCCGGGTGAGGATTGTGGGGGCGGTTCGCATGGGGTGTTGACGCGTTCGGGGTGATGGGCGAGGCTCCAGGGAGAGGTTGCCAGGCTTGAAGGAGAGGGTGAAGGAGGCATTGTCGTGGAGTCAATGAGCGTGGAGCCTCCCGTGGCCGAGGAGCGGGCGGTCTGGGACATGAGCCCCTGGTTCTCGTCGGTGGAGTCGCCTGAGTTCGTGGCCTGCCGCGCGTCGTGGCGGTCGGGCGTGGCGGCCTTGCTGGAGGAGCTGGAGGGGCTGGGGCGGCTTGAGGAGGGCACTGTCGAGGGGTGGGCGGCGGCGCTGTGCAGGCGAGAGGAGGTTCAGCGCGGCGCCTCGCACCTGTGGTCCTACCTGCATTGCAGCGCGTCGGCGGACACGGGCGACGAGGCGATCAGGCGGGCGCACGCGGCGATGTCGGACGACGACGCGTCGGTGGAGCGGATCAGGGCGCTGGTGGTGGACGGCCTGAGCGGGGCAGCGGAGGGGGCCTTCGGGGCGCTGCTGGACCACCCCTCGCTCAAGGGCGGCCAGTACACGCTCGGGCGGCTTCGGGAGCAGGGCCGCCAGCGCCTGCCGCGGGAGATGGAGCTCCTGGTGGCCGATCTGGCGGTGTCCGGCCACGCCGCCTGGGGTCGCCTGCATGATCAGATCGACGGCGCGCTGAGCTTCGAGCTGTCGACGCCGGAGGAGCCAGCCCGGCGGGTGCCGATGTCCTTCAAGCGCAGCCTGACCCAGGACCCAGATCCGAGGGTGCGCAAGGCGGCGCTGGAGGGGTCCAACGCGGCCTGGGCGCAGCACGCCGAGGCGCTGGCGGCCAGCCTCAACGCGATCGCGGGGTGGCGGCTGACGCTCAACCGCTGGCGAGGGGTGGAGCACTTCCTGACTCCGGCGCTCTTCCAGAGCGCGATCTCGGCCGAGGTGCTCGACGCCATGCTGGGCGCGGTGGCCTCGCGGCGGCCGACGCTCTGGGGCTACCTCAAGCACAAGGCTCGCCTCATCGATCGGCCGCGGCTCGGCTTTCAGGATCTCTCCTGTCCGCTCCCGCAAGAGTCCCCTCGCCGGCTGGGGTGGTCCGAGGCCCGCGCCCAGGTCATAGGCGCCTTTGAGCGCTTCGAGCCTGAGCTGGGGGACTTCGCGCGGATGGCCTTCGAGCGGCGCTGGATAGACGCCGAGGCGAGGGCGGGCAAGCGCTCGGGGGGCTTCTGCATCCGCTCGCTTGAGCTGGGCCAGACGCGGATCTTCATGACCTTCAACCACACCCTGGGGGACGTCCAGACGCTGGCCCATGAGCTCGGCCACGCCTTCCACGGCTGGGTGATGCGCGACTTGCGGCCGCTGACCCAGAGCTACCCGATGACGCTGGCCGAGACCGCCTCCATGTTCGGCGAGGCCATCCTGGCCGACGGCGTCCTGGCCGATCCGCAGATCCTCGCCGGGGACAAGGCCGCCGTGCTGGACACCCGGCTCTCGCGCGCCGTCGGGTCGCTGCTCGACATCCCGATGCGCTACCAGTTCGAGAAGAGCTTCTACGAGGAGCGGGCCTCGGGCGAGGTGAGCGCGAGCCGCCTGCAGGCGCTGATGATCCAGGCCCAGCGGGATTGCTTCGGCGACTGTCTGGACGAGGGCGAGCTCGACCCCTGGTTCTGGGCTTCGAAGGCGCACTTCTTCAAGACGGGGGCGAACTTCTACAACTTCCCGTACACCTTCGGTTATTTGTTCAGTCAGGGGGTCTACGCCCGGGCGCGGCGCGAGGGGCCGGGCTTTTTCGAGGCCTACAAGGCATTGCTGCGGCGCACGGGCTCGGCCGACCCCGAGGTGCTGGCCCGAGAGGCGCTCGGGGTGGAGCTGGCGCGGCCGGACTTCTGGCTGGAGTCGCTCGATCTGGTCGACGATGATCTGCGTCGATTCGAAGAGGCCGTCGCCTGTCGGTGATCCGTCGCGGATCTTTGGCGGGCGACGCCGACGAAACAAGAGGCCCTGATGCTGGACCCCTCTCCGCTGTGCCGCGAACTCCAGGTGCGCCTCGGCGCCCTGGCCCCTGAGTCGAGCGGGCAGGCTGCTCGCCCGGATCTGAATCGGGGGCGGCCTGAGTGGATGCCCACGGGCGTCTTCGCGGCGCTGTCGTTGAGCCTGGATCTGACCCCACTGGCGGCCTCGGCGCTTGTGGAGGCGCTGGGCCTGGACCGCGCGGGCGCGCCGGTGCGTCGGTTCGAGCCCGAGGAGCGGCTGCTTGAGGCCAACGCGGCGCCGGGCGAGCTGCTGCTGATCACGTCGGGCTCGGCGCGCGGCGTGGTGGTGGTCGAGGCCGACGGGGTGGTCAAGGCCGACGGGGTGAGGAGCTTCGGGCTCTACCGCGAGGGCCTCTGGGTGGGGGCGCCCCAGGCGCTGATGATCGATAAGTCCGCGCCCGCGCTGATCAATTACGAGGTGGTCGCCACCGGGAAGGTCGAGGCGCTGGCGTTGAGCCTCGATGATATCCGCGCCCTGGTGCAGAAGCACCCCAGCGTCGGGCGCTACTTCGAGGCGCTCACGCTGAGGCGCTTCGGCGCCCAGCGGGCGTGGCGCAGCGCGCTTGAGAGCCAGCCGGTGTTGTCGATGCTTGAGCCGGTGGACCTCGACTGGCTGATGCAGGTCGGCGCGGTGCGGCGCCACCCGGACCCCAGGAGCAACTGGCTCAAGGCCGGCCGCGCTGCGGAGGTGGCGGGGCTCTTGCTGGAGGGCAGGGGCCAGGCGCACCTGCCAGAGGCCGGGCGGTCGATCCTGGTGGGCGAATACGAGGCCGGCGATCTGATGGGCCACGAGCAGCTGGCGTGGCCCGAAGACGAGGCCGGCGTCGAGAGGCTGGAGGGCGATCCGCTGGACGTCAAGCCGCCCGCCCAGCGCACCGACGTGAGGCTCTTCGGCGACGCGATGGTGCTGGAGGTGAGCTGGCGGGCGCTGCGCTGGCTGATGTTCGAGAAGCTCGACATCTGGGCGCGCTTTCTTGGGACGATCAGGCCAGGGGAGGCCGAGGCGGCCAAGCAGCAGGCCCGGATCGTCGTGGTCTTCGGCGCCGAGGAGAAGCTCGGGACGACGACCCTGGCCCACGGGGCGGCGCTGGCGCTGGCGCGATCGCCCTGGCGCGGCGACGCGCCCGTGTGCTTGATCGACCTGCAGCACCCCGGCTCGATCTTCGGCGCCGAGGTGCCCGAAGGGGAGCTGCGCCAGGGCGACCTCATCGACGGCGAAGAGGACGACTTCACCTACCGCACCGCGGAGCTGGACGCCGGAGATGGGGCGCGCCTGAGGGTGATGTGGTGCGAAGACCCGCTCAACACGGTGTCTTTGTTGAGGTATCTCAGGAACAAGGGAGAGGCGAGCGCGATCGTCGTCTCGGGCGGGATCAACGCCTCGCAGGGGAGGCAGGCGCATGCGCGCGGCGAGCCCGTGACCCCGGCGCAGCAGGAGGCGATGGCGCTGGCCGAGGGGATCGCGGCGCTGGGGGTCGTGGCGGTCTGGCTGACCGACTCGCCTCACAAGCCCTACTCGGCCACGGCGGTCGCGCCGAAGGAGCTGATCCGGGCCGAGCGCCTGAGCGCCGAGTATCTGAGGGCCGAGGAGATCCGGACGCGCGTGGAGATGAGCGACTGGATCGAGGCCGGCTATCGCCACAAGGGGAGGCTGCTCAAGCGGGCGAGGTCGCTGCTGGGCGAGCTGGAGGTCTTCAACAGCGAGGAGCTGCGCGGCCGCTTCTCGCACGGTGCCGCGCGCCACGTCCTGCGGGTCCCCGATGACCCCAAGGGGGTCGAGGCCTTCCGCTGCCAGGCGGTCAAGGAGAGCTTCGGGGTGCGCCCGCGCTTGCCCTTGATCGAGACCTTCGAGCGGCTGGCGCGGATGATCCAGGGGCGGACCTTCGGGCTGGCGCTCGGCGGCGGCGGCGCCTGGGGCTTCACCCAGATCGCGCTGCTTCGGGCGCTGGAGGACGCCGACGTCCCGATCGACTACATCGCGGGCGCGTCCTTCGGGTCGGTCGTCGGGGGCCTCTACGCCGCCGGGGGCATGAAGGCGCTCGACAGGCTCCTGGAGTGGAGCGCCACCCGCCCGACGGCCATCGCCCAGCTCCAGGCGGTCTTCGGGGTCAACGAGCGCGGCCGGCCCGATCCCATGGTCTTCAACCGCTTGACGGTCAGCGTCAACATGGCCGTGGTCAGCAACGGCCAGCTCCAGCGCTTCATCGACGATCTGCTCGAGGAGGTCACCGGCGAGCGCCGCATGCCGCTGAGCACCACCCGCATCCCCTTCCTGCCCGTCGGCACTCGCCTGAACGACGGCGTGGCCGTGGTGATGACGGACGGGACGGTGGGCTTCGGGGTGCGCTCGGCCTCCTGCCTGCCGCCCCTCTTCCCCACCCTCCATTACGGCAGCGATCGGATCATCGACGGCGGGCTCGTGGCCAACGTCCCCGTCGAGGCCGTCCGCGATCGCGGCGCCGACTTCGTCGTCGGCTGCAATGTGGTCCCGCCCAACCCCCCGGCCCTCTCCAACGGCGCGCTGCGGCAGATGCTGCTTGAGCTCAAGGCAGACCAGATCGAGCTTGCGCTCAAGGGGCTGGAGGTCTTCCTGGACGAGGTGAGCGGCACCCCGGGACGCCCCAGCCGCGTCAATCTTGGGCGGGCGTGGCGGGCGTGGCGCCAGACCAACGGCGGCGGCCTCGGCGATGTCGCGGTCGACCTCTACAAGCGGCTGCGCGCGTGGAAGGTCGACGATCCTGCGGAGCTGGCCTCGGCGCTGGCCCGCGACGTGCTTTTGAGCCGCCTTCTGGACGCGGTGCACGGCTTCTACCTGCTGAGCTGGCGCCAGGGCCAGGATCAGAGCGCGCTCAAGGCCAACTTCGTCATCAGCATGAAACCCGAGAAATTCCAGTCCCACGACTTCCACCTCGGCCGAGAGATCGTCAAGTGCTTCGAGCACGACATCGCCAAGGCCAAGGTCACCGTTGTCGAGGAGCTCAAGATGCGCTGGAGCGACCCGGCGAGGTGGAAGGACAAGCCTCACGAGGCCCACGTGCCGGAGTAGGCTTCATACCCAACCACGGCCGCTCGGGGCTGGCGGGCGGTGAGGGCTGATCGGCCGCTGGCGCGCTGGGGGTGTCGAGGGCAAAGGCTCAGAAGGCGAAGCCGAGGGTGGAGTGGGCGGCGGGCAGGATGGCGTCGATGCCCAGGCCGCCGACCTTGTAGTGGAGGCGCTGGACGCCGAGGCCCCCGGCCAGGACGAGGCCCCCGTCGGAGATCCAGGTGTAGCCGCCCAGGGCGCTGACGTAGCCGCCGAAGGCGGTCACGGCGGGGTCGCGATCGTCGGTGGTCTGCAAGAAGGCGCCGACGCCTCGAACCTGGGCCCACCAGCCCTCCGGGGCGCCCCCGAAGATGAAGTAGCGCACCCCCGCCTCCAGGCCCAGGCCGATGAAGTCCTCCGGCGGGTCGGTGATGATCCCGCTGAAGAGGCGCAGGCTCGGGCCGGCGTAGAGCGAGAGGTTGTCCGACAGCGCCCGCTCGACCTGGAGGTGGACGAAGCCCAGCGCCGTGGTCAAGGGATCGACCTGGAGGGTCCACTGGGGCGCTTGCGGCGCGATCGCCTGGGGCTCGCCGTTGTGGGGGCCGAGGGTGTGCAGCGGCGGGGTCTTGGCCTCGGCGGCGGCGCCGCCGAGCAGGGCGGCGGCGGCCAGGGCCAGCGCCAGGGCCGCGATGAGGTCGCGCTCGCGGCGCGCAGGGTGGGGCTGGTGCATGAGACGCTATCCCTTGACGCCGCCTGCGGTCAGGCCGCCGATGAGGTTCTTCTGGAGGGCGAAGAAGAGGATCATGACAGGCAGGGAGACGATGATGGCCCCGGCGGCGAAGTGCCCCCACTGGGTCGAGAACTCCCCGACGTAGTTGTTGAGCGTGACGGGCAGCGTCAACTCTGCCTCTTTATTGATGAAAGTGGCCGCGAGGATGAACTCGTTCCAGGCGGTCATGAAGGAGAAGAGGGCGGTGACGGCGATGGCCGGGCGAGCCAGCGGCAGGATGATGGTCCAGAAGATGGTGAAGGGGGAGGCGCCGTCGATGATGGCGGACTCCTCGATGGAGCGCGGGATGGTGTCGAAGTAGCCCTTGAGCATCCAGACGCAGAAGGGGATGGCGGTCGTCGAGTAGACGACGATCAGGCCGAGGATGTTGTTGAGCAGCCCGAGCGCGTCGAGGATGACGTAGAGCGGGATGAGCATCATGGTGCCGGGGAACATCTGGCTGACGAGGAAGAGCATCAGGCCGCCGCGGCGGCCAGGGAAGTCAAAGCGGCTGAAGGCGTAGCCGGCCGTGCAGGCCAGGAAGATGCCCATGAGGGTCGTGGCCAGCGAGACGACCAGGGAGTTGAGCAGCTGCCGGCCGAAGAGCCAGGTCCCGTCGGGGGCCGAGGCCCCGACGACGTGGGCGAAGTTCTCCAGGGAGGGATCGGCGGGGATGGGCAGCAGGCTCATCGAGAAGCCCTGCTGGGGCGTCAGCGCCATGGCGATGACCCAGAGCACCGGGTAGATGGTCAGGCCGGTGAAGGTGATCAGGAAGGCGTGGGTCAGCGCGGTGCGCGTGGGGTTCTTCATTCGAAGGTCCCCTCGGTGGCGCGCGTGATGCGGTTGGTCATCAGCGTGTAGACCAGCAGGATGACGAAGATGATGACCGAGTAGGCCGCCGCCAGCCCGTAGCGGTTCAGCTCCGCGAAGGCCCTGTAGGCGTCGGTGATGAGGATCTCGGTGGAGTTGTCCGGGCCGCCGCCGCTGACGAGGTAGATGATGTTGAACATGTTGAAGGTCCAGATGCTGCCCAGGATGATGGCCGGGAAGAGGGCCGGCTTGAGCAGCGGCAGGGTGATGTGCCTGAACTTCTGCCAGCCGGTCGCGCCGTCGACGTCGGCGGCCTCGTAGAGCGCGTCGGGGATGGACTGCAGCGCCCCGAGCGAGATGACCATCATGAAGGGGAAGCCCAGCCACGTGTTGGTGACGAGGTTGGCCGTAAAGGCCGTCGCGAAGCTGCCACCGAGCCAGTCCACCCCCGAGGGCTCCATCCCCATCAGGCCCTGCGCCGCCTCGATGAAGCGGTTGACCGCGCCAAACTCCTTGTTGAACATGCCCTTCCAGATCAAGGCCGTGATGTAGTTCGGGATCGCCCAGGGCACGATCAGCAGCACCCGGTAGATCTTCTTGAAGCGCAGCGTCGGCGCCTTGAGGATCAGCGCCAGCCCCAGGCCGATGGTCGTGTGCAGCACCACGTTGGTCGCCGTCCACAGGATCGTCGCAAAGAGCGTCCACAGGAAGGTCACGTCGCCGCTTTCGGAGCCCAGCAGGATCTCGGCGAAGTTGTCCAGGCCCGCAAAGTAGTAGCGCGGCGCGTCGTAGGCGAAGACGCTCAGCCCCACCCCCGTCAAGAAGGGGATGAAGACCAGGACCACCATCCCGACCATGCTCGGCGCGACGTACAGGTAGGCGAAGGGGTTGCGGCGGCAAGCCACCGAGGCGCGCACCAGGAAGCGGTGGCCCCCGATCAGCGCCAGCAAGGCCCCGAGCGCCACCAGCGCCAGCAGCCCCCGACCCAGAGCGTAGCGGACCTCCAGCAGCCGCGCCGTCGCGCCCTCGAAGCGCGCCTCGTCCAGCGGCCCGCCCCCACCCAGCAGCGGCCCCGGCGCCCCGGTGAAGTCGACGTCGGCGGACGCCACGATCGCGTCGGCGTCCAGCCCGAGGGCGGCGGCGGCCACATGGACCTGCCGGGCGTCCTCGACCCGCCGCTCAAGCTGGGGGGCGAGCTGCGCGCCGTAATGCATCGCGCCGCCGCCCGCAAAGGCCGCCGCCAGCGCCGCCAGCGCCCCGCAGAAGGCGATCGCCTTGCGATGCCTGCCCCCCGACAGCGCCCCGCGCCCCAGGTGCAGCCCCGCCGACCCCAGCCCCCAGCCCCCCAACGTCAAGATCAGCAGCAGGAGCCACGGCATCGCCGAGGGCGGCACGCTGGCGCGGACGGCGGCCCCGGCGACGTCGAGCCGGCCAGGGCGGCGCACCGGCACCTGGGCCGAGTGCCAGGCGACGCCCTCGGCCTCGTCGATCTTCAGCTCGAAGGAGGGCCGCGCTCTGCCCGGCGTCGCGGGCAGCTCCGCGCCCGTGATCACCCGCGCGTATCGGTCGATCCGCCGCTTGTGCCGCGCCGCGTCCGGGACCTTGGCCGGATCGGCCACCGCCAGCGCGTCGAGCGCCGCCCCCCGATCGCCGCGCGCCAGCGACGCCGAGTAGCGCTGGTTCCGCCCGATCCCGAAGCGGTCCCGGTCGCCCTGGGCAATGACGAAGGCCTCGCCCACGTCCGGGCGCGCGGCCGCCAGCGCCTCGACGAAGCGCTGGGCGGTGGCGTCGTCGGCCCGCTCGGCCACCGCCGCGACGCTCCCGGCCAGAAAGAGCGCCCGGTGCTCCTCCAGCTCGGCCCGATCCACCTGCCAGGACACCGCGGTCGCCGTCGCGCACACCAGCGCCAAGACCGCCGCGCCCAGCAGCAGCGCCGTCGACCACGCCCACGCGGGGGCCTGCTCGACGTCCAGAGGGATCTGCGGCTCACTGGCGCTCATGCTTCCTCGCTCATCGTTCCGCCGCCGCCTCGATCCGCTCCTGCGCGATCTTGAGCTCCTGCGCGGGGTCGGCGGCCTTCTTGACGATCCGGGCGATGGCCTGATCGGCGGGCCCCCAGACGAAGCGCATCGAGGGCAGGTTCGGCATCCCCACCGCGTCCTCGATCTGCGCCTTGAAGGAGCGCTGCACCTCCGTCGCCTTGACCACGTCCCAGGTGCCCCGGTGCGCGGCGGGCTGGCCGCCGAGCTCCATCCGGATCCTGGAGCCCTCGGCCCCGGCCAGGTAGCGCATCACCTCGAAGGTCTCGGCCTTGTGCCGGGACCGGCGGCTCATCAAGACCGCCTCCGAGCCAAAGAAGGGCGCCATGGGCCGACCCGTGGCCGCGACCCGCGGCAGCGGCGCCACCCCCCAGTCGATCTCCGGGGCGATCTCCCCGATCAACCACGGCCCGTTGATCACCATCGCCGCCTTGCCCTGGTTGAAGAGGCTCGTGACCACGGCCCCGTCCACGTCGTCCGGCACCACCCGGTGCTTGTGCAGCAGATCCTGGCAGAACTGCAGCCCCCGCGCCGTCCCCGGGTCGTCCATGTGCACCACCCCCTCCTCGTCCAGCGTCTGGCCGCCGAAGCCGTGGATGAAGGGCGCCGCGAAGTAGAGCTGCGTGTTGATGTAGGCCAGCCCGTAGCGCTTCTGGCTCGGGTCCGTCAGCGCCTTGGCCGTCGCGATAAGCGCCTCGTCCGTCGCCGGCGGCACCGGCACCAGCGCCTTGTTGTAGAAGAGCGCCACCGACTTGAAGGTCAAGGGCAGGCCGTAGATCGACCGCTTGTAGACCAGCGACCTCACCGTGCTCTCGATGTACTGCCCCAGCATCTCCTCGGTCGCCCAGATCGAGATCGGCTCGATCACGTCGGCGTCCGCCCAGGAGCCGATGCGATCGTGGGCAAAGATGAACAAATCCGGGCCGTTGTCGCGCGGGATCGCCGTCGTGATCTTGTCCGCGAAGGCCTGATAGGGGATCTGCTGGGCCTCGACCCGGATGTCCGAGCGCGACCCGTTGAAGGCCTCGATCGCCTTCATCAGCGCGTCGGCCTCCTCCGCCCGGTAGGCGTGCCACAAGAGCACCCGCGTCGGCCCCCCCTCGGCCTCCCGCGCCCCCTCCGGCCCGCAGCCCACCGCGCACCACAGCGCCAGCGCCGCCACGACCAGCGCCGCCCGGCGCAGCCCAGCGCCCCGCTCGCCTCGACCCCAGGTCAATTCAACCTCCGGTCGCCCGCGCGCGTGAACAGGTGCAGGTGCGCCATCTCCACCCCGAAGCGCGCCGCCTGCCCCGCCCTCGCCATCGGATCGCCCTCCGAGCGCCCCACGACGCCCTCGCCGCCGATCGTCAGGTAGTAGTAGGTCTCCGTGCCCATCGGCTCGATCACGTCGATCACGCCCTCGATCCCCGCCGCCGAGCCCAGCGCCGGGTTCAGATCCCGCGGCCTGATCCCCACCAGCACCTCGCGCACCTCCCCCGCGGCCTCCAGCGCCGCCGCGTCCGCCTCCCCCAGCGCCAGCTCGAAGCCCTCCCCCTTGACCGTGATCGCCCCCGCGACCCGGACCACCTCGGCCACGAGCTGGTTCATCGAGGGCGAGCCGATGAAGGAGGCCACGAAGGCGTTCTGCGGCGCGTGGAAGAGCTCCATCGGCGTGCCGGCCTGCTGGATGATCCCGTCCTTCATCACCACGATCCGATCGGCCAGCGTCATCG
>SYOX01000336.1 GCA_005804885.1 Pseudomonadota bacterium
GAGAAGGCCAAGATCGAGCTGTCCTCGGCCCTGGAGACGGACATCAACATCCCCTTCCTGACCGCCGATCAGTCGGGGCCCAAGCACCTCAACATCCGGATGAGCCGGGCCAAGCTGGAGTTCCTCATCGAGCAGATCGTGGCCCGGACGATGGGGCCGTGCAAGCGGGCGCTCGACGACGCCGGCATCAAGGCCAGCGAGATCGACGAGATCATCCTCGTGGGCGGCTCGACCCGGATCCCGCTGGTCCAGCGCGAGGTCGAGCGCTTCTTTGGCCGCCCGCCCATCCACCGGGTCAACCCCGACGAGGTCGTCGCGCTGGGGGCCGCGCTCCAGGGCGGCATCATCGTCGGGGACGTCAAGGATCTGCTGCTGCTGGACGTCACGCCGCTCTCGCTCGGGGTCGAGACGCGCGGCGGGATCATGGCCACGCTCATCGAGCGCAACACCACCGTGCCGGTCAAGCGCTCGAAGACCTTCACCACGGCGGTGGACAACCAGCGGGAGGTCGAGATCCACGTCCTGCAGGGCGAGCGGGAGTTCGTCGCCGACAACCGCTCGCTGGGGCGCTTCACGCTGACCGGCATCCCGAACGCGCCGCGCGCCACGCCCAAGATCGCGGTCACCTTCGACCGCGACGCCAACGGCCTGGTCCACGTCAGCGCCGTCGAGAAGGAGAGCGGCCAGGCCCAGAAGGTCACCGTCGAGCCCTCCGGCGGCCTCAACGAGGGCGACATCCGCCGCATGGTCGAGGATGCCGGGGAGGCCCAGGAGGCCGATCAGCTCCGCCGCAAGCGGGTCCAGGCCCTCAACAGGCTCGAAGGCCAGATCCACGGCGTCTTCCGCAAGGTCCGCGAGCACGAGGAGCACGCCCCGGCCGAGCTGCTCGACGCCGTGGCCGCCGCCCGACAGGGCGCCCAGGTCGCGCTCTCCAACCCCGACTCCGACATCGACGCCATCAACCGCGCCCACGACGACCTCACCCAGGCGCTGACCGCCCTGATCAACGCCGCCGAGGCCGCCCGCCGTCAGGCCGAGCAGGCCACCTCGCCCTCGCCTCAGGGCGAGGCCGAGGCGACCGCCGAGGGCGACGGGGATCAGGTCGACTGATCCGCCCTGCCTCCAGATGACGCCCTGTGATCGGCGGCGAGCGACCATGATCGACGGCGCGACCGTGATCGACGGCGCGCGACCATGATCGGCGGCGCGCGACCGCGATCGGCGGCGCCCCTGTCTTGCGCTTGATCCCTCTTGAGGAGCCCGCGCCGTGATCGGCGGCGCGCGCCCGTGATCGGCGGCGCCCCCCACCCCGGCGAGACCCCATGATACGGAACCACGTTTGAAGCACTGTCATCTTGGGCATCCTGGTGGCCCAAAGTGTAAGTGGCTTGAGCGTGGTTCCGTATGATCCGGCGCCGCGCGGGCCCGAGCCCAGCGCCAGCGCCGCCTCAGATCATCGATGAAGAGGCGAGAAAGTCTATAAAGATCAAAGGGTTCAGGCGGGGACGGTCGTGGCCTCGGCGCGCGGCTGCGTGGAGGGCTCTTCGGCCTGGTCCAGATCGGCGTGGTCAACCTGCACGTCATCCACGATGCAGAAGGCCGGCCTGAAGCCTCGGCGGCGCCCCCACCAGAAGGCCCCGCCCCAGAGCGTCACGGCCTCGGCCGCGATGAAGCCCAGCGCCGCCGACAGGATCGCCTGAACCGGCGTCATCTGCCCGCTGAGCAAGAAGGCCTGGATCGCCTCCCGGGCGCCCTCACCGGCGATCGTCGGCGAGAGCACCGTCCCCAGGATCTGGATCGTCGAGGCGAAGGTCACCGCCCCGAAGTCCACCGAGGTCACCCCCACCGCCATCGCCGTAAAGACGTACACGACGGCGGTCGTGTAATGCACCATGAACTTGGCCATGAAGACCTTGATCAAGAGCCACGTGCGGCCCTCGTAGGAGCCGGCGGCCTCGACCAGCCGGTTGGCCTGCTTCTCGACCTTGCCGCGGCCCGGGAAGGGCACCCGCAAGACCGCCTGGAGCAAGGCCGGCTTGAAGACCCCGAGGAAGACCGCCAGCACGATCCCGCCGGCCAGCACCCCGATGATGGAGCCCACGATCAGCGCGTTGTCGCCGAAGATGTGTATCCCGAAGGGCATCATCAGCAACATGCCCAGGAAGAGCCCCGTCATCCCCATGAACTTCTCAAGGCCCTTGGCCATCGCCACCCGCTCCCACTGGCCGCTGTAGCGCCCGGCGTCGTAGAAGGTGTAGCCGTCCAGGCCCAGGGTCGAGGGCAGGAAGGTGCCGATGAAGCGCCCGATCAGGAAGGTCGTCACGATGTGGCGCCAGAAGGGGAAGCGCACCCGCTGACCCTCCAGCAGCATGTGCCAGGACCACGCCGAGCACAGCACCCCGATGATCTTGATCCCGCCGGCCAGCGCGCAGAAGGTCCAGAAGGTCTGCCCGTCCACCGTCGGGATGTAGGTCCGGATCGCCGACAGGATCGTCACCGGATCGCCGTCGTCGACCTTGATCTTGTGGGTCAGCAGCGCATAGAAGGCCAGGACCGTAATCCCGAGCTTCAGCGCCGTGCTGATGACCAGCCTCAACTTCGGCGGCAACTCCTTCCACCACGCCTTGATAGACCTCACGCACGACCTCCCTGTGTGGCGCCCGACTCCGGCTGGCCACAACCTAACGGCAGATCTGCGCCTCGTCTACAATTTTGCCGTGGAACACCTACATCCGCCGCAGGTGGCGGCGCGCGCTCAATCCGGGATGGGCGGATCCTCGCCGGGCTCTGCGCTCAGGTCGTCAAGCTCCAGCTCCAGCTCCGCCAGCGGCCCCTCGCAGTCGCCCTCGTCGCCATCGGACTCCTCGCCCTCGATGGCCGGATCCCACTGGACCCAGAGCTGCTTGCCCTGGCCGTCCCAGCACTCGTCGATGCTCAAGCCATCGGGCAGCCCCAGCACGGTCAGGTGCGCCCTGGCCTTGCCCGCCCGGCTCGGGTTCCAGGCCGCCGCCTCGGTCAGCGTCTCGCGGCCCTCGGACTGCGGGAAGATGTCGGTCTTGAGCACGAAGCCGAAGCGCCCCGAGCCGTCCCCGCGCAGTACATAGTGGTAGCGGGCGCTGATCGGCGAGGCGTCGGCGCGCCCCTGGAAGCGCTCCAGGACGATGTTGAACTCCCGACCCTCGGGCGTCACCTTGAAGCCCACCGCGCCGACGCCGCGGGCCTGGACCCCGTAGCCCGGCAGCGCCCGGAAGGTGTCGTACTCGTAGCGCAGCAGGCCGCTGCCGGTCTGCCGGCCATCGACCTTGGCCCTCGGCTTGAAGAAGCCGCTGAGCAGCAGGCGCGCCCTGGCCTCGGACACCAGCGCCGGCTTGACCAGCAGCGCGTAGTTCCACTGGCCCGCGTCCTGGACGTCCCGCTCGATGATCAGCGTGTGCAGCGCCTGGAAGCGCCGAACCTCCCAGACCACCCTGTCCTTGCTGACCTCGCTGGCCGGGTGGTTGCGGGCAATGTCGTGCAAGATCAACAAGCCCGGCCTCATCATCTGGTTGGCCAGCCTCAGCCCGTCACGCAGCGGGCCGACCAGATGCGCGTCCTCGCCGACGAGCCCCTGAGAGATCGTCAGCGCCGACTGGCCCAGGCCCAGCTCCTCGTCCGAGGGCACCTCGCTGCCGTCGTAGACCGCCTCGACCGTCTCCGGATCGACCAGCACCTCGTCCAGAGGCGGGCCCTCGTCCTGAGGCCAGTCCGGCACCGGGTCCGAGGCCTGACCGAAGCACCCCGTCGCCGCCGTCGACACCAGGAGCCCGATGAGGCCGATCCAGCCGCTCTCCGATCTGCGCTCCATGATCACCCGCCTCGTCAACCCGCGCCTCTCCACCCTCGACCCATCCTAGATCACCTCCCGACCCAGCGCGAACACCTCGCTCCACCCCATCAGGCCGCCAGGGCCTCCTTGAGCCCCCTGAGGCCGTAGGTGAAGTTGACCCGCGCCGCCCCGTCCGAGCACCCCAGCGACGCCGCGATCTCCTTGAAGGACAGCTCCCGATCGATCCGCAGAGTGATCACCGCACACTGGCGCGGCGTCAACCTCGCCACCGCCCCCCGCAGCCGGCTGCGATCCTCGGCCCGCTCCAGCGCCTCGTGCGCCTGCGCCGGGCTGGTCATCACCGCCAGCTCCGCCGCGCCCTCGATCAGCCGGCTCCGCCGCGCCTGCCTCGTCCGCGCCAGGTTCGCCGCGATCCGCGCGATCCAGCCCCGCACGCTGGCCGGCTCCTGAAGCCGCTCCCGCGCACCCCACGCCTTCAGGAAGGTGTCCTGCGCGATGTCCTCGGCCTCCGCCTCGCACCCCACGATCCGAAGCGCCACCGCAAAGGCCACCCGCCGAAGCCGACCGTAGAGCGCCCCGAAGGCCTCCCCGTCCCCGCCCCTGAAGCGCTCGGCCAGAGCTGTCAACTGGAGGTCCTCAAGGCTGGCGATCTTCTGCTCTCGGGTGTTCATGCCTCGTCCTTCCGCGCTCTGGGCTCAAATGCCCTGTCTCCTGCGCAAAGCCCCCAACGCAACCACCATGCCGAGATCCACATCCCCCCCAAAAAATGCATGGGCGCCGACCACACGCCGATCCAGGCCCGCCCCTCCCCACCAGCGACCGCCTCGATGCGACAAAATGTCATGACAAAACAACGACATAAAAGACGAAAGCCTATGTTCACGGGCTTGTTTTGTCATGCGCCGTCTTTTAATGTGGGGGCTTGAAGAGAGAGGCGAGGCGGAGGGAGAGGGCGTTGGCGCATCGACTTTTTGCAGGGCGGTATCGGCTGCTGAGGCGGCTGGGGGGCGGGGCGCAGGGGCTGGCGATCCAGGTGGCCGACGCGCTGCGGGGCGACGCGCTGGCGGTGTTGAAGCTGGGGCGCTCGGGTCAGGAGCAGCGGGACGGGACGATCGCGGAGTTCGAGGCGCTCAGGATGCTCACGACGCCCTGCATCGCGCCGGTGCTGGGGCTGGGCTTCGCGGGGCCGCGCGATCTTGAGCTCTTCGAAGGGCTGACCGACGAGGGGCCGCTGCACCTCGGCCGCGACACGCGCGCCTACCTGGTGCGGACGTGGGTGGACGGGCCGACGGTGCTGGACTGGTCCTCGGGGCTCCAGGCCGACCAGGGGCACGGCGCCTCCGAGGTCCAGGCCCGGGTGCTGTCGGTGCTGGCGCACTTGACCGAGGCGATCGCGGAGCTTCACCACGCCGGGCTGGTGCACGGGGACCTCAAGCCGGAGCACGTCCTGATCGTCGAGGAGCGCGGCCAGGAGCGGCCCGCGCTGATCGACTTCGGGCTGGCCGCGCGCGGCGGCGCCGGCACGATGGGAGGGACGCCGGGCTACCTGGCCCCGGAGCGGCTGCGGGGGATGCGGGCGACGGAGGCCTCGGACGCCTTCGCGCTGGGGGTGATGCTGGCCCAGGTGCTCGTCGGCCAGCGCCTGCCGGTGCGCTCGATCAGCGATCGCGCGCAGCTGCCGGGCGCGCTGCTGGAGCGCGGGCTGCCCGAGCGCGTCATCCAGACGATCCGCCGCCTGCTCTCGGCCGATCCGGCCCAGCGGCCCGAGCTGGACTCGGTGCGGGTGGCGCTGCTGCCGCCCTCCGAGGCCGTGGGAGGCTGGGAGGGAGGCCGCCCGCGCCAGCTGCCCTTCCTCGGGCACGCGCGCCGAGCCGCCATCGGGGCGCTCCAGGCGCGGGCGAGCGAGGGCCGCCCCGCGCTGCCTCCCGTCGTGCTGCTCGTCGGCGAGCGCGGGATCGGCCGAAGCCGGATGCTGCGCCAGCTCGGCTGGGAGCTCCAGCACACCGGCAGGCCGACGCTGGAGCTCTTCGGCGGCGGGCAACCCTGGCAGCGCCTGCTGCTGCTCGGACCCCAGCTCGCCAGCCTGAGCGACAAGGCCTTCACCCCGCCCCCCCCCGCCAGCGGCGACCGCGCGCGCTGGCTCAAGAACCTCGCCGAGGCCCTGATAGACGCCCTCCCTGGTCAACCCGTGTCTTTGCTGTGGGACGACATCGGGGAAGATCCCATCGAGGGCCTGGAGGTCGTCGAGGCGTTGATCCTGGCGCTGGAGCGCGCTCCAGACGCCCTGCGCCTGTGGGCCACCACGAGCCCGCGAGGCCTGCCGAGGCTCCGGCCGCTGCTGGCCTCGGCCGGCTTCGAAGTCGTCGAGCTCTCGCCCCTGACGCGGGAGGACTTCGACGGCCTGCTGGGGCTCGGCTCCATGCGGCAGCGCTTGAGCGAAGGCGAGCTGGAGCGGCTCTACCGACGATCCCAGGGGATCCCCGGCAAGCTCACCCGGCTGCTCGTGGACGACGACGACGCCCCGACGACGCCGGAGCCGGCCCCCGAGGCCACGCTGCTGGACTCCCCGTCCAACCTCGAAGCCCTCGTGGTGGCCCTCTGCGGGATGCTGCCGGAGGGGGCGACGATGGCGGAGCTGGAGGAGGCCGCCGCCGCCGCGACCTGCGGCCCCGAGCAGGCGCGCGCGACCGTCGAGCGCTGCGTCGCGCGGCGGCTCATCACCAAGGTCGTCCCTCGGGCCGACGCGCCCGATCAGCGGGCCTACACGGCGCCCTTCATGCCCCTGGAGCAGCTCGACGGGCCCGCTCGCCGCGCGCTGGGCGAAGGCCTGGTGCCGCTCGGCCGCAAGCACCCGCACGTGGGGCTGCTCTCGGCGGCCTTGCGGCGCGACGGCGCGGCGCTGCGCGCGCTGTGGGGGCGACACCGGGAGCGCCTGCGGGCCGAGCAGGCCGGGACGCTGACGATGGTGATCCTGGAGGCGGCCCTGATCGTCACCCAAGATCCTGATATTGTTGATGATTTCATCGACACGGCGATGGCCTCGGGGCAACCCGCCCTCGGCATGGAGGCCCTCGGGCGAGCGCTGGCGGGGGTCGAGGAGGCGCCAGGGCGCGCGCGCCTGGAGCTGGCCCGTGGGCGGCTGGCCTTCGGCGCAGGGCTGACGGTGGAGGGGATCGAGGCGCTGCCGCTGGAGGCGCTCGGGGCGCTGGAGGCTGGGCACCGGGACAACATCCTGGCGCAGCTCGACCTGAGGCGCAGCCGCTTCGCGGAGGCGCGCCGTCGGGCGATGGAGGGGCTGGAGCGGCTTCGGTCGGAGTCGACGCCGCAGGCGGCGGTGCTGCGCTCGGACCTGTGGGTCACGGCGGCGGCGGCCGACGCGATGCAGGGGGTCGACACCGATCACCGCGAGCTGGAGGGGCTGCACGGGGCGCTGGGCTCGTCGAGCTCGACGGCGCGGGCGCGGGCGCGCTACCACGCGATGCGGGCGGTGGCGGCCTACATGCAAGGGAGCCTGGATCGGGCCACCGAGAGCTACAGGGCGGCGCTGGAGATCGTGGACCAGGAGGGGCTCGACTCGGAGCGGCCGGTCTACCTGCTCAACCTCGGCACGGCCTACGAGCGCCAGGGCAGGCTGTCGATGGCCCGCCAGTACTACGAGCTCGGCGCGCGCTGCTGCCTGCCGACGACGCGGGCGACGACGCGGGCGCTCCTGCTGGCCAACCGGGCCAACATCGACATCAAGCTGGGCCGCTCCGGCGAGGCGCGGGAGCTGCTGGCGGCCGCAGGGCGGATCGCGCGCGAGATAGGGCTGGCCTACATCACGCAGTTCGTCGAGCAGCTGGAGGCCGACGCCGACTCGGCCGACGGGCGCCTGGAGAGCGCCGAGGCCGTCTACGCGCGGTGCGCGGCGACCTTCCGGGAGCTGGGCGACAAGCGCCACGCCTGCGAGCTCTCGCTCAAGGCGGGGCTGGCCGCGGCGCGGGCCGACCGGGAGAAGGCCGCCCGCGAGCACCTCGGCGCCGCGGAGGTGGACATCGAGGAGTTCGCGGATCTGAAGCACCGCGCCCAGATCCTCCGGGCCGAGCTGATCCTGGCCCGAGGGGGCGTCGAGCGCCTGATCGGGATCGATCGTTACTTGAGGGCGCTGGAGCGGGCGCTGGACGACGGCGACGACCTGACCGTGCTGACCGAGGCCCGCTGGCTGATGAGGCGGCTCTCCGAGGCCGGCCAGCACCCCGATCCGCTGGCGCTGCGGGAGCTGTCCGCGACCGCCGGCCGGGCGTGGCGCCGCGTGGCGCTGGCGCTGACCCCTGAGCTGCGCCAGGACATGGCCCGCCACCTGGATCTGGAGCGGCTCCTGGATCTGGGCACGGACCCCACGCCGCCAGGGCGGATCCTGCAGGAACGGTCGACCTCGACCTCGCTCACCTCAAGGGACATGGTCGAGCAAGCCCAGGCCGCCACGATGACGGCCGTCGCGCTGCCCAGCCAGGGCCACCCGCTGCTCTCCCACGCCGCCAGCGCCCACCGCCCGCAGCTGCGCCCGTCGACGCCCCAGGGGGTCGCCGAGCGCCACGAGATCGAGGTCGCCGAGCAGTTCTACCGGATGCTCTCGCTCAACCGCCGGATCGTCGGCGAGACGGAGCTTGAGCGCCTGATCCCCTCCGCGCTGGAGATCGCGCTGGCGCTCACGGGCGCCGAGCGAGGCTTCCTGCTGCTGCGCAAGGACGACGGGGCGCCCTTCGAGGTCGCCTTCAGCCGGGACACCGACGGCAGGCCCATTGACCCGGATCGCCTGGAGCTCTCCGAGACGATCGCGCGCCACGTCGCCCTCGAAGGCCAGCCCGTCTTGACCGACGACGCCAGCCTCGACGGGCGCTTCGGACAGGCCGCCAGCGTCCACCAGCTCCAGCTCACCTCGATCCTCTGCGTCCCGATCCGCGAGCGCGAGCGCATCCTCGGCTGCCTCTACCTCGACCACCGCGGCGCCCCCAGGGTCTTCGAAGGCCTCACGGCCCGGATGATGGGCAGCTTCGCCGATCAGCTCGCCGTCGCGCTGCTCGGCGCCCGCCGCGTGGCCGAGCTGCGCCACGAGCGCGACGAGCTGGCCCGCGCCCAGGCGCGGATCGAGGCCCTCCTCTCCGAAAAAGAGGAGCTCCTGCTGGACCTTGCGACCCGCTGCGAGCGCCTTGAGGCCGATCTGGCCCGCGAGCGGCACACCTCGGGGCTGCGCTTCAACTACGACCACATCGTCGCCCAGGCCCCGACCATGCGCCGGGTGCTCGCCCAGGTCGACAGGATCGTCGACACCGCCCTGGCCGTCGTCGTCGAAGGCGAGTCCGGCACCGGCAAGGAGGTCATCGCCCGCGCCATCCACTTCAACGGCCCTCGCCGGTCCCAGCCCTTCGTGGCCATCAACGGCGGGGCGCTGGCCGAGACGCTGCTGGAGTCCGAGCTCTACGGCCACCGCAAGGGCGCCTTCCCCGGCGCCACCCAGGACCGCAAGGGCCTCTTCGAAGCGGCCTCGGGCGTCACCCTCTGCCTCGACGAGATCGGCGAGATGTCCCACCCGATGCAGATCAAGCTGCTGCGGGCCCTCCAGGAGCAGCGCATCCGCCCCGTCGGAGCCGTCCACGAGCTGGAGGTGGACGTGCGGATCGTCGCCGCCACCCACCGCGATCTGGCCACCATGGTCCGCGAGGGCTCCTTCCGCGAAGACCTCTACTACCGCCTGGCGACCCTGATCGTCCGCCTCCCGCCCTTGCGCGAACGCCGCGAGGACATCCCCCTGCTCATCCGCCACATCATGTCCCGCGACAACCCCAACAAGCCCTCGCCCGTCGTCACCGGTCAGGCCGTCTCGACCCTGATGCGGCACCCCTGGCCGGGCCACATCCGCCAGCTCGAGAACGTCGTGCGCGCCGCCATGGTCCTGTGCGACGACGCGATCGACGCCGACCTGATCGCCTCGCTCCTGCCCCACCACCCCGCGCCCAAGGCCGACGAGCCCTTCGCCAACGCTGCCCCTGACCCCTCCGCCCTGACCCCCGGCAGGCCCCCGAAGTGCTCCGAAGCGCAGATCATGGAGGCCCTGCGGCGCTTTCAGGGCGCCCGAGCCCCCGCCGCGGTCCACCTCGGCGTCTCGCTCCGGACCTTCCAGCGCTACATCCGGAAGTACAACATCTGACCGATCCAGGCGCGACCAACACACCATAAGCCGTTGAAATCACTTATGATTTAATCAACGACCCGATCGAGACCCCCAGGCTCGCGCCTGGGGCGGGCCGTCGACCCTCGAACCGAACTGCGTGGTCGCCCTGCGTGATACTGACCGGACCATTGATTTAATCTGGAGCGGCGCCAGACCGAGGCGTCACTGGCAGCCGTCGAGGCCGTCCCCGAGGTTGTCGGCGATCGTCACCGACTCGGCGCTCCGGTCGAGCTGGAGCCGGATCACCTCGGCCTCGCAGTCTGGCAGCGAGGCGTTGGCCGTGATCTCGACGATGCCGGCCTGGGTCAGCCCCGACAGAGCGAGGGTGTGGAGCGCCGCGTTCCTCGACACGTGCAGCCGGACGCTCAACCCCTGCAGCAGCGGCGCGCGGAGCGCCTCCAGCCGCTCATGATCGAGCGCGATCAGGGTCCCCCCGCGCTGCAAGGAGGGCAGCGACACCTCGATCAGCGCGTCGTTGTCCTCCAGCGCAATGAAGGACACCTCCTCCAGCAACGGGAGGTCGAGCAGGGTCAGGGCGGGCTGGCCGTGGATTGAGAGCCCGGACAGGACGCGCAGGTCAGGGAGCGCGAACGCCTCAAGCGCGGGGTTGTCCTCCAGCAGGACCCCGCTCATCTCGGCCTGGGGTGGCAGGTCCAGGGCGCGCAGGCTCGCGTTGCCGATCAGGTTCAGCGCGCCGAGCGTCGCCGCGCTGGGGACGGTCAGGCGCTCCAGCCCGTCGAGCGCCTCGATGGTGAGCGTGCCCAGGCTCTCCAACGCGGGCAACGGGGCCAGCTCAAGGGCCGGCAGCCTGGCGAGCGCGATGATCCCGGCGTGGCGCAGCGCCGGGATCTCCAGGCGCTCCAGATCGGGCTCGTCGCGCACCTCCAGCGCCCCGGTCGCCTCCGCAAGCGCAGGCATGACGATCTGCCGGAGGCCATTGCGCTCGATGAGCGCGCCCTCGATCGCGATCAGGCGCTCCAGGCCGAGGTGGAAGAGCTCCGGGTTGCCGGTGAGGTCCAGCTTGCCGTCGATCCGCACCAAAAGCGGCAGGGCGAGGTGGCTCAGGGCGAGGTTGCCGGACATCGCCAGCCCCTGTCGCCCGATCACGGCCGAGGTGCCCGGGTTGTAGACGGGCGATCCCGTCAGAGCCGCGAGGGCGGGAAGGTCGAGGGCGAGGAGGCGAGGGTTGTCGCGCAGCTCGACGGACTCGGCGGCGGCCAGGTGGGGGGCGAAGATCGAGGCGAGCGCCGAGGCGCCGAGGATCTCCAGGCGGCGGGCCTCGGTCAGCGCGGGCAGATCCAGCGCGGACAGCGCGGGGGTCCGGGTGATCTTCACCGCGCCGCCGACGGTCTTGAGGGAGGGGACGAGGATGCGGGCGAGCGCGGGGTTGCCCGCGCTCTGCTGAGAGGCCTCAGGGCAGTTGAGGCAGCCTCCCGCGTCGAGGTCGCCGCCGATGGACTCCAACAAGGGCAGATCGAGCTCGACGAGCTTGGACTGGTTGATGATCCGCAGGTTGCCGCCGATGGATCGGATCGGCAGGGTCAGGCGCTCGAAGGGCACGTCGTCGAGGATCAGATCGCCCTCGACGCGCTCCAGAGCGCTCAGATCGAGCCCCGGGCGGCCCTGGCCGGGTTCGAAGCGATGGATGTGGAGCGCGCCGCCGACCGTCTGGAGCGAGGGCAGGCTGATGGTGACGTTGGCGGGCTTGTCGAGGAAGGGAGAGGCGCGCAGCCGGAGCGGGCCGCTTATCCACTTCAGGCGACCCAGGCGCACCTCGTTGGAGATCGTCAGGCCGCCTTCGATGCCCTCACACAAGGCCACGGCGGCGACGTCGAGGTCCTGATGGATCTCCCAGTTGAAGCCCGTATAGCCGTGGGCGATCCGGTCGCCGCCTCGCTCGTAGACGCAATCCGGCTCGACGCCGTCGCACCCGCCCAGCGCCGCGACGACCAGGAGCCACCACGACAACGCCCACCTCGTCCCCTTCATACGCTGCCCCTCTGACTCTCATGTCGCGCCGACGAACTCCGACCTTGGCGGGCTCCGACGCTCGGGGGCCTGCTCCGTCTGCCCCCTGTGTCGCGCCTCGCGGCCTCGCGCGCCATCCCCGCGCGGGTCTTAGCAGATCCCGTGCCACGACCCCTTGTCCCGCCGGGCTCGCCGTGCCAGAAATGGAGGCAGATATCAGACAGGGAGATCAGGCGCGCGCCTGGCATGAGGAGGAGACCATGATGGACCGACGACAGCTCGCCACCCCGCTCTTGATCACCGCCGCGCTCTTGATGGCGCCCGTGGAGGCGAGCGCCTTCTGCGGGTTCTATGTCTCGGGGGCGACGGGGGAGATGTTCAACAACGCCACCCAGGTGGCGCTGATGCGACACGGCACCCGGACGGTCCTGTCCATGCAGAACAACTATCAGGGGCCGCCGAGCGACTTCGCCATGGTCATCCCCGTGCCGGTCGTGCTCCAGAAGGAGAACGTCAAGACGCTGCCCGAGGACGTCTTTGACCGCCTCGATCAGATGGCCGCGCCCCGGCTCGTCGAGTACTGGGAGCGCGACCCTTGCTACGAGCCCCCCGAGGAGGACTGGACGCTCTTCCCGGAAGGCGCCAAGGCGGTCCCAACGGACATGATGCCAGCGCCGACGGGCGGCGGGGTCCGGGTCGAGGCGGAGTTCAAGGTGGGGGAGTACGAGGTGGTGATCCTGAGCGCGGACGACTCGGGGGGGCTGGACGCGTGGCTGCGGGGCAACAACTACAACATCCCGCAGGGGGCCGAGCCGGTGCTGCGGCCCTACGTCGAGGCCGGCACCAAGTTCTTCGTCGCCCGGGTGGACGCGAAGAAGGTCCGCTTCGAGGGCGGCAAGGCCATCCTGTCGCCGCTGAGATTCCACTATGATTCCGAGGACTTCAGC
>SYOX01000337.1 GCA_005804885.1 Pseudomonadota bacterium
GCCAGCGACCAGATCCTCGATGGCCTGGTGGATGCGGGCCCGCTGGTCCATGCCGGTGGGGGCCAGCACCTCGGTCACGGAGCCGGCGTAGGTGCACAGCGCCACCGTGTCGCCGGGCTTGAGCTGGTTGACGAGCAGGTGCAGGGCCTGCTGGGCCAGCGGCAGCTTGTCGGGCGACTGCATCGAGCCGGAGGTGTCGACCAGGAAGACCAGGTGGGCGGCCTTGCGCTCCTGCTCGGACAGCGCCCGGCCCTGCACGCCGACCCGAAGCAGCACGGTGTCGGTCTTGAAGGGCGAGGGGGCGGCCTCGAAGTCGACGTTGAAGGGCAGGGTGCCGTCGGGCTGCTTGTAGTCGTAGCGGAAGAAGTTGACGAACTCCTCGACCCGCACGGCGGCGGCCGGCGGCAGCCCGCCGCTCTGGAGCTTGCGCCGCGCGATGGTGTAGGCCCCCGTGTCCACGTCGATCGAGAAGGTCGACAGCTTGTCCTTGGCCGGGTCCACGAAGGGGTTGACCCCATACTGCTTGTAGTCCTCCCCGCCCGAGTCGGCCTCGGGCTTGACCCTGCTGGCCGCGATCTGCGCCGCGCCGTTGGACCCTGTGGGCCTCCTGGCGGGAGCGGGCCCGCCGAAGCCCCTGCTGCCTTGCCCGACGGCCCCGAACTTGCCCGCGCCGATCCCGCCCCCTCCGCTCCCCAGACCCCGCGTCGCGATGCCGCCGCCGCCGCGCCCCACGCTCCTGAGCCCGAGCCCCCCCGAGCCCTGATGGCCGAGGCCATCGGAGTTCCCCTTGAGCCCCGTCGAGCCCTCGCCCAGGATGCCCTGGAGATTCCCCTGACCCTCGGCGCCAGAGCCGCTGTCGCCGAGCGACTTCAGGATGGCCGACTTGTCGACCTTCTCCACGGTCACCTCTGGAGCGGCCTCGGCCACCTTGTCGGCGACATCGACAGCGCGCTCTTCCTCAGTCACCTCCGCCGCGTTGGCGCCGATCGCGCCCGCCTCTCCACCGGCGACCTCACCCGCGCCCGGCTCGCCCGGCTCGCCCGCGACACCCTCCCTGGTTCCGTCGACGGGCTGGCCTCGCTCTGGCGCCTCGCCGGCGATCTGGGCGAAGCGATCCGGCGCCTCGCCCCCCTCCTCTTCGCCGCCCTGGCATGAAAAGGCGAGCAAAGACAATAGAATAGCAATCAACAATGGCCTCTTCCCGGTCATCTCCCGCTCCTTGATGGTGACAGACCCCTGCCTCTTGAAGGCCGAGGGGCTGATGAAAAAAAATCCGGACCCCATTGTCCATCGGGGTAAGCCTGGGACAGCGCGCTCGCTCAGGTCTGACAAGGACCGTCGCCAGAAGTTCCCTCCCTTTTCAGGCGCCCAGGTCCGGTTGTGCTCTGAGGGGGCTGGAGATATCCTGAGGCCGCTGACCGATCCAAGGGAGAGCGGCCGCAAGGGCGACGCCGAGGCTCAGGAGACGCATCAAGATGCAACAGACGCTCGCGCTCCTGCGCGATCTGGCCTACGAGGCCCCATCCCCGGACCAGCGCGCCAGGGCCATCGACCACCTCGGCGGCCTGGACGACCTCGATGTCCTGTCGACGGCCCTGGAGTACGCCCACAGCCATCACATCATCTCTCGGGAGGCCTCCGAGGGCCTCCAACTCCAGCGTGCCGCTCGCCTCACGCGCCGACCGTGGGTCAACCCCACCGACGGCTCGCAGCTCGTGTGGATCGCGCCTGGGCGCTTCATCGCTGGACATGGCGGGCTCAAGCGCGCCTTGACCTTGCCGGGCTTCGCGCTGGCCGTTCACCCCGTGACCAACCGCCAGTTCGCCCGCTTCGTCGCCGCCGTCGGCTACAGCCCGCCCTCCTGGCACCCCAGCTCGGGGGGCTTCTTGTCACACTGGACAGCGGGCGCCTGCCCGGAGGAGCTCCTCGACCACCCTGTCGTCAATGTCTCCTGGGTCGACGCCCAGGCCTACTGCCGCTGGGCCGGCCTGGCGTTGCCGACGGCCTCGATGTGGGAGAAGGCCGCCCGCGGCGTCGGAGGCGCCCCCTACCCCTGGGGACGCGCCGAGCCAAGCCCCGAGCTCGCCCACGTCGGCGCAGACACCACCTGCCCTGTCGGCTCCTTCCCCCGCACGCGCACCGCCTACGGCTGCCAGGACATGCTCGGCAATGTCTCCGAGTGGTGCGCGCTGGGCGACTCTCCCCAGGACAACGCCCTGCTCGACCTCGACGACAAGGGCACCCTGCCCACCCACGGCCTCTGCAAGGGCAGCAACTTCCAGCAGACCTCCAACAACCTCGACCGCATGAGCTGCGCCCACGAGCAATCCCCGCCCGTCACCCGACGCGCCAACTGGCTCGGCTTCCGCCCCGCCTTCACGGGCCTCTCCCGCTGATCCGACGGAGCGCATGAGCAAGGACCCCGACCCACCCACCCTCGACGTCACCCCCTCACCCGACGCGCAGCCAGGCGCGCTCGCCCGCGCCAGAGGCCGCCTCACCAGGCTGACCGCCCGCCCCGCGCGCCTCCTGGATCGCGCCCCCGGCGCCCGCGCGCTCCTTGAGCGCGCCGCAGACAAGACCCGCCAGCTCGCAGACCGCCTCCCCATCCAGCAAGCCGCCGAGGCCGCCCTGATGGCCCTGACCGACCCCCGCACCGCCCAGCTCCTCCAGGCCGGCATGACCGCCATGGGCAATGTCGGCATGGAGGCCACCTTCCGCCGCGACCCCCAGGCTCGCCTCCTCTTCGAATTCGCCGACTGGTGCGCCGACGCCGCAGGCCGCGAGGCCGTCATGCTCATCATCATGCAAGACGCCCTCTCCCCCCACGGCGGCTTCCACCAGCTCGCCTCACCCATCCTCTCGCTCGGCGCCAGCGACCCCCTCTCCGCCTTCGCCGCCACCGCCTCCCACGCCAACGTCCCTGGCCGCACCCTCAACCTCGCCCACGCCGGCATGCTCCGCACCCTCTGCGCCATGGCCGACCTCGCCTGCGACCAACCCCCTCCCCCTCGACACGCCACCCCGCCCGCCCTGGCCAGCCACCTCCGAGACAGCCAGATTCCTGAGCGATTCAAGCCACTTGCGCTCATGGCGCTCGGCGAGGAGGCGCCCGCCTCGACCCCGAACGCGGCGCCCGAAGGCCGCCCCGATCCAGGCTCGGAACACCCCCAGGCTCCAAGCGACGGCGCGCCCTCCCGCGGCTCAAGCGCCGCCTCCGAGGCGCTGGAGCGCCCCCGCTCGCTCCTGCCCGCGCTGAGCCTGTCGCCCGCCCACCGCTTCCTGCTCGGCCCCTACCTCGTCTTCCTCCAGACGTGGCTGACCCGTAACATGGTCGACGCCCTGCCCGCCTTCATGGCCAGGATCCGCCAGACCGCCGAGGCCGAACTCCGGCGAGACGACCCCGCCGAGGCCCCAACCCCCGACGACATCATCAAGGGCTGACGAGGGGAGGCAAGGCGCAGGCCCCTGGTCGGCGGCGCGGCCGCGTCGAGGCGCGTGGCGGTCATCGGAGTGTTGTGGGGGTGTTGTCGGAGAGCGGCGGGGAGCGGCGAGCTGGCCGGGCGCGGCGCCGAGGCGCCAGGGCGGGGATCAGCGCCGAAGTTCGGGGACGGGAAGGGTGGATGCGCAGTCCCCGCGCGAGTGGCACAGGTCGGGGCTCAGGACGCGGCCGTTGGTGCGGAAGTACTCGCCGAGCATGTTGAAGAGGAAGTTGCCGGTGTCGAAGGTGACGACCTCGTCGCAGCTGCATTCGCCCTCGCAGGCGGCCTCGCAGTCCTTGCGGGCCTGATCGGGGAGCTGGCCGGGGAATGGGAAGCCGTGCTGGCCGGTGGGGATGGGCAGGGGGAAGATGGCCCCCGAGATGCCGCCGAGGTCGTTCCCGGCCAGATCCCTGTCGGACCAGGTGTGAAGCGGGGGATCGAGGCGCGGGATGGCGTCGCCCCAGATGTCGGTCCCCTGGGAGAAGTTCTCGACGTCGATGTGGACGCCCTCCCCGGTGTACTTGTCGGTGTGCCGCTTGTAGGTGTGGACGGCCTCGTTGACGTAGTTGTCGATCATGACCTGGTTGGGCGTCTTGCCATGGCGAGGGTCCTTGTTGAGGTAGTCGATGAAGCCTGCGGCGCGGCCGATGGTGACGCCGCCGCTGGCCGGGACGTTCATGTCGCCGAGCGTGGTGACGATCAGCGCGTGGGTGTAGGTCGACTCGTTCATGTTGGGGTAGACGAGGGGCTCGCGGGTGAAGTGGCGGGCGTAGACGGCCGGGTCGGCCGGATCGAGGACGAGCTGGGAGATGGGCTGGAAGCGCCGCAGCTCCGGGTTGGCCCGGCGAAGCCCCAGGCCCTCGACCAGCGCGCGCAGCGGCGTGCCGGGGGTGTAGAGCTCGCCCTGGAACTCGAACTCCCGCTCGAAGCTCTCCAGGGTGTGGAAGGGGGTCAGGCCCTCGACGACCTCGCACTCGGTCGAGCCGGTCACGAGGGCGTTGCCCTTGTAGAACTCCAGGCGGTGGGGGTCGCGCAGGTCGCTGGGCAGGCCGATGCGGCTCAGGCCCTCCGTGGAGATGTAGCCGCAGGCGCGCTCGTTGTTGGCGAGGTTGACGCCGACGATGGTGTCGCCCGGGCTCAGGCCATCGACCTCGCCGATGGGCTCGGTGACGTCGTCGTTGAGGTCGGCCACGATGGCCTCGATGAGCGTCTTGCCGGTGGCGGCGTCGAGGGTCGCGGTGTAGAGGGGGCCCATGGAGCTCAGGATGAAGGCCTGGCGCACGCCGCCCTGGACCGAGCGGATGCCCAGGTCCGAGATCCCGCCGCCGCCGGAGATCGGGGCCACCGCGACGATGTGCGGCTCGACGGCGCCGAGCAGCGAGGACATGAAGCCGCCCAGCGAGCCGCCCGTGGCGAAGAAGCGCGACTTGAGGCCGACGTCGACCTGGCCGTCGGCGTCGAAGTCGCCGGCCAGCTCCTTGACCCCGTCCCCGTCGACGTCGAAGTCCCAACGCTGGACGCCGTCGAAGGTGCGCAGCACCCGGATGAGCTGGACATAGTCCAGGACGCTCTGGCGCACGACGTCCCGGGTATGGAAGAGGTAGGAGGTCCAGAAGTCGGCCCCGGAGTCCAAGGCCCCGTCGTTGTTCAGATCCGCCGCTCTGCCCTTGAGCATGGCGTCGAAGAAGGGCTCGATGCCGAAGCTGCCCAGGAGCAGCCGCGCCAGCCGCTCCTCGTCCTCGTTCAGGACGAGGCCGTGCGAGACGTTGTCGATGGCCAGCACCGCGAAGCCGTGGCGGGCCAGGTAGCCGCTGAAGACCAGGGCCTCGAAGCGGTTGCTGGTGTAGCCGTGGCCCAGGACGATGACCGGGGCCGGCAGCCCCTTGCCGCGCGCCGAGATCTCCTTGCGGGGCACCGTCAGCCAGAAGTAGAGTTTTTCGGAGCGGGCCTGGGCCGGCACGCGGTCCAGATCCTCGGGCCAGGACTGGTCGTTGAAGCCCAGCGGGTTGCCCTGGGCGTCGGTGCGCTCGAAGAGCTGGGGCGAGTCGACCGAGCCGATGACGTGGTAGTCGATGAACTGCTGGCCCTCGAAGGCGATGTCAAACTCGCGCGTGCCGGACGAGACCCCCAGGAACTGGGAGCCGACGAGCTTGAGGGGGTCGATCCAGTCCTCCGTGCTCATGATGTAGGGGTTCTTGTCGCCCTCGAAGAAGTCCAGGTCGCGGACGGGCTCCAGGCTGGCGAGCCTGGCGGGGAACTCCTCGGCGAGGTGCTTCTGGACGCCGTAGCCGTAGAGGCCCTCGCGCACGGGCACCCAGTTGGAGGCCACCGTCTGGGTCGTGAAGGAGAAGGCGAAGGCGATCTCGTCCAGGTCGACGCCCTGGCGCTTCATGACCTCGGGCAGCGCCTTGAGGGCGGCCGTCTGGCCGACGTGGTTGATCCAGGGGAAGGGCGATCCGACGGGCTTCTTGTCCTCGTCCAGCAGCCGCCGGGTGACGACCACGGCGTAGGTCGTGCGCTCGTCGAGCGGGACCATCGGCTTGACGATCAGCGTGTTGGTCTCGCGCTCGAAGAAGGTCATCAGCGCGTCGGCCCGGCCCGCCAGATCGTCGGCGGCCGGGTTCATCCCCGGTCGGTAGTTGGGCTTGTCCAGCACGCCATCGGCGTCCGTGTCCTCCGGCAGATCCAGCGCCCCGTCCCCGTCCAGATCCTCGCCAGCATCGAGGCGGCCATTGCGGTTGGCGTCCTCGCCGGGATCGAGCACGCCGTTGCCGTTGACGTCCTCGTCGGTGTCCTCGTAGAGCAGCGAGAGGGTCTTGCCGCGGGGATCGTTCTTCCAGTAGGCGTCGAGGTTCTCAAGGACGACCGGGTAGTTGCCGTTGCCCACGTCCAGGTGCGTGGCCTTGCCGAAGTTCTTCGAGTCACGATCGACGTTGACGAGGTAGACCAGGTCGTTGGTCAGGTTGTAGTCGTCGCCGTGGTGGGCGTCGATGATGGTCTGGATGTCCAGCGGCCCGGTGAAGGGGATCGAGATGTGCTGGTAGACGCCCCAGCCGTCGAGCCGGTCGATGAGCTCGCGCACCCTGGCCTCAAGCTGCGTCGGCGCGAGCATCGAGGCGTTGAGGCGCCGCCCGGTCGCCGAGGTCTCGTCGGCCCTCGTGGCGAGGTCGTTGGGCAGCGGGATGTCCGGCAGCGGGCGGTGGAAGAAGTCCATCTTCACCGTCACCGAGGCCGTCTGGGAGGGCGCGAGGCCCTCGGGCTTCTCGCCCACGCAGCCCGGCAGCAGCGCCAGGGCCATCAGCGGCGTGACGAGGGCGCGGAGCGCATGGCGAGGGAAGCTGTTGTTCATGGTGGTCATCTCTCAACCCTCCTTAAAAACGATAATCCAAGGTCGCGCGGCCGGCCGTGACGGGCTCCATGTTCTGCCCTTGCGCGTCCTTGAAGGCGTCGCCGGGGAAGAAGACGCCGCCCTCGATCCCCATCGTGAACTCCGAGCCGGCGATGATGCGCCGATAGCGCGCGCCCAGATCCAGCTCGACGCCCAGCAAGGGGCCAGGATCGCCGTCGAGGGCGTTGCGGGGCACCCCTCCTGCGATGCGCGCGTTGAAGGGATCGGAGAGGGAGCGCTCGCTGAAGGCCAGCAGGGGGCCGCCGTAGAGCTCCAGCTTGTCGAAGAAGCGCACCCAGCCGCGCGGGAAGATGGCCACCGTGTTGGTGATCGCGCCCTGGGTCGGGAAGCGCTCCAGATCCTCGGCCGGCTTTCCGACCAGATCGGGGTTGGAGGCCGAGAGCGGGGCGCGGGCGCTCTGGGCCCCGAGCACGAAGCGGTGGGTGATCAACCCCAGCGGGTAGTTGTTGTCGACCTTGAAGCCGCTCTGGGTCGCGTCATCGAAGTTGTCGTCCCCTGAGGCGAAGAGCAGATCCAGGATCAGCCCCGAGCCGCCAAAGTCCATGCTGGCCCGCATCGCGGCGCCGATCTGGGCCACGTCGTGGATCAGGAAGTCCGGCGTGGGCGACAGAGTGGTCTGGCCGGTGACGACGGCGAGCTCGGATTCGAACTTGAAGGTCATCGACCCCCGCTCGCGGGTGTAGGACAGCGCCACGTCGAAGGCCTGGACCTGGAGCGTGTCGCCGTCCAGAGCGTTCTCCTGGTTGCGCGACACGAAGTAGGCGCCGACCTTGAGCGGGCCGCCCTTGACGCCGTAGATCACCGAGGTGAGCACCTGGAGCGCCTCGTCCTCCGGGAAGAGCGCGTCGTCGCCCTGGACCTTGTCGACGCCCCCGGCGATGATCAGCCCCTCGTCAAAGAAGGGCCCCAGCGCCATCAGGCCCCGCAAGACCCTGTCGCCGCCGCGCGGATCGCTGAAGCTCGCCGAGCCCGGCTCCCAGCCGTGCGCCCCGTCGTTGGCCAGCAAGCCCATGCCCCAGTGGCTCACCATGAAGCCCCCCGTGAGGTGGACCATCGGCCCCATGTCGAGCTGCACGGAGGCCTTGCGAAGCTGCGTCTCGGCCTCCCCCGACACCGGCACGAACTCGCCCTCCAGCGTCGAGCCGCCCGCGTGCTGACCCGTCAGCGCGTCCAACTCCAGATCGGCCACCAGGCGGATCGGCGCCAGCGCCAGGTTGGTGTTGATCCGGCCCGCGAGCCTGATCTGCGTGTTGAAGGCCGGATCCGCCTCGAAGATCGCCCCGCCCGCGTCCGCAGGGAAGGACGACACCGCCTCGACCCGCTCCGAGATCGACAGCGGGAAGCTCAGATCGACGCCACCGAGGGACCACCCCAGCAAGGGCTCGTACTTCGGGACCGCCAGCAGCAACACCTGATCCTGCGCGGCCTCGCCCTCCACGCCGACCTCAGGCACCTCGGCGCCTTCAGACCCCTCGGCGCCCTCAGGCGCCCTGGCGCCCTCAGGCCCCTCGGCCGCCTCCTGCGCCAGAGCGGGCGCTGACCACGCCGCCAGCGCCGCCGCCAACAACCACTGAGTCCTTTTCATCGGACATCCTCCATCAACTTCATCTTCATCTTCAGCACGCAGCCTTGACCGCGACCTGTTCTACACCAATCGCGCTTCTTGTCACAGCACCTCGGCCCCTCCCCCCTCAAAAGTGCACCGCCAATTGCGTTGGCCGCCCCTGCGTATCATATTGAACCAACTCCACTTTCGACGGTGAGCACATGACCACCTCACGCGGCCTTCGCGCCGAGTCCTTGATGTCAAAAGGCACCCCTTGGCGCGCGACGCTCTCTCGCCAGGGCACCCGACTCAAGATCGAGATCCACCTGCCCACCCCTGCCCACTTCATCGCCCTCAACGACCAGGTCCAGGATCTCAAGGTCCTCATCGTCGAGGCGATGGAGGGGCTGAGCGCCGGCGCGTCCCTCGCGATGTCCGTCCACATCGCCGGCCAGGCCTCGATACACCTGACTGGCCGCGCGGTCTATCAGGCCGGCTCCTCCATCGCCATCGTCCCCGACATCGATCAACCGGGCCTCAAGGCCCAATGGGAGCAGGCCCTCCAGCGCTGCATGGGCGCCCCACCCGCGCCGGTCACGCCCCCCTCCCTCGCCCTGGCGCCCAGGCAAGCCGACGAACCCCCGGTCACCTCACCGCCAGACCCCTCGGCCGCCGATCCGGCGACCGATGACGGCCCCTCCTCGGATCTCCACGCCAGCGCCGACCCCAGCCCGACGCCCGACCCCGCGACCCAGGACGGCGTCGAAGCCCTCTCGCCGATCGAAGCGGCCTTGACCCCCGATCCCCCATCGTCCGATGAGGGCGCGGCGCCGTCTGCAGACGAGGACCCTGCCGCTCTGGCGCCTCTGGACGAGGGATCGACGCCGCCCCTCGACCAGGCCACGCCCCAGGAGCCCGCGAACCAGAGCGCGCCGGAGCCCCTTGAGCCACCGCTGGCCCGAAGCGGGATCGCGTACACGACCACCGCCGCTCGGGCCGCCCGCGCTCGGGATGAGCAGCCGCCGCTGGCAAAGACCGGCGTCGCCTTCACCACCACGACCGTCCAGGCCGCCCGAGCCCAGATCGCGGCGGTGCCGTCCCCCGCTCAACCCCCCCCCGAAGGCGAGCCGCACGGCCGCGCCGCGCTGCCGGACGATCAGACGCGCGCCGACATGCTCCGGGTGCTGACCTCGGGGAAGGCCAACCGATCGGGCCGCGTCGAGCAGCAGGCCGTGGCCGCGCGCCTGCTGGGCGCGATGGCCTTCTCGGAGAACGGGGTGTTCACGGTGCAGAGCAACACGGGGACCTTCCACCTGCTGCTGCAAAAGGGTCAGCCCGTCGACGCCCAGCTCCTGCCCGACTCGACCACCTACGCCCTGAGCACGCTCGTAGCGCAGACCCACGCGGTCGACCCCCCGCACCTGGACGCGGCCCAGGCTCGCGAGCGCGCCCAGGCCAGGGATCTGGGCGAGATCCTGATGGAGATGGGGCACTTCAGCGACGCTCAGCTGGCGCTCACGCGGCAGATCAGGCTCAAGTTCATGATCGGCGCGATGCTCAAGATCAAATCGGGCGGCTGCTTCTACCACACCCTCGACATCCTCCCCTACCACGTCAACGTCAAGCCCGTCGACGTGCCCCGCATCGCCGCCGCCATCGCCTCCCAGGCCATCGAGGCCATCGATCACGAGATGCTGACCAGGATCCGGGAGGCGCGCAGCGATCTCTACCCCGTCAAGAGCCCCCGGCTCCCCATCCCGCTGGAGGACTTCGGCTTCACCAGCAAGGAGCGCCACTTCTACGATGAGGTCCTGGGCGACGGCCGGCGTTTCTGGGAGTCGATGACGATCTCCAACATGAACCGCACCAACTCCACCCGCCTCGCCCTGCGCCTTGAGCACCTCGGGCTGATGACCTTCGAGGAGCGCGTCGACTTCAACCGCTTCGACATGGATCGCGTCCAGGCCGTCATCGACTGGGCGGCCTCCCTGGATCGGGGGACGCTCTTCGAAACCCTCATGACCCACTGGACCTCCTACCGCGACGCGATCGACGAGGGCTACCTCAAGCAAAAATCCCTCTACACCCTGGACAACTACCCCGCCGCCCTCCACGACAGGATCCGCGACAGCATCACCGCCATCCAGCGCGCCGTCGAGCGCGCCTACGCCCTGTTGAGCAACGACGCGTCGCGGGCCACCTATCGACTTGAGATCATCCCCGCCCAGATGATCATCAACAGCATCGACCTCTTCGAAAAACAGGCCGACATGGCGCTCTGGCGAGGCGACTTTGACTTCGCCGAGGACTACTACGCGAGGATCCTGGAGCTGAACCCGAACTATCCCGGCGTCAAAGAGCGCCTCCTGCAGGCCCGCGAGGGCCTCAAGGCGCGCGGCGCGTCGCAGCGGCTCCGGAGATAGGCCGAGGGCGCGCGGCTGGTCTCAGGGATTCGCCCTGGGCGCCCTGGGGCGGGGTTGATGACGTCGCCGATCTGTGGTGATCTTGGGCCTGGGCGACCACCTCCGCCAACCTCTTCAAGGCCCTCATGAAAGCTCACCGCCTGCTGCTCGTCGCGATCATGCTCTCAACCGCCGCGCCCGCCTCGGCGGCGCCGCCCTCCTTCTGCGCCGCCGAGGCCGCCGACGAGGAGCCCGAGGAGGAGCCGCGGCGCCCGCTGATCGTCGATCCGAACGAGGAGCGGCGGCTGGCCGGCTGGACCCTCGTCAGCGGCGGCGTGCTCTTCTTGCTGGCCAGCGTCGCCTCCACCTTCCGCATCAACAAGCTCAATGGCCAGATCGACGACCTGGCCGGGACGCCCGAGGCCAACACCGCCCGCATTCAAGAACTCATCGACGAGCAGGACACCTTCGAGGGCCTCCAGCTCGTCGGCCTGCTCGGCGGCGCCGCCCTCGGCCTCGGCGGCGTCACCCTGCTCATCGTCGACGCGCGGCAGAGCCCGACCCGGAGCCACATCTCCTTGTCCCCATGGCTCGCCCCGGACGCCGCTGGCGTAGGGATCGGCGGCGACTTCTGAAGAAGTTTGCGGGCAGTTGGGACACGGGTGGGTTGCCACTCCAGCCCCACACTCCACCCCCTGTCCCCCTCCGAAGGGCACTGCCCTCGTTCCACGAGGAGGGGGGACGCTCGTATTACGGACACGGTGGGACGGGGGTGGGCTCGTTGGGAAGGCACGATGATTTGGGGGGGTGGGCCGCAGGAGCCCTTGCCGGGATCACTGGCCGCCTGGGGCGAGACCCCGTCGGGGACAATCGTGAGGTCGTCGGGGCGGGACCCGATCCACCCGAAGCCGTACTTCAAGCGTCCCCCCTCCTCGTGGAACGAGGAGGGGGACAGGGGGTGGAGTGTGGGGACAGGGGGTGGAGTGCGGGGATCGACCCTCAAGGATCCAGGCCCAGCGCGGCCAGGAAGGCCCGCTCGCCCATCCCCTCGACGCGGATCCTCTTGCGCCGGCCCGAGTCCCCCGACTCCACCGACACATCGCCTCGGCCCAAACCTAGAATTTTACACAGGAATTTCAAGATCTGCCTGTTCGCCTCGCCCTCGACCGGCGGCGCGGCGACCTGGATCTTGAGCCGACCGTCGTGCTCGCCGCAGATCTGCGTCCGGCTCGCCCTCGGGACGACCAGCACCTCGATCAACAACCCCTCGGGGGTGGACTTGAGCCAGTCTCTCGACATCTCCTCGCCTCTCTGGCGCGCTCTCGGGAGCGCGCGGGGCCTGGCGCGGCGGGGCGCCGAGCGCTCCCTGGGCGCAGGGCGATGACCTGGGCGCCCTCGACCGGCGCGGGGACGGGCGCGGCGAGGCGCCGCTCGCTCAGGGCACCACGACGTCGATCAGCCCGACCTGACACAGCCGCGCGGCCAGCGCCTCCGGCGGCCCCTCCGTCGCCCGCAGCCGCCCCAGCCGCCCCAGGACATCTCGAGCCGGCCCGCCCAGCCCGATGATCTCCATCGCCTCGCGCTCCCCGGCCTTGAGCGAGCGCTCCTCCACCCGGTAGCGCATGGCGATGTTCGGCACGATCGCCGCCCCCTGCCCCAGCTCCAGCGGCGACATCGACGGCGAGCGCGCCAGGATGTCCAGCGTCAGCCGGCTGAGCGCGTGGCCCTGCTGGGCCTTGACCTGGCCGCTGGTCGGGAAGCTGCGGAAGGAGAAGTGCCCCGAGTCCATGCCCAGCACGTCGGTCATGTAACCTTCGGCCTGGAGGTAGAGCGCGGCGTTGATGTCCTCCTCGGTCACCACCTCCTCGTCGATCAGGAGCCGCCCCAGCGTCCGGGTACCCTCCTGGGCCTGGAGCGCCAGCACCTCGTCGAGGAACTCCTGGTCCAGGATGCCCATCCCGATCAAGAGCTGGCCGATCATCAGCTCATGCCGCCGCTGCCTCGGCTCCACGCCCAGGAGCCGATCCCCGTGGACCGACAGGCGCATCGCCCGCGACGCGTCCTCCACCTCCAGGATCCCGCGACCGCCCCGGCTCCGGATCAGCCTCAAGACCTTCGGCGCCGACATCCAGGCCAGATCGCCCTGGATGCCGCGGGACTGCCCCAGCACCTCGATGTGATCTGCGGCCCCTTGCGCCACCTCCGGCCCCTGCCAGTAAGCCTCGTTCACCACCCCCTCGGCCGTCAACGACGCCGTCACCAGCCTCGCCCGGACCTCCCCCCACCCCTCCCGTGAGATGACCGGCCACACCCCCACCAACATCTGGATCCAGCTCGGGATGGGCTCGGCCTCCACAACCTCGATGATCTCGAGTTCTTCGCCAGCGACCCCCTCCTCCACGGCGTCAACGCCAAAAACCTCATGTCGATTCGACATCGCCTCGGCGCCGCCGATGAGCTGGAGATCCTCAAACTCCTCCATCCCCAGGATGTCCACGGAGTCGACCGCGTTGGCGTCCTGCGAGGGATCCGAGGGCCTGGAGAGCACGTCGAAGATCGAGCCGCCCGGCGCGGCCACGCCGGGCGACACATCCCAGCCCCCGTCGCGGATCGACGACGCGCCGCGCGCCGCCATGTGCGGCGTGGTGGCCCGACCCAGCCGGCGCGGATCGAGGTGGGCCTCGTCCGGGTCAAAGGGCGTCAGCCCGCCCTGCCCCTCCAGATCGACGCCTCGGCGCGGGAAAGGGGGCTCGCCGCCCAGCGGCCTCAACCGGGGCTGGGCCATGAAGGCCGCGAAACACAGCTGCCGCGGGGTGAAGGGCTTGGGCAGCACGGGGGCGATCTCGGGGCGCTCGGCGAACTCCGGGCTCAGGCTCCCGTGGCGCGTCGAGATGGGGATCACCGGGACGCCTCCCCGCGCGGCGTCGAGGCAGGCCCGCAGCCGCCGCCAAGTCGACTCCCCGGCGCGGCTCAGATCGACGATGGCCAGCTCCGGCGGGTAGCCGCCGAAGGCGTCGGCGCTCGCGTTCCAGCCCTCCGGCAGCGCGGCCAGCTCGGCGACCTGTGCCCCGAGCACCTCCAGCGTCTTGCGCATGCAGCGCCGGACTGTGCCGTTGTCGTCGATGAGCAGGACTCGGACGGGATCGTTCATGGGTGTGCTCAGAGGCCGAAGCGCGACAACTTCTTGTGGAGGCCCTCGCGGGTGATCTGAAGCGCCACTGCCGCACGGGTCTTGTTGCCCTCGTGCTCGCGCAGCGACTCGATGAGGATCCAGCGCTCGACCTCGTCGAGCATGTCCTTGAGCCCGCCCTTGACCGGGTTGACCTTCTGGAGCAGCCCCGAGGCGCGGCTGATCCGCGAGGCCAGGTGCTCGGGCAGCAGGAAGTCGCCGACGACCCCGTGGATGACCAGCCGCTGGATCTCGTTCTGGAGCTCCCGGATGTTGCCCGGCCAGCGGTAGCTCTGCATCAGCGCCGTCGTCTCGGGGCTGAAGGAGAGCGCCGGGCGGTTGAACTCCCGAGAGAAGCGCTTGAGGTAGTGATCGGCCAGCAGCGGGATGTCCTCCTGCCTGTCGCGCAGCGGCGGCAGGAGGATCGGGAAGACGTTGAGCCGATAATAGAGATCCTCTCGGAAGCGCCCCTCGGCCACCTCCTGCTCAAGCTCCCGGTTCGTCGCCGCGATCACGCGCACGTCGACCTTCTTCGGGTAGGGCGCGCCGACCGGCCGCACCTCCCCCTCCTGAAGCACCCTCAGGAGCTTGGCCTGCATCGCGGCCGAGGTCTCGCCGATCTCGTCCAGGAACATCGTGCCGTTGTGGGCCAGCTCGAAGAGCCCCTTCTTGTCGACGTCCGCGCCCGTAAAGGACCCCTTCTTGTGCCCGAAGAGCTCGGACTCCAACAGGTTCTCCGGCAAGGCCGAGCAGTTCTGGGCCACGAAGAGCTTGTCCCGGCGGCGAGACTTGTCGTGGATGAGCCGCGCGACGACCTCCTTGCCCGTGCCCGTCTCCCCCGTGATCAAGACCGTGGCGGCCGTGTCCACGACCCTGTCGACCAGCTCGAAGACCCGCTTCATCAGCGGCGACTCCCCGATGATGTGCGAGAAGCCGCTCGTCTCCTTGGTCTTGAGGAACTGGTTCTCGTCCTTGAGCCTCGCCTCGGCCACCGAGACGCGCTGAAAGAGCCGCGCGTTCTCGATCCCCAGCGCCATCTGCTGGGCCAGCACCACGAGCGCCTCCAGATCGTCCTGGATGAAGGCCCCCTGGCTGGAGCGGTTGTCGACCTGGATGATGCCGAAGATCCGCTCCCCGATCGCCAGCGGCACCGCCACGATCGACCGGATCTGCGCCCGCAGGATCGACTGCGAGGGGTTGAAGTCGGCCGTGTCGACCACCAGCACGCCGGCCTTCTGGGCGTTGATCGCCGCGACCACCTGGCGGCTGGGCCGCTCGCCGGCCGCCGGGTTCCCCTCCCTGTCCAGCGTCAAGAAGGGCACGAAGTCGTTGGGGTCGACCGACCGCCCCGAGGGGGCCGCCGTCGACACCGGGTGCCGATCCAGCAGCACCGAGATGTTCGTCGCGATGGGCAGCAGATCGAAGATCGCCGCGCAGGACGACTCGCAGACCTCCCGCAGGTTGAGGCTCGCGGCCATGATCTTGCTGGCCCGGTAGAGCCGGGTGCCCCAGCGCGGATCCTGCGACAGGCGACCCTCCAGCGCGCGGGCCGTGTTCAGGTGCGTCAGGGCCAGGATCGTCGTGTCCCGATCCGCGATCTTGAGCGCCTCGACCACCGCGTCGTCGATCTCGATCCGCAGCGGCATCGCCTCCTTGAGCGTGCCGAGCAGCACGACGTCGCCGTGCTGGAGCTGCATCGCCCAGCCCTGCTGCTCGCCGAGCGTGACCAGCGCCCCGTCGCGCCGCAGGATCGTCCCGTTGGTGCTCCGAAGATCTCGGAAGTACAGGCGATCGTTATGAAAAACGAACTCGCCGTGGTTCGATGAGATGTGGTCGCGGGCCAGGACGATCTCGCAGCCCGGGTCGCGCCCGACGCTGAAGACCATGCCCTCGCTCAGGTCCGAGGGCGCGACGAAGGTGCGCTCGCCGGCGTCGGAGTCGACGTGGATCTTGAACATGGACCCCGTCTCAGCCGCCCTGGTTGGCGATGTAGGCCATCAGGCCCTTCATCTTGACGTGCAGGATCTTGAACTCGGGCGTCGCTCGGTCCTCCTCCTTCTTGAGCACCTCGGCGATCTTGTCCGCCGTCTTCTTCGTGGCCACCCGGTAGAGGTTCTCGATGACGATGGAGCGCATCTCCGGCGAGGTCGACTCGATGCCGTTGAAGAGCTGCTCCTCGGCGGCGCCGCCGCGCTCCATCCGGCCCAGCTCCCAGGCGGCCTTCTCGGCCTTGAGCGGATCGCCGCCGGCCAGCAGCTTGCCGTAGCAGGCCGCGTCCTGCTTGCAGGTGTTGGCGGCCTCCAGCGCAGGCCTGAACTCGTCGAACTTCTGCTTCATCCCCTCGACCTTCTCGGCCGCCACCATCTTGTTCCAGGTCTCCAGATCGTCGCCCGTGCCCAGCATCGCGAAGGCCCTCGCCGACTGCCACCGGCTCTGGAAGACCGCGTCGTCCCCATAACCCTTGAGATCGGGCAGATCGCCCTTCTGCGCGGCGGTGGCCAGCACCTCCAGGCCCTTGCGATCCCCCAGCGCGTTGACGGACTTGATCGCCGCCTCGACCATGAAGAGCTTCATCCGCTTGTCGTAATCGATGATCGCCTTGTACGACTCCAGATCCTCGTCGCTGGGCATCACGAACTTCGACAGCGCCTCCAGCGCCGCGGGATCGCCGATCCGCCCCAGCGCGTCGGTCGTCGCGACGAAGAACTCATTGCGCTTCTGACCCCAGCCCAGCAGCCGCTCGTTGCGGTAGGTCGGCGGCGCGTCCCGCCTGGCCACCAGCAGCTCCATCAACTGCGCCACGGTCTCCTTGTCGTGCAACATCCCCAGCGCGTCGATGGCGTTGACCTCGGCCGTCCCCTCGATGTAGCTGGAGTACTTGGCGAAGCGCTGGTTGACCTTCTCGTGCTTGCCGGCCGCGACCGTCAGCAGCTCCTTGGAGGCCAGCTTCCCGACGCTGGCCACCGCCACCGAGCACTCCTTGGCCACGTTCTGACCCTTGGCGTTGTCCAGGTACATCCCGAAGACCACCGCCTTGACCACCGTGTCCGTGGGCTGATCGACGGCCGCCAGAACCTCGCACGCATAGGCGTGGTACGCGATCGGCTCCCGATCCGGATCGTAGGTCGTCAGGATCTCCACCAGCAGCGGGATCGCCTGGGCGTCCGGCATCGCCGAAAAACCCTCCAGGATGGATCGCCGCAGATCCTCGTTGGGCACGTTGCGGAAGATGTCCACCATCGTCGGGATGTGCTCGGTGGCCTGGATCTCGCCCAGCGCGATGGCCCCCTTGGCGCGATCCCGGTTGCTCTTGGCGTGCTTGAGCGCGTCCACGTAGACGCTCTTGGCCCGCTTGTCGCGCAGCTCGGCCAGCACCGCGAAGACCTTCTCCTTGTCCGTGTTGTTGTTGTAGGCGTTGATCAACGCCGGCACCGTCCTGGCCTTGCCCTCCTCGTCCAGCCGGGCGATCTCGTCCAGCGCCCTGAGCCGGTCGCCTGTCTCGACCTGCTTCGACAGGTACTCCGGGTTCTTCCAGTCCGGCTGCTCACACGCCGCGGCCAGCAACCCCACCAGCACCACCGCGACCACGCCCAGGCCCCTCGCGGCCCTCCTCGCCCCGATCTCCCTCATCAAAACCATCTCGGCCTCCAACGCCCTGTCTCCTCGCGACCCCGACCTGCCGGGAGGCGCCGCGCCCTCCCCCGCCAGGACCGCGCTACTTCGCCACGTCCACGGATTCGGCGCAGTATATCCACGCCCGTCGGCCTTGACCAGACCGCGCCAACCCAGCTCGCCTTCGATACACCGACACACGCCATGATCCACACCCGCCCGGAGCGTCGGCGGGTGGGCCGCAGGAGCCATCGCCGGGATCGCTGGCCGCCCCAGGCGGCCAGCGATCCCGGCGTGGCGGGACTCGCTCCACCCGAAGCCGTAATACGAGCGTCCCCCCTCCTCGTTCCACGAGGGAGGCAGTGCCTCTCGGGGGACAGGGGGTGGAGTGCGATCCACCCGAAGCCGTAATACGAGCGTCCCCCCTCCTCGCGCAGCTGTCTCTTGGTCACATCTCATCGGAGCCCGTCGTGGTGGGGGTTGTTGTTGTTGAGAGGTTGTTGGGAGGATGATTGTTCTGTGTCACGGCCAGTGCCATCTGGTAAGCGTCAACACGGTCAAGCAGTCGATCC
>SYOX01000338.1 GCA_005804885.1 Pseudomonadota bacterium
GGCGCCCAGGGCCGCGACCCCGGCGGTCGCGACCCCAGCCCCCAGGCCCGCTCCTGCGGCCGAGCCCATTGCGGCCACCCGACCTGCCGCCCCTGCGGCCCCTGCCGCCAGGCCCACGGCTGCTCCGGTGGCTGTCGCCGCCCCTGAGGCCGAGGACGCGCCGCGCCGTCGTCGTCGCCGCCGCAGCCTCAGCGATCCCCTGCCTGAGGAGCCCGTCGTCGTCGAGAGCAAGGAGGAACTGGAGGTTGCCCTCGAGAGCCTCAACGCCCCCAATGAGATGGCCACCCTGCGCTTGAACATCGGTGACAACCGCTTCACCGACGAAGCCTCGGTCATCAACCTCCTGTGCGAGCTGGCCGGCTTTGACCCCGAAGACTTCGGGGAAGTCGTCATCAAGGCCAGAAGCTCCCAAGTCGATGCCCGACATGATATTGTCGACGACATCATCGAGGCCGTTCACGGCCAGGTCTACGAAGGGCTCACGCTCAAGGCGGCGATCATCAGGCGGTGAGCGCCACCCCAGGAGGTGCTTTTTTATGACGATCCGATCCGCGCGACGCGGCGCCCTTTGCGCCGCCTCGATCCTCGCGCTTCTGGCGCTTGTCGCGCTCACCTCGGCCTGCGAGCCCGACTCCGTCGGCGTCGAGACGCCCGACGCAGGCGACGTCACCCCGCTGGTGCCCGTCGAGCTGCCCAAGGTCCCCGAGGACCTCGGCCAGAGCGTCGTCCCCGAGAAGCACGCCGACGGCAGCCTGACCGTCAACGGCCTGCGCCGCAACAGGCTGGAGCACCTCGACACGGACCTGGCCATCAAGGGCTACATCGTCTGGATCTACGAGTGCCCCTACGCCGAGGAGGTTGAAAAGCGCCGCCTTGAGCGCAAGAAGAAGAAGGAGGTCGAGGAGGGGAAGGAGGAGGAGAACCTCTGCCAGCGCGACCACTTCTACATCGCCGACACGCCCAAGGGCGAAGAGCGCCTGCTCGTCGTCGGCGTCTCAACGCACCTCCAGGAGCTCTTCGAGAAGGGCACCCTCAAGATCGACGAGCAGTACACCTTCCAGGGCAAGTACGCCGACATCGGCGACGGGTTCGCCGCCCCCGACGAGGGCCTCCTGCACCTTGGCATCATCAAGGGCTTCGAACCCGAAGTCGAAGAGGAGAAGCCCTGAGCGGCGCCTCTCATGCGCCGCCCGCGCCCTCAGATGTTGAAGTAGAGCTGGAACTCCAGCGGGGTCGGCCGCAGCCGCGTCGGCGTGATCTCGTGCTTCATCTTCACGTCGATCCACGTGTCGATCACGTCCCGCGTAAAGACGTCCCCCTTGAGCAGGAAGTCGTGGTCGCAGGCCAGCGCTTCGAGCGCCTCCTCCAGGCTCGACGGCGCCGACGGGACCCGCTCCTGCTCCTCCGGGGGCAGGTTGTACATGTCCTTGTCCAGCGGCGCGCCCGGGTGGATGCGCCGCTCTATCCCGTCCAGCCCCGCCATGAGCATGGCGGCGAAGGCCAGGTAGCCATTGCAGCTCGGATCGGGCGTGCGGAACTCCAGCCGCCGCGCTCTGGGCGAGCTTGAGACCATCGGGATGCGGATCGCCGCCGACCTGTTCCGGCTTGAGTAGGCCAGCTTGACCGGCTCCTCGAAGCCCGGCACCAGCCGCTTGTAGCTGTTCGTCGTCGGGTTCGTCAGCGCCAGCAGCGCCGGCGCGTGCCTCAAGAGGCCCCCGATGTAGTAGAGCGCCATCTCCGACAGGCCCGCGTACTGATCCCCGGCGAAGAGCGGCTTGTCCCCCTTCCACAGCGACATGTGCGTGTGCATCCCCGAGCCGTTGTCGTCGACCAGGGGCTTGGGCATGAAGGTGACGGTCTTGTCGTGGCGCCTGGCCACGTTCTTGACCACGTACTTGAACCACTGGAGGTTGTCCGCCATGCGCGACAGCGCGTCGAAGCGCATGTCGATCTCGCCCTGGCCTGCGGTGGCGACCTCGTGGTGGTGGGCCTCGATGGGGATGCCCAGCTTTTCGAGCACCATCACCATCTCGGATCTCAGATCGATCTGGGAGTCCACCGGCGCCGTCGGGAAGTAGCCCCCCTTGAAGGCCGGCTTGTGCCCCAGGTTCGGCAGCTCGTCGCGGCCCGTGTTCCAGGCCCCCTCCGACGAGTCCACCGCGTAGAAGGAGGAGTGCCGGTTGAGCTCATAGCGGATGTCGTCAAAGACGAAGAACTCCGCCTCCGGCCCGAAGTAGGCCGTGTCGGCGATCCCCGTCTGCCTCAAGTAGGCCTCGGCCTTCTGCGCGATGAAGCGCGGATCGCGCGAGTAGCCCTCCCCCGTGATCGGGTCGTGGACCGTCCCGATGAGGCTCAACGTCGGGTAGTGCGGGAAGGGATCGAGCTTGGCCGTCGTGGGGTCGGGCTTGACCACCATGTCGGAGGCGTAGATCGGCTGCCAGCCCCGGATCGAGCTGCCGTCAAAGCCCAGCCCCTCCTCGAAGACCCCCTCGTCGAAGGCCCCCACCGGGATCGTGATGTGCTGCCATTGACCCAGGAAGTCGATGAACTTCACGTCGACAAAGTCGACGTCCTTGCTCTTGATCAGCTTCAAGACGTCCGCAGGCGTCTTTGTCATGCCTCTTGCCCCGCTCGTGGCCCCGATGGGCCTGGCTCGTCCCCGCGCCCTGCGCCCTCACAGGGCGTCGTGGCCGCGCTCGTCCGTCGAAATCCTGATGGCCTCCTCGACCGGCAGCACGAAGATCTTGCCGTCGCCGGGGTGCCCCGTGCGCGCCACCTCGAGGATCGCCTCGATGGCCTGGTGGACCAGCTCATCCGGCAACACCAGCTCCAGCTTGACCTTCGGCACGAAGTCCACCACGTACTCGGCGCCGGGGTAGATCGACGCCTTGCCCCCCGCTCGGCCGAACCCGCGGACCTCCAGCACCGTCATGCCTTCGATGCCCACCTGCTGAAGACGCTCGCGCACCTCATCGAGCTTGAAGGACTTGATGATCGCCTCGATCTTCTTCAACCGCCACCTCCTTGAGAAGTCGCCCGACCCGAGGGGCCAAGGCCCGCCGCTCGGCGATCCCGCTCCTGCGCGCTCTGGCCGGAGCGCATCCTGACACGCCGACCCCCAGAGATCAACGCGCGGCGCCGCCCGATCAGCGCCTGACCGCCGCGCTGCCCGAGGCCAGATCCGCCCACGAGCGCCGACTCGGCGACACCAGCACCCACAGCCACCCCAGCCCCAGGCTCGCCGCCGAGGCCGCGTGGCCGACCACCCGCAGCGCCGCGACCGACCACCCCGGCGCGTCCGCCGCCCCATCCACGATCTGCACCGAGGCCGCCCGACCGCCCGGCGTCCAACCCCTCCAGAAGGTCACCCACGCGAACTGCCACACGCACCACACCGCCAGGGCCCACAGCCCCGGCGCCAACACCCTCACCGGGCTCCGCCCCAGCAATGCCAGCGCGTGATCCGGCCAGAAGATCCCCTCCGGGGCCACCAGGTCGTCGATCGTAAATATGCCCAGAATATAAGGAATCGCCGAAATCGCCGCGCAACACCCCGCGTCGATCAGCCCCGCCAGCAGCCGCCGCCGCGCCGTGGCCGCCGCGAGCCGCACCGACATCAGCCGATGTCCCCGAGCCTGTGCTGCAACAGGGCCACGAAGGCGATCGCCGCCGTCTCCGCCCTCAAGATCCGCGGACCCAGGCTCACGCCGACGAAGCCGCGCTCCACGCACCTGGACACCTCGGAGTCCTCCAGCCCGCCTTCGCCTCCCACGAGGATCACCACGTCCTTCGGCGTGCTCTGCGTCACCATCAGCACCTCATCGAGCCCTCGTCGACTCACGGCCGCCAACCCCTCCCAGGCCACCAGCTTCAGATCGACCCCGGGCTCCTGCGCCAGCAGCCCCAGCGCATCTCCCAGCGCCATCGGCGCCCCGACCTCCGGCGCCATCGACCGCCCGCACTGCCGCGCCGCCTCGGCCGCGATCCGCGACCACCGCGCGCACCGCTCGTCCACCTTCGACTCCGGCACCCGCACCTCCGTCCGGCTCGTATACAAGGGCCACAGCCGATCGATCCCCAGCTCCGTCGTCTTCTGGATGATCAGCTCCCACTTGTCCCCCTTGGGCAATGACATCAAGAGCGTCAACCTCAAGGGCGACTCCAGCGCGCTGGCCTTGCCGAACTCGTTCAGGAAGACCCGCACCCCAGCCTTGTCGACCCCCGTGATCCGACCCCGGCCCGTCATCCCCACGCCGTCGATCAGCGTCACCTCATCCCCGATCCCCATCCGCAGCACGTCCCGGGCGTAATGCGACTCGCGGCGACCCAGCACCACCTCCCCAGGCGACATCACCGCCAGAACGTCAGACGGCACCACGATCCGCCGCATCAGACCGCCCCCCTCGCCGCGCGCTCCATCAGCAGCGCCGTCCAGCCCTCCTGGTTCCTGCGCGCCACCACCTCCACCCCAAGATCCTTGAAGGCCGCCTCCACCTCCGAAGCCGACCCATCCCCGATCCCCGACAGCAGCAGCCGCCCGCCCTCTTCGACGCACCGCAACAGCTCCGGCCCGAGCATGATCAGGACGTTCGACAGGATGTTGGCCACCACCAGCCCGTAACGCCCCTCCACCTCCGACAGCAGCGGCCCAAGCAGCTCTATCCGCCCCTCAACCCCGTTGAGTTCGAAGTTCTCCCGGCACACCCGCAGCGCCTCCGGGTCCACGTCCAGCGCCCCCACCCTCATCTCGCTGTCCATCAGCGCCGCGCCTATCGCCAGGATCCCCGACCCGCACCCCACATCCAGCATCGACCCATACCGACGCTCCGCGCACAGATCGTCGATCCAACCCAGACACAGCTGCGTCGTCGCGTGGGTCCCCGTCCCGAAGGCCAGCCCAGGCTCGATCACCACCTCCCTGACCCCCTCCGGCCAAGCGCCCTGCTCCCACGGCGGCCTCACGGCGAGCCGCTCCGAGATACGCACCGGCTTGAAGAACTGCTTCCACCGCTCCTTCCAGGTCTCGTCCGTAAAGACCTCCGCCTCGATCCCCACACCCTCCAGACCCCACGACGCGGCCGCGCCGCCGAGCCGCGCCGACACCACCTCCGGCGCCTCTCCCCCGAAAAACGCGATCGCTCGGCCTCGACCCTCGCCCAGCGGCGCTCGGCCCTCCATCATCGTCGTCGCGTCCTGCTCCTCGACGCCGCTGGCGCCCTCGCCCCACAACAAGGCCGACGCCAGCTCAAGCTGCTCAAGCTCGACATCCAGCGCCACCTTGACCCACACCGGCTCTGTCTGCATCCTCTTGCCCACCTTCTGCGTCCCCATCAACCCCAGGGAGATCCCATGACCGAGCCCCTCGTGCTCCAGAACATCGACGGCCCCGTCGCCACCCTCACCCTCAACCGCCCCGAGCGCCGCAACGCCCTTAGCCCCGAACTCATCGAGGTTCTTATTGAAAACCTCCAACAGGTCAAGAACGACCCCCAGGTCAAGGTCGTCGTCCTGACCGGCGCCGGCGGCAAGGCCTTCTGCGCCGGCGGCGACCTCGGCGCCCAGCAACCCGCCAACGGCCTCATCGGCCTCCACGACGCCCGCGCCCGCTTCATCGACCTCATCGAGGACATGTTCGCCCTCGGCAAGCCCATCATCGCCCGCGTCGACGGCGCCTGCATGGGCGGCGGGCTCGGCCTCATGCTCGCCTGTGACCTCGCCATCGCCTCCGAAGGCGCCACCTTCGGCACCCCCGAGATCAAGGTCGGCCTCTTCCCCATGATGATCATGACCCTCATCTTCAGAAACGTCCCCCGAAAGCGCGCCACCGAGATGATGCTCACCGGCCAGACCCTCCAGGCCCAGGAGGCCGCCTCCATCGGCCTCATCAACCGCGCCCTGCCCGCCGACCAGCTCGACGAGGCCACCCGCGACCTCGCCCTCCACATCGCCTCCTTCTCGCCCGCCGTCCTCAAGCTCGGCCGCGACGCCATCTATCAAACCATGGACATGGACATCCACCAGGGGCTCCAGCACCTCCGCTCTCAGCTCACCCTCAACACCCTCCTCGACGACGCCGCCGAAGGCGTCACCGCCTTCATCTCTCGCCGCCCCCCCCAATGGAAAGGTCGTTGAAATTGAAGGGTTCTTTGCCTGGGGTTTCACCCCAGACCCCACCAGGGGCCAGTGGCCCCCGGACGGGTGTGGAGCAGGCTGTGACCAGGGACGCGGAGCCCGCTCGCCCCAGGCTCGCGCCCGGCGCTACAGACCCAGGGACGCCTCTTCGAGGCTCTCGACGGGGCGTCAACCTCCGGGCATCGTGTCACCCCTCATCAGCGGCCCTTGATGTTGAGGCCATCGAGCCGAGCGACACGATCCTGCGGGCTGGTCCAGAGCCCCTCGTCAGCCTCGAAGAGGCGTCCCTTCCCTGTAGCGCCGGGCGCAAGCCTGGGGCGGCCCGGTGCGCTGGCCGCACGATCAGAGCCTGCTCCACACCCCCCCTGGACCCCATCCTTTCCTGTGCAACACAGGAAAGGATGGGGTCATCATGTGGGGCGAGGCCCCACACCCCGCTGGGCCACTGGCCCCTGGCGGGGGTTCGGGGGCGGAGCCCCTGAAAGAACCCTGCAATATCAATGATCTAGAGGGGGCCGCCGCCGTCGATGGGGTCGCCGGGGTCGAAGTCGGGGGGGAGGCAGGTGCCGAGGCCGCCGGGCGAGAAGACGCAGGCGGTGCCCTCGGGGCAGCCTTCGGGATCGAAGGTGCAGAGCTGGGCGCAGAAGGCGTTGCGGCGGCCGATGCCGACGCAGATGGACTGGGCGTCGCAGATCAGCGCGTCGTCGACGCACGAGGTGTTGGTGGGCCCCTCGTTGACGGGCTGACAGATGTTGACGCCCCAGCCGATGTAGCGGCAGACCTCGCCATCGCCGCAGCGGCCAGCGAAGCCGGTGCAGTCCTCGACGCAGACGGCCTCGGCGGTGCCGGCAAAGAGGCACAGGTGATCCTGAGCGCAGGCGAAGCCGTCCTCGGCGCACGGGTCGCCGGTCTGGCCGCCCCGATCCGGCAGGCACTGGCTCCAGGTCCGGGTGCGGAAGCACCAGAAGCCCTCGGCGCAGTCGCTGTCGAGCGCGCAGTCGGGCAGGCAGAGGCCCTGATCGCCGCGCAGGGAGCAGTAGAAGCCCTCCTCGCAGTCGTAGCTGCCCTGGCAGGCGGCGTAACCCTCCGTGTCGCCGTAGGGGTAGCAGTAGCGCTGGCCGTCCTCGTCGGCCTCCAGGCAGGCCATGCCCTCGGGGCAGGAGCCGGGATCGTCGGTGCACAGGGAGATGCAGACGGGATCGGGGCCAGCGCAGAAGGCCCCGGCCTCGCAGCTCAGCTCCTGGCCGACGCAGCTCTCCCCCGCCCCGATGTCGCCGAAGGGGTAGCAGACGCCGGGCTGCTCGGCGTCGCCGGTGCAGTACTCCTCAGGGCCGCAGGCGACGTCGTCGATGCAGCCCAGGGCGCAGAAGCGCTCGCCGCGCTCGCCCTGGAGGCAGTAGCTGCCGGAGGCGCAGTCGGTGGGGCCGGCGCAGGCCTCGCCGGGCTGCGCGTCGCCGTCGGGCTGGCAGAAGGAGCCGCTCGGCCCGAAGTCCTGACAGACGAAGCCCTCGGGGCACAGATCCGGGTCCAGGCCGCAGTCGTCGGCGCAGTAGGCGTCCGGGTTGAAGAAGTTGCCGTAACCTCCGACGCAGAAGGCGCCCTCTGCGCACGCGAAGGGGTTGTCGCCGCAGGCCGCGCCGGTCTCCCGGCCGCCGTAGCGGATGCAGATCCCGAGGCTGTTGTCCTCGTCGTAGTAGTCGCAGATGAAGCCGCCCTCCTGGTCGCAGTCGGCCGGACGACGGCACAGCGAGGTGCACTCCGCGAAGCGCGTCCCTTCGTAGAGGCAGAAGAGATCCTCCTGGCACCCGAAGCGATCCTCGGTGCAGGAGGCCCCCTCGTCGGTCTGGCCGATGGGCTCGCAGACGCCCTGCTGCTGGCCGGGGAAGCGCTGGCACCAGTCGCCTGGATCGCAGCCCTCGTCGCCGGAGCACAGCCGCGCGCAGTAGCGGTGCGGATCGTCCTCGATCTGCTGGAGGCAGAAGGAGCCCTGATCGCAGGCGAAGGGGTCCTCGCGGCACGACTCCTGCTCGCCCGTGTCGCCGTGGGGGATGCAGATGCCGAAGTTCGGCGCGGTCTGGAAGCAGGTGGTGCCCGGCTGGCAGGCGTCATTGCCGGGGGTGCAGGCCTCGGTGCAGATCGCGCTCTCTTCGCCGTAGAACGCGGCGCAGTAGAGGTCGTCGGCGCCGTCGCAGTCGCTCTGGCCGCCCTCGACGCAGGGATCGTTCTGGCGGCCGGACTCGTCGCCGCACACCGCCCCCTCGGCCTCAAGGAAGCAGCCCCGGAACTGGCCGAAGTTGGAGCAGCAAAAAGTGCCGCCGCGCGGGAAGTCGCACTCGGCGCTCGTCTCGCAGTCCAGCACCGTGCAATAGCCCACGACCCCGAAGCGCGGGTCGGCGCCGACGCAGATCTCACCCGGCGAACAGCCCCCATCGTCCATGCAGCCGCCCCCGATGGTCTCCGTGTCGGGGACGATCACGTCGGGTTCGACGATCACGTCGGGCTCGCCGTTGTTGGGGTCGTTGTTGCCCGGATCGTTGTTGGGATCGTTGTTGGGGTTGTTATTCGGATCGTTGTTCGGGCCGTTGTTGGGATCGTTGTTCGGATCGTTGTTGCCCGGATCGTTGTTGCCTGGATCGTTGTTGGGATCGTTGTTGTCGACCTCCGAGCGGCTGTACTCCGGGGGATCGGCGGAGCAGGCCGCCAGCAGGAGCAGGGGCGCCAGCCCTGCGAGGTGTCTCAGCGGCGATGATCGCTTCATGGTCTCCTTCTCTCCTGCCTCTGTGCCCGCAAGTGTCCACCACGGGACACCACGCCCTCACGTTCTGCAACTCCAGTGCCCGCTTCGCCGTCCCTTTGCTAACGGGGTCCCAGCCTGGGCCGTGTCGCTCCGTCTATCCAAGCTCCGTCCCGGCCCGGAGTCGATCGAGGTAAGCTCGGTAGGCGTAGCTCCGATCGCGCTTCTTTCCGGTGGTCTCGATGAGCACGCCAGCGGCCTCAAGCGCCTGGATCGCCCTGTTGACGGTCGGCTTCGACAGGGCCAGCGCCTCGACCGCCCACGTCGCGGAGATGATGGGCCGTCGCGGCAACCTCTCAAAGAGCACGACCGCAGGCAGGGTCAAGCCCTCCTGGGCCAGCACCCGCGCTCGATCGGCGGCCACCAGGGCGAAGAGGTCGCGCGCGGTGTCGACCGCCTCATCGGCAATGGTGGCCACGCCGTCGAGGAAAAAGTCCAGCCAGCCCTCCCAGTCGCCGTCGAGCCGCACGGCGTTGAGCAGCCGGTAATACTCCTGGCGGTGTCGCTTGAAGTAGAGGCTCAGGTAGAGCAGCGGCCGCGTCAGGAGCCGCCAGTGCTCCAGCAGCAGGGTGACAAGCAAGCGACCGATGCGCCCATTGCCGTCGAGGTATGGGTGGATGGTCTCGAATTGAACGTGCAGGAGCCCGGCGCGCACCAGAGCGGGGAGCGAGTCGTCGGCGTGGATGTACCTCTCAAAGTCTGAGAGCACGCCGGGCAGAAGATGAGGCGGGGGAGGGACATAGGCGGCGTTTCCAGGCCGAGCGCCGCCGATCCAGTTCTGACTTCGACGGACCTCCCCCGGCATCTTGTTCTGCCCTCGGACGCCCTTGAGCAGCACGCCGTGCGTCTCATCAAGCAGCCGCATCGACAGCGGCAGCCCCGACGGATCCGAGAGCTGTTGTCGAGCGAACATGAGCGCGTCGAGGTAGTTGCAGACCTCCTCGACGTCGGCGCTGGGCGGCGCCGCATCAGCCCCGCTTGATGCCTCGTAGTTGAGCAGGTCCATCAAGGTCGCCTGCGTGCCCTCGATCTGGGACGAGAGCACGGCCTCCTTGCGCACGAAGGCGTAGATGAACCAATCGAGCGAAGGCACCATCTCACCGGCGATCTCAAGCCGCACCAGCGCCTGCTCCGCTGCCCGAACCCGCTCGGCCAGCAGACCCTCGACACCTATGGGCGGCGCAACCGGCGGCAACGAGAAGGGACCGAAGGCCCGCACCGACTCCCCCCCAGCGCTCGTCATCTCGTATCGTCCTGTCGCCCGCTCCCCCATCCCTCGCCCTCACCTCAAGGCCCGCTGGTAAAGAAATCGTTCCCAGGCTCGCCAGCCAGTAACGTTTCCTTTACCAGCGACGTGCCGCCCGTCAAGATCCCGTGATCAACCTGTCGTCTTGAGGGGGTCTGGACCAGCCATTGATCATGGGCCAGGGATAGGGGTGCCGACCTCGTCGGAGCCGAGGTCGACTCGCCGCTCGCCCCAGGCCCGCGCCCGGGGCTCCATGTTCCGGGATGCCCCTTCGGGGCTTCCGACGGGGTGTCAGCCTGCCAGCGGCGTGTCCCCCCAAAGAGGCCCTCAACAGCTCGTGCCGGTCGTGGTCTGGGACACGACGCCAGCAGACCGACCCCCTGTCGAGAGCCCCGCAGGGGCGAGACGCCGTCGGCACGATCCTCGCCCCGGGCGCGAGCCTGGGGCGGGCGGCGGCGTCCTCAAGGGTAACCATTCACCCCCTGCTCGATCTCGATGACAAGGGGCTCAATGATGGATCTCAGCGGTCAAGCTCAACGGAACCAAAATCGTCTGCACCTCGTGTTCATCGGGATCGATCAGGATCATTGCTTCGAAGGGCTTGGATGTCGATGACGTCGAGGCCGATCACGACGAGGTCCAAGGGGGGTGAATGGTTACCCTCAAGGAGCCGGCGCCCCCCAAACCTGAACTAGGGTCAATGGGCTGTTTCAGACCCGTCTTGAAGGTCGCCGCCCTGCCAGGCCCTCGCCTCGGGTACGCCTCGCTCTTCCCCATTGAAGAGACATCAACCATCATCGCGCCCCGATCCGCACAAATCAACCCCGCCCATTGACCCTCGCCCCCCCCTGGCCCACCCCGATCGCGATCCTCCAGAGGCGAGGACACGTCCAGCAAACCGAGGCGGCTTTGGGTGGGGTCGCGGTGGGCAGGCCAGAAGAGCCGCTCCGGTCATGGCGTTGCGGCTGGACGGCGAGATATGGGTCGGCAGGGGAGGGAGGCAGCGGGGCAGGGCGCGGGATGCGAGGGATGGCGGCAGATCAGCCGTACAGATCGCTGAGCTTGAAGGCCTCGGCGATGGCGGGATCGCCCTTGGCCTTGGCCGCCGAGCGGGCCGCCTTGCGGGCTCGTCGGGCGAGGTTGATGATGACGCCGTCGAGCAGATCGAGCAGCTGGGTGTGCTCGGGCGTCCCGGGGGTGAAGACGCGCTCGCGCGCCACCTTGCGAAGACGCTCGACAGACTTCTGGAGCATCGCGACGATCGCGGCTCCATTGCGGGCGTTGGCCACCTCGGCGACGCCCTCCCTGGCCAGCACATTGAGGAGCAGGGTGTTCTGCTCGGCCAGCCGCTGGGCGCTGGTGCCAGACAGGCTGGTCTGTTCAAGGACCGCCTGGATGGCGTTGGCGGCCTTGAGGTCGTCTTCCCCTCCGCGCTCGTTCAGATCGTCCTGGGCGCCGCCGAGGATGGAGATGCCCTGCGCGCGGACCTGCTTGCCGATCTTGACCGCCTCGACGTACTTCTTCGAGGTCGTCTTGCGATCCGTGATAGCGGCCTCGCGCCCCACGCCGGCCTCTTCGAGCATGTCGCGCGCGTCGCCGAGCTTGACGCCGTCCTGTTGTGAGAATCCATGATCGGCAAGCAACTCCCCGTGCTCGGCCAGCGCCGCGAGGGTGCGGCTGGCCTGCTTGAAGGTGCTCGTTGAGCTAAAGCGTGTGCCGAGGTCGATGTAGCCTTCGCGCGCTCTGCTCGAGATCGCGTCCAGATCCAGTGAGGCCATGGTGAAGCTCCTTGGGGTGGAGGACGTGGTTGCGGGCGGCCGTCGAAGGGGCAGCCTTCTTTTCTCACTTCGTCATGCTAAGTCGTCCTGGGAGGTGGCATGTGAAACCGTACTCGACTGTGTGAGGGCAGGGATGAGAAGGCCTCAACATACAATATTCTTCGGCGGCTTGGTATCATTGAGCCGCGCGACTATGAATTCTTTTTGCCTTGCCGGATCGCCGCTCCGCTCGTCGGCGCTCGCCCTTCTCGCGCCCGCTTGCCCCTGGCCGGCGTGCGGCGCTGACCGATCGGCGCCTGCTCCAGACCGAGCAAGGGCCAGGGCTGGTCATTCAAGACCTGGGCTTGCCCACTCAAGACCTGCGGCTGGATGATCGAGGCATGGTTCTGGTCATCGCAAGACCTGGGGTTGGCCGATCAAGACCTGGAGTTCATCGATCAAGACCTGGGGTTCATCGATCAAGACCTGGGGTTGGCCGATCAAGACCTGGGGTGGCCCGATCAAGACCGGGTTCCGGCCAGCACAGCACCTGGGGTTGGCCGATCAAGACCTGGGGAAGTCTGATCAAGACCGGGGCCAGCCAGATCAAGAACTGGGGTTCGTCGATCAAGACCTGGGGAAGTCCGACAAGGACCTGGGTTGGGTGAGCATCCCTCATCCTGGGGAGGCGGCGGAGCATTGGCTGGCGCCAGGGAGGGCCTTGTTGACGGGCACGGTGGGGCGGGGAGGAGGCGAGGGCGGGGGGGCGTCGGCGGTTCATACTCCACCCCCTGTCCCCCTCCCGCACACTCCACCCCCTGTCCCCCTCCTCGCTCCGCAAGGCTGTCTCTTAGTCACATCTCATCGGAGCCCGTCGTGGCGGGGGTCGAGGGGAGACTCAGTTGATGGGTCTGGGGTCAGTGCATTGGCCTTGCTCAAAAACTCGATCCCGTGTTGGCCGCCATCCTTCATCGACC
>SYOX01000002.1 GCA_005804885.1 Pseudomonadota bacterium
GGCGACGTCGCCAACAAGATCGGCACCTACGGCCTGGCCGTCCTCTGCAAGCACCACGGCATCCCCTTCTACGTCGCCGCGCCCCTGTCCACCGTCGACCTCGACACCCCCTCCGGCGACCAGATCGTCATCGAAGAGCGCAGCAGCCGCGAGGTCACCCACATCGGCGACCGCGCCATCGCCCCCGAAGGCGTCCTCGTCCGACACCCCGCCTTCGACGTCACCCCCGCAGACCTCGTCACCGCCATCATCACCGAGAAGGGCGTCGCCCAGGCCCCCTACGACACCGACCTGGCCTCCCTCAAGTCCCTCTGACCCTCAGCCTCCTTGTCGTCATCGCTCAGGTTGGAACGACACCGACCTGGCCCCCTCAAGTCCCTCTGACCCCACCCTCCCTGAACCCCCAGACCCACCAAGCCTCAACCTCAGGCCTCTCGCCCCAACCCCCCCCATGATCCCCCCTCGCCCCCCTCCCCGCGCCGAGGTTGATTCTCGACCCGATCGACCGCACACTTCTGACTCGGTCGCGCCCTGTGTGCCCATTCAACCGCTGATGAGACGGATCACCATGCCCTCCAACACCGCCCGACGCCTCACCAGGCCCTTCAGCGCCGCAATTTCAATAACGATCTTATTTTCGGTCTTCACGATTTCTTGCGGCGACGACCCCCAGCCCGACCCCAATCCTTCAGATACGCCCAACAACGACCCCAACAACGACCCCAACAACGACCCCAACAACACCCCCAACAACACCCCCAACAACACCCCCAACAACGATCCGGGTAACAACGACCCGAACAATACGCCCAACAACGATCCCAACAACGGGGACTCGACGGCCTGCCCTGAGGGGACGCTGGTCTTCTCCGCCCCGAGCGAGGGGCAGCGCTTCGCCACGGGCGACGACGTCGATCCTGTCGAGCCGGGTGTCCAGATCGAGGCGCGCCTGAGCACGACGCTGCCCTCTGGAACCCTCGTCACGGTCGAGAACCTCGACACCGGCGACAGCATCGGCGCCCGCTCGGCTGGCCCGGCCGCGACCGTCACCGGCGTCTCCCTGGCGCCAGGACAGAACACCCTGCGGGCCATCGCCCTCGGCGAGGGCTGCGTCGCGCGCTCCGAGGCCCGCGCCGTCTCTCTGGACACGCCGGATGATTGCGCCGTTGACGCAGAATGCCCATCTGGGCAGCTTTGCGGCCCTCAAGGGGTCTGTGAGGCGTGCCAGGCCGAGTGCAGCGAGGCGGCGGACTGCGACGGGAGGGCTTGCGTGCAGGGGTGCTTCTGCGCGCCGAGGGAGCACCGCTTCGTCATGATCGAGGATCTGACCAACCCGGCCTCAGGAGACTCTCCCGGCGCCGACATCGACGCGGTCAGCGTCTTGAAGTCCGGCGAGGAGTTCTTCGCGACGCAGGTGGAGGACGCGTCGGTGGACAGCCCGACGAACCTCTTCAACGATCCCAGTGAGATGCTGGGGCCTTCGGACTCGGGCTGCATGGTCCAGAACTTCACCTCGCTCGGCGGCCGCCAGTTCGGGGGCTTTGCCATCGTCGCCTTCAACGAGGGCGGGCGGGAGATCGCCATACAGAACGGCGACGTGGTCAAGGTCTACGAGGTCGGCAACCTGCTGTGCGGGCGCTTTGACGACGACCCTTATCAGGTCTCCGTCTCGATCAGCACGGACCAGGGCACCTTCGTCGAGCTCGGCGACGGCGGCAGCAACCGTAACCTCATCCCCGTCACCGGGCTCTGAAGCCCCCCTGCCCCGCTGGCCCATGACCACCTTGAACGTCGGCATGATCATCCCCTGCACCGAGGCCGAGGGCCCCGGCCGCCGCTTCGCGCTCTGGGTCCAGGGCTGCCCGATGCGCTGCCCGGGCTGCTGCAACCCCGAGTACCTGGAGTTCGTCGACAACAAGCCCACGCCCGTCGCCGAGGTCTTCGCGCAGCTCATCGCCGCCCGCGACCGCGACGGCGTCGAGGGCGTCACCTTCCTCGGCGGCGAGCCCTTCTCCCAGGCCGAGGCGCTGGCCGAGCTGGCCGCCCTGACCCGACAGGCCGGCTTGACCGTCATGATCTTCAGCGGCTACACCCTCAAGGCCCTTCGGAGCATGGACAAGCCCGGGGTCGCGGCGCTCCTGGCCCAGACCGACCTGCTCGTCGACGGACCCTTCATGCAGGACGCGCTCGACCGGGAGCGCCGCTGGATCGGCTCCACCAACCAGCGCCCCTACGCCTTGACCGACGCCTACCTCGACCTCGTCAACGACTGGGACACCTCCCCCGAGACGCTGGAGATCCGCGTCGTCAACGGGCGCCTCGTCGTCAACGGCTCCCCCTTCCTGCTCGACAAGCTGGGCCGCAAGACCCACATGTAGACGCTCGGAAGCAATCGCTTCCACACTGTATTGAAGGGGGTTGGCTCAGGCTTGGACGCCGTATTGAAGGAGAGGGCTCAGGCGTAGACGCCATCCAGGAGATCGGCGGGGTCAGGCCCCCCGGCCGCGCGCAGGGCCAGGGCGGCCTCTCCGGCGCGCTCCATCTCCTCGGTCACCTCGGCGTCGATCGCCTCCAGCGCCGCCCGGTTGTGCGCCTCAAGGTCCCCCCCGAGCTCAAAGCCCCCAGCCAGGTCCACGCCCAGATCCAGCAGGTACTCCTCAAAGACGCCGATGGGGTCCCGCTTGCCCCAGGCTTCGAAGACCTCCGGGGCGAAGAGGTCCCGCGCCTCGCGCTCGTCGTGGGTCGCGTGTCCGCCCATGCGGAAGGTCTCCGCGACGATCAGCGTCGGCCCCTGCCCCGCTCTGGCCCGCTCCACCGCCCGCTGGCTCGTCAAGAACACGTCCAGCACGTTGTTGCCGTCCACCACCTCGCCGTGCATCCCGTAGGCGTCAGCCCAGACCGAGAAGTCGCCGACGTTGTGCAGGTCCGTCCGCGTCCCCAGCGCCACCTGGTTGTTCTGGATGAAGATCACGATCGGCAGCTTGTTGGCCGCCGCGAAGTTGGCGCCCTCGTGGAACTCGCCCGTCTTCGACGAGCCGTCGCCCACCCAAGTCATCGCCACCCGATCCTCCCGGCGCATCTTGAAGGCCAGCGCGCAGCCGACCATCACCGGCATCAAGCTCCCGACGTGCGAGATCGGCGCCACCACCCCGTGCCTCAAGTCCCCGATGTGCAGATCCCTCCCCCTGCACACCGTCTCGTTGAGCGCCAGATAGGAGCCGAACATCTCCACCAGCGGCAACCCCATCTCGATGCACGCCGCCGCATTGCGGATCATCGGCCCGACCACGTCGCCCTCACGCCCCTGACGCCGCAGCGCGCGCACCGAACCCACCGTCACGGCCTCCTCGCCCGTCGCCAGCCACGCCTTCGTGATCACCCCGTTCTTGACCCACCGCTTCAAGTAGACGTCGTGCAGCCGCGCCCTCAACAGCGATCGATACAACCCCAGCAGCTCTCCGGTCGACAACCCCCGGACGCCGCTCGACAACGCCTCGCTCGACGCCAGGCGCCCCTTGAACTGCTCCACCGCCCCCTCATCCCGAACCCACTTCCAATACTCAGGGGGGTCATAGGCCTTGTAGCGCTTCATCCACCTCTCCCAACAAGTCCACCGGGCGACCACCGCGCCCAAAGCGGCCGCATCATACACCCACGACCACCACCTGACGAGCACGCTCTGCCCTCCAAACTCTACCCCCAACCCCAACACCTCCCCACGATGCACGACAAACGCCCACCCGCCTCGATCGCCACACGCTCCACGAGCGTGTGGCGACAACGCTCGCCCACAAGCTGAACAAAAGATCATCCACACTCTCGCCCGCGACATCAGGACCGCCAACAACATCTGAACAAAAGATCAACAAGGCCTCCTTGGCGTTGAAGTTCCTGGCGACAGCCTCGCGGCGACGGCGGCGGCCTCGGTCAGACAGGAGCGCTCCACCCCCACCCTGATTGGAGGCTGGATCACGGCGACAACAAGACGGAACCATCTTGTTCCGAGTTGTTGACCCCCGGTTGACCGCTCTGGAGATCGAGGCGGCGCGGGGGCGCTTGACACCGAGCGACCCCCGCGCCAGTGATGGGGTGTGAGTCCGTCGCACGCGCCGTCCACCCTGACCAGGAGCCCCCATGGCTCAAGGCCCTCGATCCCGTCGCCGCTTGAGCCGCGCGCTGTCGCTGGTCGGCGCAGCGCTCCTCTTCAGCTGCGCCGCAGACAAGGTCGCCGATCCCCCCTCGCCAACCTCCGGACATCACGGGCGCGCAGGACAGGTCAGCTCTCCAGCCATCGCCCGCGCCCGTCGGGACACCCCGGCGGTTGATCCGCGCCTCGACCCCGCGCTGGCGCAGGGCCTCAAGGAGTCCCCCAGGACGCCGGTGCGCGTCCTGTTGACCTACGCCGCCCCGCCAACCGAAAAGGAGGCCGAGGCGCTCACCGCCCTTGGAGCGCAGGTGCTCCGCCGGTGGGATCGGTGCGCCTTCGTCATCCTCGCCCGCCTCTCGCCCGAGCAGGCGGCCGAGATCCTGGCGAGGGATGCGGACGTCGTCGCTGCCGAGTTGGATCAAGGTGGTTCCGGGTCGATGATGAACGCGATGAGGCACATGGGGACCCGCGCTGTGACCGGGGGGGCGGTTGGCGGCCTGACCCTGAGCGGGCAGGGGCAGGTGATCGCGGTGATGGACAGCGGGGTGGACGACACCCACCCGGATCTGGCCGGGCGGGTGGTGGGGTGGATGGACTTTGCGGGGCCGGATGGGGCGTCGCCGGGCACCTACCTGAGCCCCATCGATCGTTTCGGCCACGGCACCGGGGTCTCCTCGGTGGCGGTCGGCGGCGGCCTTGGGTCGACGGTCGAGGGCTACGCGATGACGGCCAGCCAGCGCTTCCCCCAGAACGAGGGATCGGGGGACACGATCAGCTTCCCGATCAGGGCGGTGGAGCGGCCTGCGCGGATCGGCGTCACCCTGGACCCCCTGGAGGGTCAGGGCGGCGTCCACGGGATCAACCTGCTCGACGAGGGTCGGGCGCGGCTGGCTCAGGAGCGCAGCGCCGACGACCCGATGCAGGTCACCTTCAGCGGGCTGGAGGGGTTGGAGGGGCTGGACAGCTTCAACTTCGCCGTGAGCTTCTTCGCCAGCAGCACGGACGAGATCGCCACGGGTGGGACGCCCTACGAGGCGCAGATCGCGATCCCCTTTGACCCCCTCGACGAGCGACCCTTGACCCTTGGGGCCTCGCCGGGGGCCTCCCTCTTCGTGCTCAAGGTCCTGGGCGACGACGGCGAGTTCCCCAGCGCCGAGCCGATCCTCGACGCGCTGACCTGGCTCCATGACAACAGCGCCGAGGTGGGGATTACGGTCATCAACGCCTCGCTGAACTTCACGCGGGGCGGCCCGAACGTCGCCGTCGACGACGCCGTCAACAGGCTCGTCGAGGACACCGGGATCCCCTTTGTCGCCTCGGCCCGCAATGGGCAGGCGACCGACGTCCCGGTGGCCTCTCCGGCGACGGCTCGTCGGGCCATCGCCGTCGGCGCGATCAACCACCACGATCAGGTCACCGCCTACAGCTCCGTCGGTCGGCAGTCCGAGCCGCTCATCAAGCCTGACCTGCTGGCTCCGGGCGGCTCCAACGACGTCGGCCGGATCGTTACGGCGGACTCCAACTCGGCCAACTGCAAGTCTTTTTCGGACGATGACTGCATCTTTGAGGAGGACAGCTTTCGAGACGACTATCGGACCTTCACGGGGACCAGCTTCGCGGCGCCCCACGTCGCCGGGGTGATTGCCCTCTTGCTGGAGGCCGAGGGAGGCTTGCAGCGCGGCTCTATCGACCAGCACCTGCGCCTCAAGGCTCTGCTCGCGATGACCGCCACCGAGGTCCAGGCGGGCGAGGCGGCCTCACCTGGGCCGCCGGGGCGGGCCGGGGCGCCCAAGGATCATGTGGAGGGCTTCGGTCGGATCAACACCATCGCGGCGGTCGAGGCGCTGACGCAGCCCTGGCCTGAAGGTGAGGCGAGCGCGCAGGACACCCTCGGCGGCGGCTATGAGCAGCGGAGGGCCTGGGCGAGGCGGATCGGCCTGGAGGAGGGGGAGGCGCTTGGGATGAGGATGGAGGGGCCGGAGGGGGGGGATTTTGATCTGTACCTCTACAGCGCGGCGCCCTCAAACGACGGCGAGCCCGTCATACTGGACGCCGCCGTCAGATCGGGGGCGGGGATGGCCGAGGAGATCTTCTTTGTGCCGAGTCGAGCGTTGGAGGCCATTGTCGTCGTCAAGCGGATCTCTGGGGAGGGTCAGTTCAGCCTGGAGCGGCAGCCGGCGGAGGACATCTGTCTGGCGCGGGACCGTGAGTTGATCGGCGCCGCCTGCACTTTGGGCGAGGGGCTCTGCGCGGTCGAGGGGAGCTTCGCCTGCTCGGAGTCTCGCGAGGCGATCGTCTGTGAGGCGGGGGTGGTGGAGGCGGGGGTTGAGCTGTGTGGCACGGGGCAGGACGAGGACTGCGACGGGGTCGTGGACGAGGGCTTCAGGCTGCTGGGGGCGCCCTGCCTGGTGGGTCTGGGGGCCTGCGCGGCGCGGGGGGCGCACGTCTGCGCCGAGGGCGGCCTTGAGACGGCGTGCTCGGCGGAGGCAGGCAGGCCCGTTGAGGAGCGGTGCGGGGATGGGCGGGACGACGATTGTGATGGGATCGTCGATGAGGGATTCGAAGACCTGGGTGAGCCTTGCGAGGTTGGAGTCGGCGCCTGTGAGAACCGGTCGGTCCTGATCTGCGCACCGGATCGCCTCGGCATGGTCTGCCCTGTTGAGGCATTGCCTTCGGGCGAGGAGCGGTGCGGGGATGGGCGGGACGACGATTGTGATGGGATCGTCGATGAGGGATTCGAAGACCTGGGTGAGCCTTGTGGGGTTGGGGCAGGCGCTTGCGCCTCGGAGGGTGTGCTGGTCTGCGATCTGGCGGGGGAGGCGCTGACTTGTGGCGCGGAGGTGGACCCCGCGTGCGAGATCGCGGCGAAGCCCGTCAAAGAGGGCTGCGCCACGATTTCTGGGCGCTCTGGCGTGGCGCTCTGGTGGCTGGGTCTGGCGGCGTTGGCGATTTGGCGTCGAAGATCAAGAATCATCAGTAAATAAGATATCTTGGCATCACTCTTCTGAAGAGCGATCGAGGCCCTTGAGGGTGACGTCGGTGAAGGTGCCCTCGTAGGTCTTCACGCGGTTCTTCTGCTCATCGGGGAGGCCATCGCGGGCGTAGAGGGCTTCGTAGAAGGTGTTGAAGGGGAGCTTGTAGAGGACGTAGAGCCGGCTGCGGCTGGTGTCGTCGAAGCGCTCGACGCGCTCGGCTTTTTCAAGGACGGCGGCGGCGACGGCGTCGACGTGGGCGTCGAAGTCCTCGGAGGAGTATCGGCTGATGATCTCGGCGACCTGCTCTTCGTGATCGCCCTTGATGTTGCGGGTCAGGACGCCGAGTTCGAGCTTGATCAGTTCGAGGGCCTTGGCCTTGGCCTGGTCCTCTCCGACCTGGGTGGTGGCTTCTCCGTAGCCGAAGAAGGAGGGCTCGGCGGGGTAGGCGCCCTGGGTCCAGGGTGGCAGCTGGACGGGGGTGGGGTTTTCGATGGCCTCCTTGGTCTTGTCGGGCATTCGAGAGGCGGCGTCGCCGCTGCAGGCGACGCTGGTCAGTGCGAGGCTGGCGGCCAGGATCCAGGGAGCGAGGGGAGGGGTGTTCATGGGTCGTCTCCGGGTCATCGAGGGTTGTGGGGATCGCCCCGCGTTGGGGGGGTCGGGATAAACTCGACAGGGTCGGGGGCGGATTCTATACCGAGGGAGAGGTCCAGGACAAAGGAGCCGTGCGCGATGAAGGCCGTGGCGCATCCCCAGCACCGAACAATCGCCGTGATCGCGGCGCTGGCGCTCTGGTCTGGGGGGTGCGGGCTGGTTGATGACGCGCGCGAGTTGATCGTCGAGCGTCACCGCGCGTCGGCCCGGGGGCGTGTGGGCGGGCTGCGGGCGCTGGAGGTTCACGACGCGGCGGCGCAGCTGGCGAGGCGGATCAAAAATCGCGGCGATGGGCTTTGCAGCGGGGTCGAGGCGGGTCCTTTCGAGGCGGAGGTGACGATCGAGGCGGAGGTCGTGGGTGGGGGTGAGCGGGTGATTGGCCGTTTTGTCGAGGTGCGTCGGGTCAAGCGGGATGAGCGAGGTGGGGTGGAGGTCAGGAGCACGGTGGACTTTCTGGATCCATCGGGTCGCGCGGGTGTGGTGACGCGAGAGGAGCGGATCATCGGCGACAGGCGCTACGTCAAGGAGCAGAACCTGCCGTTTGTGGAGCAGCGCAGCCACGAGGGGGAGAGCGAGGGGCTGGTGAGAAGGGGGCTCGACGCGGTGCCGGGCTTGATCGCGGCGGCGCCGAGGGGTTGGAGGCCGGATCCGGATGTCGAGGGGAGCTTTCTGGCCGACGGCGAGGTGGATGGCGAGGTGCCTTCTTGCGGCCTGGGGGCGGGTGAGGAGGCGTGGCTCAGGCGGCTGCTTCAGGCCGCGCGGCTGGATCTCGCCGAGGCGACACAAAATCGCGGCGGAGCCGATGGTGACAGGATTCGTGGGGTGTCTGCGCGCCTGCTGATGGGGGGTGGCGAGGGGGTGGCGGCGGTGCGCCTTGACGTGGAGGAGAAAGTCCATTACGGCTCCCATCTGGAGGCGGTGTCGAGGCCGGAGGAGGTCGCGGAGGTGCGGCGGGACAGGCCTTATTGGGACATCGAGCGGGTGCTGGTCGAGCGGATGGGCCTGGCGTTGGAGCCGAGGGCGTTGAAGTAGGGGCGGGCGTTGACGGACAAGAAGCGACATCTGGTGGTCAAGATCGGATCGGCGGTGTTGATGGGCTCGGGCGGCCGGATGGATCGCGGGGCATTTTGTCGGCTGGTCGAGGAGCTGGCGCAGATCGCGAGGGATGGGCACGGGCTGATCCTGGTGACGAGCGGGGCGGTTGCGGTGGGGCGGCAGAAGCTGGGGCTGGACAAGCGGCCGACGGGGGACAGGAACATCCCGAAGCTGCAGGCGCTGGCGGCGCTGGGTCAGTCGAGGTTGATGCAGCTTTATGAGGAGGAGTTCTTCCATTACGGCGTGGACGTGGCGCAGGTGTTGTTGACGAGGGACGACTTCAACCACCGGCGGCGCTACCTCAACGCGCGGCACGCGCTGGCGGCGATCCAGGGCTTCGGGGCGGTCCCGATCATCAACGAGAACGACACGGTCGGGACGGAGGAGATCCGCTTCGGGGACAACGACCAGCTGGCGGCGATGGTGGCGGCGATGGTGGGTGCCGACACGCTGACGCTGTTGTCCGACATCGACGGGGTGTACACGAGCGATCCGCGGTCGGATCCGAGCGCGGTGCGGCTTGAGAGCGTGCACGCGATGGACCCGGCGCTCGACGCGATGGTGGGGGACACCTTCGACGCGCAGCGCGGCTTCGGGACGGGCGGGATGCGGACGAAGATCGCGGCGGCGCGGATCGCGGGGCGAGCCGGGATCGGGACGATCATCGCGCCGGGCAAGTCGGCCGGGGTGCTCGCGCGGGTGGTGCGGGGCGACGAGGGTGTGGGGACGTTCTTGAAGCCGGATCCTGACAGCGACAGGATGGACGGGCGCAAGGCGTGGATCAGCACGGGGATCACGCCGCGGGGGCGGATCTGGTGCGACGCGGGTGCGGTCGAGGCGCTCAGGGCGCGAGGCAAGTCGCTGCTGCCCAGCGGCGTGATCCGTGTCGAGGGCGAGTTCAAGGAGGGCGAGGCGGTCGAGGTGGTGACGCCGGAGGGGAGGACCTTCGCGCGGGGGCTTGCGATCTACGGGGCCGAGGCGATGCGCCTGATCGCGGGCCAGCGCAGCGAGCGCATCGAGGCGCTGCTGGGCTACCACATCCTCGACGTGGCGATCCACCGCGACGATCTGGTGCTGGACTGATCCGGGCGCGCTTCGGAGTTGTCGGTCAGGAACGCTTTAAAAATCAACGTGATACGACACAGCGAGGGGGAGCGGTCGCGCTAGACGTCGATCCCGAGCAGTTCGGCGACGATCTCCTCGATCACCTGCCGGCCGGCCTCTCCGGGCGTGATGGCGGTGAATGCGGCGAGCTGGGCGACGCTGGACAGGCGGACCTCGTGCTCGAAGAGTGCGCCGCGCGGGGTGGTGATCTGGGCGAGGAAGATCTCGGCGCCGGTGTCGTTGACGACGAACTCGAGGCGAGCGCGCTTGAGGGCGGAGGTCATGGCGTCGAGGGCGAGTGTGGGGTCGAGGTGGATCTCGGCGACGCAGCGGCCTTCGCGCAGCGCCTCGATGGCTTGGGGCTGTAGCCAGCTGGCCGGGTCGCCGTGGATCGGGGCGGTGTCATCGAAGCCTGGGAGCCCCTCGGGGCGCTCCATCAGGGCGAGGAGGACCAGCTCGCCGCGCTCGGAGGCGGCCTTGAAGTCTGGCAGGTCGATGTCCGCGAGCAGCGCCTCGATCTCCTCTTCGTCGGCGCCGACGCCAAACCAGCAGCCAGGGGCGGCTTGTTCGAAGAGGGCCTGTCCGGTCTCGAGGTGCTCGTCGAGGAGGGATCGCCAGAGGCCCTTGAGGTGGAAGGCTCTGCCGCAGGTGGCGAAGACCTCGTCTTCGGTCAGGCTGGGGCGGTGGTCCTCGCGGGGTCGGGGTTCGCGGACGCTCCAGGGGGGGAGGGACTGGGGGTCGAGCCGGCGGCCGCCGTCGAGGGTGAAGTCCACGGCCACGGCGCGCCCATCCTGACAGTTGAAGTGTGCCTGAATGATCCCGGTTCCGTCGGCGAAGCCGTAGGTGACCGCGCCGCGGCGTGCGGACGCTGGGGTGGAGGGCTCTCCGCAGTTGGTGCAGTTGAAGTTCAGCAGCCCTGGGGCTCCATCGACAAAGCGCTTGAACTTCGGTATTCCCAGGCTGTGAAACGCGACTCCATGGTAAAACCGCTGTATCTCGGTGTATCTGCAGACAGAGCATTCAGCCTGAATGTCGACGATCATCATGACACGCGGCGTATCGCCCTCTCCATGAGAGAAGTGAAATGTAAATGGTTTGCTCATATCGAATTTCCCTGAAGCGAGGCGCAGCGAGACGCGCCAGCGCTTCTACCACAGGGGGAGAGGGGTTGTGGGGGTGAATGTGGGGGGGTTGAGGGGGTGCGGTTGACTTGAGCGGGGGCATGGACTAGACAGGCACCCCGCTTTGGACGGCCGAGGGCGCGGTGTTGCGCCTGGCCCACCTTTCAAGACGCCAAGATGATTACAGTAACGACGCTCGGCACCGGCTCAGGCAAGCCAACTCCTGAGCGCAATGTCTCGTGCACGACGGTTTTCCGGGACGGGGATCTGATCCTCTTCGACTGCGGCGAGGGGACGCAGGTGCAGCTGACCCACAGCCAGCACAGGCCGGGGACGATAAGGCTGATCTGCATCACGCACTTCCACGGCGATCACATCAACGGGTTGCCGGGCTTGCTGGGGACCTTGCAGCTCAACCAGCGCACGGAGTCGTTGACGTTGATCGGCCCGGAGGGCCTTGAGCGTTACGTGCGCACGCTGGCGAGGCTGGGCGTGCTGGGGGTGGGCTACCCGCTGGAGATCCTGGAGGTGAAGGAGGCGGGGGTGGTCTACGACTGCGGGGACTTCGCGATCAGCGCCGAGCGGCTCAAGCACCGGATCGCGTGCTGGGGCTACAGGATGACGGAGCCGGATCGCCCGGGGCGCTTTGATCTGGAGGCGGCCAGGGCTCTGGGTGTGCCTTCGGGGCCGCTCTACGGGCGGCTTCAGCGCGGCGAGTCGATCGAGCTGGCGGATGGGAGCGTGGTGAGGCCGGAGCAGGTGCTGGGCGGTGCGCGCAAGGGTCTGTCGCTGGCCTATTGCTGCGACACGCAGCCCTGCGAGGGGGTGGGCTTGCTGGCGCAGGGTGTTGATCTGCTGGTGCACGAGGGGACCTACGCGCCGGACGAGGGTCAGATCGCGCACAGCCGGGGGCACTCGACGATGGCCGACGCGGCCAGGGCAGCCCGTGACAACGGCGTCGGTCGGTTGATCATCACGCACATCTCGCCGAAGTACATGAGGACGGACGGCTTCGAGCGGCAGGTGAGGGAGATCTTCGCCGCCACCCGCATCGCGCGCGATCTTGACGTCTTTGAATTGGCCTATACAAACTGAACGTTGACAGCACGCAGGCCTCCGACACGAGCGTGGAAGGAGCGATTGCGCGCCCAGGGGGGCTGTGATAGCCTCCGGCAAGGTTGATTTTGTTTCCCTGGAGAGGTTTGGTTCAAGTCGCCCGTCTGGATCGGACAGACAAATAAACCTCCAGGCTCGCTCGGATCCATGCTTCTAAAACCCCGCGTCTGGACATCCGTCTCACTGAGGATCCTGACGCTGGCGGCGTTCATCGCGTCGCTGGTGGGGGGATGTTGCGGCTCAGAAGATTGGAAGAACGAGGAGTTCCGAGAGGCCAGACTGCGATTTTCGGTACCCTCTGGCTGGAGCGTCAACCTCAAGCTCCCTGGTGAGAAGGCCCTGGACCTGGACAAGCCCCGCAGCGGGGCGACGCGATCGGGCAACGGGGCCGTCGTCACGGCGATGCCCGCCCTTGAGGACGCGGCGCTGATCCTGATCGCCACGGAGAAGGTCGCCGCCCCGGATCTCTTCGCGCGGCGCGTGACGGACTTCATCCCGCTCAACGCCATCCGCTTCACCACGCCGATGCAGCCCTACTCGCTCAACGGCCTGCACGGCTTCGCCGGGGAGGGCTTCGGGAGGCTGCAGAGCAACGGCACCCCGGTCTATTTCCGGTGCATGGTGCTCGACGTCGAGGGGCGGCCCGTCATTGCCGCGCTCTACGCCGAGGAGGCCCAGCGGGAGCGCTACAGCGCCATCTTTGACACCATCGTGGCTCGCTTCCACCCGATCGGCGCGCTCTCTGGCGCCTCCCCCGAGCGCGACGGCCCCCGGTCCGAGCCCGCCGAGCCCCACGCCGCCGGGGGCTGGCTCGACGAGGATGAGCCGGCGCTGGCGCTGGCCCGCGTCGAGGGCCAGCTGGACCGCCTGAAGCGGATCGGCGCGCTGGCGCTGGATCACCTCGCGCTGGGGCCCCACGCCCACGGGCCGCCCTTGGCGGCGCCGGCGTGACCGACGAGGTCGAGGGAGCCCTGCGGCGCCGCGTCCTGCGCCACGAGGGCCCTGACGCGGCCTGGCAGGATGAGGCCCTCGTCGTCGAGAGGCCCCTGTACTTCGTCATCAACGGCGAGCCTCTGATGGCCACGATGCGCACGCCCGGCGACGACGCCGACCTGGTGGCCGGCTACCTCGTCACCGAGGGGGTCGTCGACGACCCCGCGCGCCTGACCATCCTCAAGAACATCCGCGGCCCGGAGGTCGACACGATCTGCGTCGGCGTCCTGGGCCTCGACCCGGGGGCGCTGGAGCGCCTGCGCCGCGTGGGCGCCTCGGTGACCTCCTGCGGCGTCTGCGGCCGGGAGGGGGCCGCGGCCTTCACCCCGCGGGCGCGCGGCCCCCTGCGGCCGCTGGAGGTGCCTACGGCGCAGATCCCGGCCCTGCTCGACGCGATGGGTCGGCGCCAGCCGCTCTTCGAGGCCACCGGCGGCCTGCACGCCGCCGCGCTCGTCGACGAGGCGCTGGAGGTGGTGTGCGTCAAGGAGGACATCGGGCGCCACAACGCCATCGACAAGGCCGCCGGCTGGCTGCTGCGCCAGGGGATGCTCGACGCGGCGCCGCTGGCGCTGATCTCGTCGGGGCGTGGCAGCTTCGAGGTGGTGCAGAAGGCGGCGATGGCCGGGATCGGCACGGTGATCTGCGTCTCGGCGGCCTCGTCGATGGCGGTGCGCGTGGCCCAGGCGCTCGGCGTGCGGCTCTTTGGTTTTGCGCGCGGGCGGCGCGCGGTCCGCTACTGGGACCCCGAGTGGGGAGCGCCCGAGGAGCCCGTCTGAGGGCCGCTGGCGCGGCTCAGGACAGGATGTTGACGGCGGTGCGGAGGGCGGCCACGAGCCGGTCGACGTCATCGCGGGTGTTGTAGAAGGCGAAGGAGGCGCGCACGGTGGCCTCGACCCCGAGCCGGCGCATGAGGGGCTGGGCGCAATGGTGCCCGATGCGCACCGCGACGCCCTCTTGATCGAGGATCATGCCGATGTCGTGGGGGTGGATGCCCTGGACGACGAAGGAGAGCACGCCGACCTTCTCGGCGGCCGTGCCGACGAGGCGGACGCCCTCGATCGCGCCGACGGCCTGCGTGGCGTAGGCCAGCAGGTCGGCCTCGTGGGCCTCGACGCCGGGCCAGTCCAGGCCCTCCAGGTAGGCGATGGCGGCGCCGAGCCCGACGGCGCCGGTGATGTTGGGCGTGCCGGCCTCGAACCTCGACGTGGGCTCCGCCCAGGTGCAGCCTTCGAAGCGCACGGTCTCGATCATGTCTCCGCCGCCCTGCCACGGGGGCATGGCCTTGAGGAGATCGAGCCTGCCGTAGAGGAC
>SYOX01000339.1 GCA_005804885.1 Pseudomonadota bacterium
GAAGACATGTGCTGCAGAATCGTGTTCTCGGAATTTGGTGATGATGTCATGGTACCCTCCACAGGCCTCAGTGGTCAGCACTCCACCGCAGCACCACAACCACCACCCTTGTCAACCTCCGTTAGATGCGATTGCCCTGTGATCCGGGCGGGGTCGCGCCCCTCGGCCTTGACGGGCCGCAGCGACACCTCCAGCTCCAGCTCGGCCTCCGACACCAGCCAGACCGACAGGTTGACCACGAAGGGCTCCCCCCACGCGACCCGCGCCTCGACGGCCCCGGCCGCCCCGCGCGACTCCAGCCCCTCGGCGGTGACGACCAGGCTGCCGAAGTTCAGCGCCTCGTGCCTCCTCAAGGCGCCCAGCAGGCCCCCGAAGCGCACGGGCGTGAGCGTCGGCAGCAGATCGATCCGCTGGGACAGCAGCTCGGCCGACGGCGCCGGCGGCTCGGAGGTCAGCGCCGCCAGCCGCGCCGGGCGCCTGTCGGGCGCAGGCCGCTCAGACCGGAAGCGCACCCCTTCGAGCGTCGGCGCCAGCCCGCTCCCTGGCCTCGACGGGTCGATCAGCACCGGTATCGACGAGCCCTTCTTCACCCCGACCAGCGCCTTGGCGCCGACCCCGTGAACCTCCAGCGGCCAACGCCGGCCCTGCAGGTCCACGTAGGCGCACGACACCGCCCCCCCATCCAGATCCAGGGCCCTGACCTCCCCCTCGACCAGCAGGCCCCGACGCAGCAACGCCCCCTTGTGCACCGCCAACACCGCGCTGTAGAGCCACAAGAGCAGCCCCCCGCCCCCCAGCGCCACCAGGGCCACCGTCGACCCCGCCCCCAGGCCCAGGGACAGCGTCACCGCGCCGGACAAGAGCGCCGCGCCCACCCACACCCCCAGCTTGACCTCCGAGAGCGCCTGGACCAGCCTCCCCTCCAGCGCCCTCGGCGAACCCGCCGGCACCGCCCCCCTCACCAGCGCCCGCTGCCCCGCCTCCCGCCCCCGCCGGGCGATCTCGACCTCATCCACCACCGAGAGCACAGGCTCCGGCACGGGCTCCGGCTCCGGCTCCGGCTCGACCTCCGTGGGCTTGATCTCGCCGCTGTCGACCTTGTTGCGCGCCACCTCGTTGTCCGAGGGCCAGAGGCAGCCCGGCCCGAGCGCCAGCCCGACCTCGTTCTTGACGATCTTGTTCTTGACGATCCTCACCTGGACCAGCGACCCCAGCTGGATCCCCACGGCGTTCTCGGTGCACACGTTCAAGGTGGCCTCTCCGCCGGCCTGATCCGTGAACTCGATCCCGCAGCCGTCGTTCTCCGCGACGTGGTTTGACAGCAAGGCCGGCGTCGCGACCCCGCCGATCAGCACCCCGGCCCCCTTCCCGCCGCGGATGCTGTTGCCCTCGAAGACGCCGCTGGCCTGATCGAAGATCTTGATCCCCACCTTCTGGCTGAAGCGCAGCTTGTTGGCGCGCAACACCGGGCGCGCCTCGCCGCCGACTTCAATCCCGATCCCATTGGAATCAAAGGTGTTTTTCTCCATGAGGGTCTTGCCGGTGCCCAGCATGCGCGCCCCCACCTCGCAGCTCCGCAGGGTGCAATTGCTGGCGTCGATCCTGGCGAGATCGCCGACGGACAAGCCCAGGGTGTTGTAGATGAACGCGGTGTTCTTGATCGACGCGCTTGCCTTCTCTCTGGCGTGGAGGCCCGACTGACCTTGCCCCTTGATGACGCAATCCTGGACGGCTGCGTGGGCGCGAGCCCTCAGGTCGATTCCAACGGCGCCGCCCTCGATCTCAACCCACCGCGCCTCAAGCCTGGCCTCGCCGCTGGCCTCGATCCCGACTCGGAGCCCGCTCAAGTGGCTGTATTTCAGGCGAGCGCGGGCGCCCTCGCCCAGCCACAGCCCGACGCCCTTCTCGTTGAGCCCCTTGATGTGAACGCGGTTCATCTCCACGAGGCCAGCATGGCAGCGCAGCACGCGGCCGGCGCCGCGGGCGTGTATCGAGAGGTGCTCGATCTGGAGCAGCGCCTCGGTCCTGAACCACAAGAGGCCCCGCTCCAGCGCCACGCCGAGGAGGATGGTCTGGTTGACGCCTGCGCCGACGAGCTTGATCGACCTGTTCACCTCGACGGCGCCTTCCAACGTATGGACCCCCGCGCCCAGGCGCAGCTCGGCGCCCTCAGGGGCCTCGCCCATGATCTGCTGGAGGTTCAAGCGGTTGGCGTCGCCGCCCGCGACGTGGATGACCTTGCCCATGGACTCGCTCCGCGCTCTGGCCGACCCCTCAGTGGTCTACCTCCCGAGCGTTGGGGTCAAGGTCCACGTCGGGTTTGAGCGCGGCGCGGGGAGAGAGCGTCGATCAAGTCGAGGGAGGAACAAGGGCGCGCGAGTTCTCGGTTGCAGCCTCGGCGGATTCGTGGTGCCATGCAGGCGGGTTCATTCAACTGGAGGAGAAAGATGGGACGGAAGACGGCGACCTTCGCGCTCACAGGGGCGCTGTGGCTCTCGGCTGGGATAGGGGCGTGCTGTTCGGATGAGAGCGCGCCCCAGGGCGCTGACGCCGAGGCGGCGCAGGCGCCCGAGGGGGCGGTGAAGGACGGTGAGGCGGCGGTCAAGGGCGCGGGGGCCGAGGCGCCTGGGGACGACGGCGAGGGGCCCGGTCAAGGCGAGCCGGGGGAGGCGCCGTTGGAGGTCGAGGATGGGCGCAAGCCTGGGGACGATCAGCTGGCGGTCGACAAGCTCTTCGAACTCAAGGCCGAGGATGTCGATTCGAAGCTTGAGGAGGCCGGCTGGAAGACCATCAAGCCCGGCGGCGAGGAGATCAAGAATGGTCGCCGCTTTGAGGTGACGAAGGGGAAGTCGAAGGCGCGGGTGGAGCTGGTTGAGTTCGATACGCCAAAGGCGGCGGACACTTACATGTTCGCCGTGGAGAAGGTCGATGAGGCGCGCCTGGGGCGGATCAACAACAAGCTGCTGGCGATCTTCCCGTCGCAGAAGGGCGACAAGGAGGCCACCGCGGAGTTGATGCAGGCGCTGATGCCGGCGCCGGCCGCAGCGCAGGCCGATGAGGACCCGCGCGCTCGGCCTGAGGGTGAGGAGGTCGAGGGCAAGCCGCGCGACACGGATGTGGGCGGGGAGTTGCCCTTCAAGGGTGAGGATCCGTCGGGGGGAAAGCCGCTGGAGGAGCCCGCGCCGGAGTTGGAGCCGACGAAGGTGGAGGAGATGCCGCCGGCCAGGAAGGAGCCCGCGAAGGAGGTTGAGGGAGGCGAGTGACGGCGCTGCGTCAGGCCTGGATGGGCTCGATGGATCGGGAGGTGCGCCGGAGCAGGTGACGGCGGCGTCGGATCCCGGTGGGGTGCGCGGTGTTGAGGGTGTCCAGGGCGGCCCCTGCGGCTTGATCAGCGAGCGGCAGGGGCCGCTTCGCGCTCTGGGGCTGGTGAGGGGCGGTCAGGGGGTGTGGGGCGGATCGGCGGGCGGGGTGCTGGCGAGGGCGCGCTGGAGGGCATCGACGGTCAGCGTGAGGCGCGGGCCGGGGAGGAGGAGGTGGTTGCCGGTGAGGCGGTGGACGCGGCCGTCGCGGGCGGCCTGGAGGGCAGGGAGGGAGCGCCAGGTCTCGCGGCTCTGCTGGAGCTCGTCGGGGGAGTCGACGCCGTCGGGGGCGAACTCGATGATGAGGTCGGGGGGGTATTGAAGGAGGCCCTCCAGGCTGAGCTGGGGCCACTTGCCGACGGAGGGGGGCAGGACGTTGTCGCCGCCGGCGATGGTGAGGAGCTCGTCGAGGAAGGAGCCGGGGCCGGCGCCGTAGAGGCCGCTCAGGGCGTTCTGGTCGCGGCCGACGACGAGCAGGACCTTGGGTCGAGGGCCTTGGTGAGCGGCGCGGGCGCGGTCGAGGTGGGCCTTGAGGGCGGCGATCCTGTCGCGGGCGCGGTCGGGGACGTTGGCGGCGCGGCCGAGGTCGGCGTAGGCGGTGAAGACGTCCTGGAGGCTGTCGGTGCGGGTCAGGACGATGGGGATGTTGCGGTCGCGGGCGAGGGCCTCGATGCCCTTGATGGAGGGGGTGGAGAGGATCAGATCGGGTTGTAGGGCGAGGGTCTTTTCGAGGTTGGGGTCGAGGACGCCGCCCACTTTTTCAAGGGAGGCGACCTCGGGGGGGTGGACGTCGAAGGTGCTGACGCCGACGAGCCTGGGGCCGAGGCCGAGGTCGAAGGCGATCTCGGTCATGGCGGGGATGAAGGAGACGATGCGGCGGGCGGGCGGCGGGGGAGGGTCGTCGGGCGAGGCGGCGGGCGCGGGGGACGCGGCGGCCTGGGGAGAGGGGCGATCTGGCGAGCTGGGCTGACAGGCGATCAGCATGGCGAGGACGGCGAAGAGGGGCAAGGAGGCGGGGCGGGGTGTCATGAGGCTCCGGAGGTGGGCGGGGCAGGGTTCTGGCCAGGGCGGCCAAGGGGGGTCAGTCTGCCGGTTGAGGGGTCAGTGTGCCGGTTGACCGAGGCGGGGGTCAAGGGAGGGGTGCGGCCGTGATCGTGACGCGCCTGGAGGGTCCGGATCGCGGGTGGCCCTTCGTGTCAGCCCGCCGGGGCAGGCGACCCGACCAGCCGCTCCAGCCGACGCAGCGGCGGGGCTGAACTCCATCGTTGGGGAGCGCGGCCAGTGCGCTGGCTTCTCAAGATGCATAATTCGCAGAAGATCTCAGAACCTTGGCATCACTGCCAAACTCGAAATACTCTGAGGCTGTGCGGCCGTCGTGCCGACGATGGTAGTGAATGACGAGGCTGTTGACGCCCCAGAGCACCGATCGGAGCTCAAACTCGAGATGGGGGTTGCGCTCCAGCGCTATCGCCCAATAAGCGCCGATGGCTCGCTTACCGCGCAGAACTCCGGACGGCTCTCCAACGACCTTCACGATGAAGGGAGAGGCGAACTCAAAGTCGTCGGCGTAGTGCTCCAGGATACGATCAAGATCGTGGCTGTTCCATGCTTCGATCCATGCATCGGCGAAGTGTTTTGCAAAGGACTTGTCGATCATGAGCCTGCCCGGTTTTGTGGTGCCCAGCGTCCCTGTAGAGCCGCTCGTGAGCGCGCCTCTCATCCCGTCAGGGTGGCGCTGGAGAGCGGCGTCGTCAATCCATCGGCGGTCGGCGCCTTTCGGAAGGTTGGCTCGGTCGTGTCGCTGTCGGGTTGGGCGCTCGCCTTGAATCCTCCTCCGCGACGTGGGGGGAATACCGCGACCGCCCCCGCGCGTAATCACCGCCCGCAGTGACGGCGTCAGGCCAGCGGCGCCGCGTCGAGGGCGCAGCGAGGCCGGGAAGCCGGGACGCCGCGTCGTCAGGGGGGCGAGCACGACGAGGGGCGGTGGATGATCCACCGCCCCTGAAGCGAGCCCTTGTCCCGATGAAGTCCAACACGAAGCCCGACACAGGCCCGACATCTGGCGTGCCTGCGCCCGTCGCCGGGTGTCGGCCCGCGTCGGCTGGGCTGTCGTGTCGATCTCGTCGTGGACGGCGTCGAAGCCGTCATTGAGGGGTAGTAGCGCAGGCGGGATTTGAACCCGCGATCTTCGGCTTATGAGGCTACCGATGGCCTCCATTACGACTACCGAACCCCATGATTGCGGGGTTCATCAACGCAGGACGACGCAGGACGACGGGTGCCAACCCCCTCCTGGTTGCGCTTGTGGTAGCACCGAACGGTAGCTCTCATCTCACCGTCGCTCTGGCCATACCAACCCATCCTCGATCAGCCTGTTGACGCCCAGCGCCACCTCCACCGGAGAGCCCACCGCGACCAGCTCGCCGTGCTGCCCGATTAGCGCCCAGGTCGGCTCCCCGCAGGCCGTCTGGTAAGGGGGCGACGAGCTGTCCGGTTTTGAGATCTTCAGTTTACCTGCGATAGTGGCTGTGGCTCAGGCAGGTGAAGGATGGACGAGGTGATGATGAAGATCTGGGGGATGGTGGCGCTGGGGCTCCTGGTGATCGCGGCGCCGGGGTGCTTTGACACGCAGCTCAACGCGGATGTCGCGGCCGAGGACGTCGGCGGTGAGCCAGAGCCAGAGCCCGAGGGCAACCCGGCGCCGAACAACGATCAGGGCCTGGACGCCAGCGTCGAGGACGTCGGCGGTGAGCCAGAGCCGGAGCCCGAGGGCAACTCGGCGCCGAACAACGATCCGGGCCTGGACGCCAGCGGCGATCCCGATACCGGGCCCGTCGAGGACGTCGACGAGGGGCAGGGCGACGGCCCGTGCCCGCCTGGAATGGCCCACGTCGACGACACGCCGGGGGTCGAGCCCTTCTGCCTGGATCGCTTCGAGGCCAGCCGCTCCAACGCCAGCGCAACCAGCCAGGGCTTCGGGGCAGGCCGGGCCACGAGCCGCGGCAATGTCCTGCCCTGGACCAACCTCGATCCGGCGGCGGCGACGGCGGCCTGCGCGGTGGCGGACAAGCGCCTATGTACGCCCCAGGAGTGGACGGCGGGCTGCGGCGGCCCGGAGGGGCGCACCTACCCCTACCACCCGACGCAGTACGTCGTGGGCATGTGCAACACCGCCGGCTCGCTCCAGCCGACGGGGAGCCGCCCGGACTGCGTCTTTGCCGACTATCTGACCTTCGACATGTCCGGCAATGTCATCGAGATCGTCGACGCAGGACAGGGCGGCCTGGCGCTGCTCGGCGGCTCCTTTGGCAACACGAGCGCCGTGCAGTTGACCTGCAAGGGCCCCGTGATCAACAGCGCCGCCATCGCCCAGATCGGCTTCCGCTGCTGCAAGTCCCTCCCCTGAAACACTTTTCAGGCATGCTTGACGTTTGTTCAAGTGTGCGCTAGTTTCTCCTCGGCGGCCATACTGGAAAGGGGGAGTGTGGAAGGTCGCGGAGCCGGGGTCTTCGTCGTCAAGCGGTCAGGCCGCACCCCTTCCTCGATCCGTCGCACTGGCTGACGCGCCGGCCACAGGCGCCGAAGGGCTCTGGGTTGGCCAGCGCCTCGTCACACTTCCTCATGGCCGCTTCGATCTGCGCCTGGAGATTCACCTTGAAGGCCTCCTGAGCTTCTTCGACCTCGACTCTGCGCTTGAGCCTCTCGGCGTTGAGGGTGGCCATGAGATGAGCGGCGATGGTCTTGGTGTCATCCTCCTTTGGCAGACCCCGGCTTGTGAGGCCAGGGCCGGTTGTGGTCATGCGGCGCTGACGAGGCCGTGACCGGCGGCGTAATCGCGGGCGATGGAGCCCGAGGGCAGCAAGCGCAAGAAGAGCTGGTCCTGGAGGTCGCGGGCGTGGCGGTGGGCCATGTCGCGCACCGCTTCGAGCCGCCCCCGCTCGTCGGTGATGGCCAGCACCGCCTTGGCGTCGACGCCCATGTGCTTGCAGCACTCGGGGCCGTAGCCGATCAGGCGGAACTCCGAGGTCAGATCGGCGCCGCAGCGACCGCAGTTGTCACCCCGCCAGACCTTGACGCGGAGGTTGAAAGGGAGCATGGTAGGTTAATGAGAAGTGCCTTGACGATGTTTGAAGAGATGAGCGCGGCCTTGGAGACTAAGAACACTCAGGATTCAGTTTCCCAAGGCTTTCAACAGGTTACTCTCACACGATTATCTCTCACAGAAAGAATGGCTTCCCCTGGCTGCAAATCCAGAACACAGTCACATTTAAGTCGCTGTCTATTTTTAGGATAACATATGAGTTTGGGCGCAACAAAAGTCACGGACAACACTCATGAAATGAGTTTAGCCGATCTTACGAGTCAGACCCTGCGCCTACTGATCCCTCTCTTTCAGCGCGAATATGTTTGGACGAAAAAGCAACTAGACCGCCTAACGAGAGAACTCGATAGTATCGTTGAAGGTGAGGACACCAATAGGTTTCTGGGTGCCATTATTGCCGTTCGTCGATTAACCAACCCAGCAGAGCCTCAACTTTACGAAATTGTTGATGGTCAACAACGACTTGCAACCCTCTACTTATTTGTTATTGCTTCTGTTGAGGTTGCTGCCAGCAAAGGACACATCGACTACGCGACCAGTTTGTACAATGCTCATGCAATCATGCCGTTTGCATCCGCAACATCCGTTCCAATCAATACAAAACTGGTCCCCTCGTATTCAGACCGCGCCCAATTTAATGCTATCTTCAAGATGCTCTTTACAACTAAGGCGTTCACCAAGGAGGACGAGGGTCGCCTTCGCCTGCCAGAATCGACTGGTGACCCCAACGGTAAACTTATCAAGCAATACGCGCGAATCAAGGCATATCTCATCGGTCGCTACCGCGAAGCAGAGACAAACGATGCAGGTTTCGGGAGACTTCAGAGCATCGTTCAGGCTGCGATGAGTTGCCTTACTTTCGTGTTCATTGTGCTCAAGGATCCAGCTTCTGCCACGACTGTGTTCGAAGGGTTGAATGACTCTGGGATGCCGATCGGAACGGGTGACTTAGTCCGCAACGAACTATTTGCTCGTGTTGGGGATGACTGGGCAAGTGCAAAGACCCTCCACACACTCCACTGGCTTCCTTTCCAGGAACGGCTCGGAAAGAATTTCGACGATTTCTTCTTTCCATATTGCGTAATCCAAGACTCGGCAGCTCGCAAGGCAGACATGTTCGGGAGTCTTCGCAATCAATGGGGAAAAGAAGTGAACCCATCTAATATTATTGCATTGCTCGACCAGTACTCGATCCCATTCTTGGCAATCAGCACTCTTGATTTACACTCGGAGTTCTCGACGAGCATTCAACTTCAACTTCGACGACTGGTAGAAATCCGAAGACCTGCTGCCGTTTACCCCTTCGTCATGCAACTGCTTCGAGGCAACTTGGATAGGAAGGTCACTTCGGAAGACGCTTCCAGTTGTCTAGCAACACTTGAGTCATTTCTAGTCCGAAGGGCAATTTGTGGGATAGAACCCACTGGCTTATTGGGTTTATTTCGTACAATGTGGACAAACCTGCAAGGTGCGCCCACTTCCACCACTGTTGCGGCGGTTATTCTCAAGCGCCTCACTGTTGAATGGCCAGATGACGAACGCCTGAGGGATTCAATCCTGACAAGGCGATTTTATAAGTCGGCTATCAGTGAATACGCTATCCGAGAATACGATTCCAGTCTGGGGGCCGATGTGCCCGACGGCAGCCCACCCTGGATCGAACATGTATTGCCTCAGACTCCAACTTCTGAATGGAAGATTCACTTCGACGATAAAAATCAATTGGAATTATGCCATACTTGGGGAAACCTGGTGCCGTTAACGTCTAAGATGAACATGGAGGTCTCCAATCAATCATATAAGGAGAAAAGGGAGGTGTTTATGAATGACTCTATGTATGGATCTGCACGTCGACTGGCGGAAAACTTCGATGAATGGACCCCTGATGCTGTCAAACAACGTGGGAAGGAAATCGGAGATTGGGCTGTGACCCGCTGGCCACGTCCAAATTAGGACAGTGTCCTGATAAATGGACGCTGTACGGTTAACTGAGAGGTTTCTAGCTTACGACCACACCACCCCCCGAACCCCCCGCTCGGTCAGCCGGTAGACGGGCACCGCGGGCTCTCCTTGACCGAAGCCCTGCCCTGACCCCCAGTCTCCCTCGCGAGCCAGCGCGCGCGAGCGAATCAACCTGATCCCCATCACGGTCTCCTCGACCTGATCGCGGTGGAGGTGGCCGCAGAAGACCGCGCCGTGCTCGATCCGGGTCGCGCCAGCCCTGGCCGCCTCGACGGCCAGCAGCGCCGGGTAGTCCCTCCAGCGCACCTGGTCCTGGTGGTCGAAGAGGAAGGGGACGCCCTGGTGGAGGATCATCTTGCGGCGGGACTCGCCCACGTCGAACTGCACGCGAGCAACCTCGCGGAAGTGGGCCTTGAGGACCAGCGCGAGCCACATCGAGCTGTGGGTGTCGTGGTTGCCCGGCACCCAGGGGCAACGCACGGGCGCGCTTGCGGCGAGGTGGGCTATCACCCCGGCCATCAGGTCGGCCACCCGGACGGCGAGCTGCTGCGCCGAGCCGACGGAGGAGGCGCCCTGCGGCGTGCCGGGCGTGGTGCCCAGGGCGTCTGGGACCAAGGGGCGCCCGTGGTAGCACCAGGTGGTAGCACTTGAGGAGATCAACGGCCACTGGAGGCCGTCATTGAGGGGTAGTAGCGCAGGCGGGATTTGAACCCGCGATCTTCGGCTTATGAGGCCGGTGAGTTGACCACTTCTCTACTGCGCAGTCGGGACAGCAGGATTCGAACCTGCGGTCTCCTGGTCCCAGGCCAGGCGCGTTTCCTCTTCGCTATATCCCGAACATCGTTCATGTTTTTGAGAGGACCGGGTGGGATTCGAACCCACGGTCTGGAGATTAAGAGTCTCCCGCCTTCAACCACTTGGCCACCGGTCCGGGCTCTTGTCGTCTTGTTTGTCTGTTTCCACGGTGGGGCCTCCTGGTCGAGGTTGAGCGAATTGCTCATTCCTTGAGTGTGTGTGGCGCCGCATCGCGTGGCGCCTCGACGGGTTGGCGCTATCGCAGGGGGCGTGCCAGGGTCCGACGCTGCGGCCGGGATCGGCGGCGAACCCCGTGTTGACGGGATCGGGCCGCGAAGTAAGCGAGGGCGAGGGCGAGGGGAGGTCGTGGGATCACGGCCTGAGGAGATAAATGGCTATCTGAGTGGATAAGGAGCCGGGGCGTTTCACGTGGAACAGCGATCAGCGCTGGCGGCGTTTGTTCCAGGCCTCGACGATCAGGCGGCGGTTGCGCTCAAGGGCCTCGGGTGAGGGGCGGAGCGCGAGCCGCTGCTCGATGCCCGAGAGGACCTCCTCGATGAAGGCCATCTCCCAGCTCGTCGCGCCCCAGTGGCCGCGCTCCAGGCAGGCGGCGATCAGCGCGTGCAGCTCGTCGATGGCGCCCGGCTCGTGGGCGTGCAGGTGCTCGATGCGCTTGAAGTACTGCAGGATCCCCAGGTCGGCCACGTCCGTCTGCACCGTGTCGTCCATGCCGCCCGGCGTCGAGTGGACCGAGTCTGCCGGCGCGGCCGCCGGCGTGGGCGTCAGCCCCAGCGAGCCCGGGTCGATCTGCCGCAGCGCCGCGGCGAAGGCCGTCCCGTCGGCGTAGCGCGCCGTGTGCTCCCGCGCCAGCGCCCGCTGGAGCACCGGCCCGAGCGGGCTGTCGAGCAACCTGGGGTCGAGATCCAGCTTCCCCTTCATGTGCAGCATGATGCACTCGAACTGCTCGCCGTCGACGACCAGCCGGCCCGTGAGCAGCTCGGCCAGGATCAAGCCCATCTGGTACACGTCCGTCTGCGGCGCCGCGATCTGAAACTCGACGTACTCCGGCGCCACATAGTGACAGGTGAAGAGCATCCGCCCGTTCTGCGTCAGCCTGGACTCCTCGCCCTCCCCCATCCGCGCGATGCCGAAGTCCAGGATCTTGATCGTCTCCCAGCGCTTCTTCGGGCAGGACAAAAAGAGGTTGGCCGGCTTGAGATCCTTGTGGACGACCTTGCACCGGTGCGCCTCCCCGAGCGCGTCGAGCGCCTCGATGAAGAGCGGCAGCAGCCGCTCCGGCGCCATCGACCCGTTGCGGGCCAGCTCCTCCTCCAGATCGTGGCCTTCGAGCATCTCCAGCACGATGTAGGGCAGGTCGTCGGCCATCCCGTAATGGTAGACGCCGACGATGTTCGGGTGCGACACCCGCGCCGCCGACTGCGCCTCGCGCAAGAAGCGCTTCTTGAACGACTCGTGCATCTCGTTGTCAGGTCGCCGCGTCATGACCTTGATCGCCACCGGCTGGTGCGTCCGGCGGTGGCGACCCCGATAGACCTTGGCGAAGCCGCCCTCTCCGATCTCGTCGAGGATCTCGAAGTGGCCCCCAAGGCGCCTGTGCGCCCCCACGGACGACGACGAATCGACCGAGCCCTCCTCGTCGAGCTCCGATTTGCTGACCTCGAAGGCCACCGACACCACCGACAGCGCCTCGGACAGCGCCTTCGCGTTCGGGTAGCGCAGGGCGGGATCCCGGGCGACCGCCTGCTGGATCACCGACCACAGCGGCCCATCCTTGATCCACTGCGGGATCTGGAGCAGGCCCCGCGTATGCGCCATGACACACCCCACCGGGTCGCGCGCCCCCACGGCCGGCTCGCCGGTCAACAGCTCGATCAGGACCAGGCCGGCCTGGTAGACGTCCAGCTTCGCGCTGACCTCGCCGTGCTCGATGTACTCCGGGGCCAGGTAGCGCGCCGTGCCGATCAGGTCGCCGCTCTGCGTCATCCGCTCGGCCGCGCCGTCGTCGAGGTACATCGACGAGAAGCTGAAGAGCCGCAGCCGCTCGCCGGCCCCCCCCGGATCCGTCCACATCAACGTGCGCGGCTCCAGGTTCCGGTACACCATCCCCCGCGCCTGCACCAGCGCCAGCCCCTCGACGCACCCGCTCAAGAGCGCCAGCGCCCGCGCCGGCTCCAGCGGCCCCTCGCGCAGCAGCCCCTCGGAGAGCGTGTAGCCGCCCAGGTGCTCCTGGACCATGAAGGGGCGGCCATCGCCCGACAGGCCGAAGTCCAGCACGCGCACGAAGGCCGGGTGGTCAAAGCGCGAGGCCGAGCGCGCCGCGTGGACGAAGCGCGCCTTGAGGTCGCGCGCCTGCGTCGGGTCGTCGACGTCCCCGAAGACCCGCAGCAACACCGGCTGGCCGTCGGCGCACCGCCGCCCCTCGAAGACGGCCTCAAGGCCGCTCGCGTCCGCGAGGTGATCCAGCCGCACGCCGACCTTGTAGTCGTCGCTGATCAGCGACCCTGGAATCAATTGAACCACGGCGACCTCACCCCCTTGAGAGACCCACGCCCTCATTCTGGACGCGCACGCCGGGTCGATGCAAGGGCTCCCAAGGAGCCCCCTGCGCTGAGGTCCCCCAGGGGGCGTCCGTGCCGCGCTGGAGATGGCCTGGACGGCGAGGGGCCGCCCTCAGGGCGACCCGACGCCCCGCAGCCAGAGGCGCCGGGTCATCACCTCGAAGAGCCCCTGGCCCAGCGTGGACTCCGGCCCGGCCGTGGCGTCCATCGCCAGCCCCGTCTCGGGGTCCGAACACGAGGCCCCCTCGAAGCGCCGCACGATCGGCATCGGCCCGAGCGGGTTGGGGGACTGCGCGCCCGCGAGCCGAGCCGCCCGCCACGCCACCTGGGCCTCGTCCAGCGCCGAGAGCCGGGCTATCGCCTCGACCCCCTCGGCGCCGACCTCCTCCAGCCGCACGAGGTCGCAGATCAGGTCCGGGCCCAGGTGCTTCGTGGTCATGTGGAAGCCGACCTCGTCCCCGATCAGCGGCCCCATCCCGGCGCCCCGCACCTCCAGCGCGAAGGCCCTCAAGCCCTCGATCGGCGCACCCTCGATCGTCAGCAGGCGCTCCAGATCGCCGCCCTGCCCCGCCATCGCCGCCAGCTCACCCTCGGCCGTGAAGCCGAGGCCCTGCGCCCAGCACCACCCCTCGGCCTCCATGTGGTACAGCGGGCGCACGTCGGCCCAGCGCCCCCAGCACGCCCAGAAGGCCGCCGCCAGCGAGCCCGCCCAGCAGATCGTGCTGTCGTCGTCGGTCGCCGGCATCAGCCGCACGAGCTGCGGGCGCTCGCGCTCGTGGATCACCGCGCAGCGGTAGCGCAGCGCCGCCACCTCGACCTCCAGCGCCGCCAGCGCCTCGCGCGCCCGACCCGCGATGATCCCCCGATCCACGGCCACGGCCAGCGGCGCCGGCGCCTGCGTCGGCCGCCTCGGGCGGTTCTCGACCAGCTCGGGCTCGATCACCTCGAAGCCCTCTATCATCTTGTAGCTGCTCAGGAATTCGTCTTCGAAGGACGCCAGGCCCTCCTCCAGCGCCCTCATCCCCTGGACCAGCGCGCTGACACCCCCCAGGCTCGCCCACGAGGGCAGGTCGAGCGACCCCTCGTTGAAGCGCGACAGCAGCGCCCCCTGAAGCGCCTCCGCCTCCGACCAGCGCGGGCTCTGGCGCAGCGCCTCCAGCTGCGCCGCGACCTCCGCGTAGCCCCCCTCGATCGCCGCCCACCCCCGCGCCCCCTCGCCGGCCTCAAGGGCCCGCTCGGGCAGCGCGCGATCCTCCAGAGCGTGGATCTCCATGCCGATCTGCGCGCCGGAGCGGTACAGGTGCACCAGCGTCGTTCGGTCGACCGGCTGGGTCACGAGGTGCTGGGCCAGCGGCACCGTCAGCCGCTGCTCCAGCGCCCGCTTGAGCGAGCGAGCCCCGTAGCGCGGCTCGAAGCCCTGATCGACGAGCAGATCGACCAGCTCAGGCTCCACCTGCACCAGCACGCCGCTGCGCCGCAACCCACGCCGCCCCAGGACGTCCTGCAGCAGCCGACGCACCAGCGGCGCGATCGCCTCGCGGCCCAGCGCCCGGAAGGCGACTATCCTGTCGATTCTATTGAAGAACTCCGGCCTGAAGAAGCCCTCGGCGGCCTTGCGAAACTGCGCGTCGCGCCCGGCCCCGTCTGGCTCGACGAAGCCCAGGCTGCGCTGCGACTCGCGCACGCCCAGGTTCGAGGTCATGATCAGGACCGTGTTGCAAAAATCCGTCGTCCGGCCCGCCGCGTTGGTCAGGCGGCCCTCCCCAAGCACCTGGAGCAGCGCGTCGTAGACGCTGGGATCGGCCTTCTCGATCTCATCAAAGAGCACCACCCCGAAGGGCTGCTGGGCCACGCGCCGGGTCAGCTCCCCCTCCGGGTTCTGCCGATCGCCGAAGAGCCGCGCGACCGACCAGGGGTCCCGGAACTCGCTCATGTCAAAGCGGATCAGCCGCTCGGCTCCCCCGAAGAGGAACTCCGCCAGCGCCTTGGCCGTCTCCGTCTTGCCCACCCCCGTCGGCCCCACGAAGAGCATCGCGCACAGCGGCCGGCTCGGATCGTTGAGGCCCTGCTGGAGCGTGACGACGACGTCCGTGACCGCCAGAGAGGCCGCCGGCTGCGCCACGATCCGACGCTCGAAGTGCGCCAGGATGTCGCCGTGGCGCCGGGACTGGCGCTCCCAGAGCACGAAGTCCGGCAACCCCGTCTGCTGGCCGAAGGCCTCCACCAGCCTCCCCCGCGTGATCTGACGGCGACCCTGCCCGTCCCGCTCGACGTCGCGGTGGTCGGTCACCAGCTGCCGCAGCAGCTCGATGGCCTTGCCAGGGTGGCAGCGCCCGACCATGAAGCGCCGCGTCAGCGCCAGGATCGCCTCGAGCACCTCCGGCTCGACCACCACCTCCTCGCGCGCCTCGATCTGCCGCACCGCCTGGACCAGCACCATCAGCGTGTCCCGCTCGGACAGCTCAGGCACCTGCACGACGTGAAAGCGCGCGAAGAACCCCGGCGCCTCCTCCCGCGTGGCCTCCAGCCGCTCCGCCGTGCACTCGCCGATGATCCGCAGCTCCCCGCGGGCCAGGTGCGGCTCCAGGTAGCCCGCCACGTTCGTGTCCGAGTGGGCCGACCGGCCCGTGTACACAAGCGAAGGAAGATCATCGACATAGAGGAGATCCTGGCGCGCGCTCAGCTCCGCGACCATCCGCTCGCAGCGCTGCTCCCAGGCCCCCACCATGCTCATCCCGGCGATGATCCGGTTGCCGTCCACCGACCACACGTCCCGCCGGGCAAAGAGGTCCCGCTCGCCCTCGGCCATCCGACGGACGATCTCGTGCACGATCGCCGTCTTGCCCACCCCCGTCGGCCCCACCAGCAAGACCGCCGCGCCCTCCCGCGCCAGCTGCCCCATCACCTGCTCGACCAGCCCATCTCGCCCGAAGGTCCGCCCCAGTCGGTCGTCCATCGCCCGGTGCGACAGGTTCACCGACACCTGCCTCAAGGTCGTCGGCGCCACCAGCCGACGCTTGCGGCCGCCCTCCCCCGGCTTGCGCCCCTTCTTGCTGGACAGGTGCGGCTTCTTGCTGCGCTTGCGGGTCGGCGGCGGCCTGCTCGGCAGGACCGTCGGCAGCTCCGCGTCCACCTGCAGGATCTCCAGGTACTCGGTCGAGCCGCTGACCAGCGCGTCGAGCGCCTCAGGGCCCACCCGACGGCGCGACGCCCAGCCCTCCAGGAAGCGACCGATGCCCTCCTCCAGGTGCGCGCTCCCGTCGATCGCGAAGCCCTCCAGGCCCACCCTCGGCAGCCGCACGAGCGTGAAGTTGTCCTCCGGCCAGCGCGTCAGCACCGCCGTCACCCGCCCCGACCACTCCACCTTCTTCTTGACCCCAGGCACCTCCAGCGCCGCCCTGACCTTGACCCGCCTCAACTCCACGTGCGGGCAGAACTGCATGCGCACCATCCGCGAGGCCGACTCCTGCGGGATCGCCTCCATCAAGTACAGCGCCACGTCGTCCAGCAGCTCCGCCAGGCTCACCCCCCGGAAGACACGCTCGGAGATCCCCGGCAACAGAAGCTCATAGACCTCGCGCCGATCCACCGACACCATCACCGCCACCGACAGGAGCATCCCTACCTCCCCTCGAAGCGCGCGTGGGCGCCCGCCCCAAAGACAGCGTCGAACATGTGCGCGCGCATGAAGCGCATCCAGACCCGGTGGACCCGCGGCTCCAGCGCCGCGTGCGCCCCCAGGCCCAGATCGTGGATCTGGCGCTGCCCGGCGTGGTGCAGGCGCTTGCGGCCCGAGGGCCAGAGCTGATCGTCGTGCAGGCGCTCCGGCGCCACCAGGTGCTGCAACAAGCCCATCCCCTCGGCCCTGATCCGCAACTGCTCAGGCGGCACCCCCACCCCGACGTGCTGGTGCAGCCCGCCCTCGCCGTGCAGCCAGCAGGCCGCCCCCGGCCCCTCCACCACCAGCGCCCTCGGCCAACGCTCGTCGTCCATGTTCGTCAAGGCCCCCTGGAGCTGCTCGCGCCACATCCTCGTCTCCCCCTCGCGCTCCGGATCCGCCTTGAACCTGTCCCCGATCTTGACCCAGCTCCACGGCTCGTCCGGCTCTCGGCGCGCCTTGCGCGGCCGCTTGAGCGGATCCTCCGACACCCGCACCTTCGACGCCCGCGCCGCTCGCTCCGGGTTGTCCGGTCTCATCGCGTGCCCCGTCACGCTCCACCCCAGCTCCTCGGCCAGCCTCAAGTAGGTGTCCACCACCAGCGAGAGCCACGACCGCGAGCCAGCGGCCCCCTTGAGGTAGATCACCGCCTTGTCCGGGTTCTCAAAGCGCCGCGCGAAGAGCCGCCATTGCAGCGCCTCAAGCGCCTCGACCGCCTCATCGATCTCGGCGTCGAGGGCGTCGAGCGACTCCACACGGCGCTCGTGGTGCTGCTCGTAGGCCAGCTCCTCCACCGACCCGATCCGATCGCACAGCCCCTCGAAGTCGTCCCGCAAGGCCCGCTCAGCCTCGTGGCGCTGCATCCGCGCCTGGGCCCTGGCCCGCTCCTTCCAGAAGTTGCGGTCCTGGCTGAGCCGCTCCAGCAGCCGGATGTCCTGCACAAGCTCACGAAAAGGGCTCGACGCGCGCCACCGCTCGGCCTGGCGGCGCACCCCGCCGACCCGCCGCAGCACCTTGAGGATACGCCCGCGCGCCGACCCCGACCCGCCGCCCATCGGCTCCAGGTTCGTCAGCTCCAGCCCCTCGCCCTGCACCCCTACTGCCACCCGCTGGCTCTGACCGCCGCCGCCCGACAGGTGGCGCGCCAGCGGCGCCGCCAGCGAGCGCTCCAGCAGCCGCTTGAGGGGCCTGGCCCCATAGCGCGGCTCCACCCCGCGCTCGGCCAGCCACGCCGACACCTCCGCGTCCAGCTCCACCGTCAGCTCCCGCTGCCGGATCCCCTCCCGACCCAGAAAACCCTCGACCTCCCGCGCCGTGATCTGCCCGATCGCCTCGGCCCCCAAGGGCTCAAAGGGCACGATGTAATCGATTCTATTGAAGAACTCCGGCCTGAAGAAGCGCTCGGCCTCGGCCATGAAGTGCTCCCGGTACGAGGGCACCTGACCCCCCCCGAAGCCCACCGCCTCCCGCATGTTCCCCACGCCCAGGTTCGAGGTCATCAGGATCACCGCATTGCGAAAGGACGCCGTCCGACCAGCCTGATCCGTCAGCCGCGCCTCCCCGAGCACCTGCAGCAGCACGTCGAAGACCGCCGGGTGGGCCGTCTCGATCTCGTCCAGCAACACCACGGAGAAGGGCTGACGCCGGATCGACGACACCAGCCGACCCTCCTGCCCCCCCTCCGCCCCCAGAAAGCGGTGGACGCTGTCGGCCGTGATGAACTCGCTCATGTCAAAGCGCACCAGCCGCTCGGCGCCCCCAAAAAGGAACTCCGCCAGCGCCTTGGCCATCTCCGTCTTGCCCACCCCCGTCGGCCCCACGAAGAGGAACGAGCCCAGCGGACGACCCAGATCCGAGAGCCCCGACTTGATCAGCGACACCAGATCCGTCATCCGCCGCACCGCCTCGTCCTGACCGATGAGCCGCCGACGAAACGACATCCACACCGACTCCGCGTCCAGCGGCAGGTCGTCGCGCACGATGAAGGCCGGCAACCCCGTCTCGCCGCACAGCTGCTCGACCGCCTCCACCCGCCCCACCACCTCTCGATCCGCCGCGTAGGCACCGTCCACCAGCCGCCTCAAGAAGTGCACCGACCGACCCAGCGCGCTCCCCTCCGTGCTGAAGCGGCGACACAGCTCCTCGACCGCCCGCAGCCCCTCCGGCCTCACCTCCACCCCCACCTCCGCGCGAAGCGCACCGGCCACCGCCGACAACACCCCCCGCGCCCCCTCCGGCGTCGGCTCCTCCAGGCGGTAGGGCGTAAAGAGCCGCGCGAAGCCCGCGTCCCGAAGCTCCAGCTTCGCCCAGCTCGCCGACGTGCACTCCCCCACGATCGTCAGCCGCTTCCCGCTCAAGAAAGGCTTGAGCAGCAGCGCGACATTCTGCTGTGATCCTATAGACTTACCCGCATCCAACAGCGGGAGCAGCGGCCCGACGTACCAGATCACCTCCGCGTCGATGCACTCCTGGATCACGTCCAGGCACTGCCGCTGCCAGTCCCCGAACCACCCCTCCCCCGCGATCAGACGGCTGGCGTCCAGAAACCACACCGGCCGCGTCCGCAGCTTGCGCGGCTGGCCCTTGTCCACGATCCGACACACCAGCTCCGACAAGAGCGTCGTCTTGCCCACCCCCGGCTCACCCACCACCGCGATCGACGTCCCCGCGGCCCCGAGCAGCCGCAGCAGCTCCCCCACCTCCCGATCACGCCCGTAAGCCCGCTCCAGCTCCCCGTCCCGCGCCAGCCGCGACATGTTCAGCCCCAGCCGCGCCATCGTCGGCGTCGGCGGCCTCTTCTTGCGATCGGCCCGCTTCGACCCCGCCTCGGCGCCCGTCGGCGGCTCACCCGCCTCCTTATCCTCGTCCTCGTCCTCGTCCTCGACCTCGGCCTTCTTGCCCTTGAGCTGAGGCTCGGGCAGCATCGACACCCCCAGCATCTTGCCCGTGAAGGCCGACAACGGCGACCGCTCCGCCTCGATCTCCAGCGTCTCCAGCCACTCCCGGCGCTCGTAGCGCAGCGTCAGCCGCTCGCCCGGCGTCAGCCTCGCCAGGTGCGCGCTCAAGAAAGCCCGCGACGCCTCCTCCACCTCCTCCGACACCGGCACCCAGCAGCGCACCCCCCAGCGCGGGAACCACAGCCGACGCCAACGCTGATCCCGTGACTCCAGCACCGACACCCGCGTCGGCCGAAGCTCTGCCCCCAGCGCCCCCTCCACCTCCAGCGCCTCCTCCACCTCCAGCTCGTGCACGACGTAATCGCGCCCCGCCAGGTGTTGACCCAGCAAGCCAGGGTTCATCCGCTCGATCCGGTCGCTCAGGACCAGCACCAGGTCCTCGCGCGCCTGATCCAGCGCCTCGGTGTAGACCGACAGGCTCTCCTCACCGATCACCTCGATCAAGAAGAAGCCGTCGTGGAGCTCTCGGATGAAGAGCTGAACCTGGAACTTCATCGGGGTTGCCGACCTGCGCGCGAATGGTCAATGCTCATCTCGAAGGGTCGGACGATGCCTCCATCCGCCCTGAGCGTGAAGTTCTATCACCGCCCCTTGACCCCAGGTCAACCGGCAGCCCCGAGAACGACGCCGTGGAAACCATCGGTTGCCTCATCGCCCTGCCCCTCCTGCTTCTGGCGCTCCTCGTCGACCTCTGGCGCTGGATCCCCCTGAAGCCCGACGACCGCGTCGGCGGCGGCGCCTGGATCGCCGTCGCCGCCGCCGGCTCCCTGATCACCGCCGCCTCCCTGCAGCGCGGCCCCCTCGACACCCTCGACCTCCTCAGCCTCGGCGTCGCCGCCGCTTCCATGCTCGTCTGGGCCCTGAACCTGCGGCGCCGCGACACCCCCAGACCTGGGCTCGACCTCGCCTCCCGCGTCCTGCTCGCCGCCAGCTTCCTGACCCTCGCATGGCTCATCGACAGCAAGCTCGGCCCGGACACCCTCGACATCTGGCGACCCCTGACCTCGATCACGACCCTCGCCAACGCCCCCCTCGACGCGCGCGGCCACCTCCAGCTCTTCGGGATCGTGACCCTCGTCATGGCCGCCATCCACGCCCCCTGGAAGCCCGCCGGCCCCGCCAGGGGCCCCTGGCGCCTCCCCTGGGCCACCATCCGCCTGACCCACGCCCTGACCGCCACCCTGGCCTGGGCCGCCCTCGCCCTCGTCACCATCTTCAGCCTCGGCGTCGTCTTCGAAGCCGACTGGGCTCGCTCACCCCTCGACCCGCTGGCCGAGGCCATCGCCGCCGCCCTCGGCCAATCCTTGATCGTCTTCGTCACCCTCACCACCCTCCTCGGCTGCGGCCTCATCCTCGGCTCCCAACCCTGGAGCGCCCAAAGGCTCAAGGCCCTCCCCCTCGACGCCCTGCGCCGCTCGACCCGCCGACGCCTCGACCTGCCCCGCCGCCCCGGCCTCCTCGAAGCCTGGACCCAGATCCTGCCCACCACCGCCGCGCCGATCTTCGCCGCCGCGCTCGCCCTGGCCTGGGCCGCCGACGCCCTCTGGGCCGTCCTCGCCATCGGCGCCCTCGGCGCCGCCACCGCCCTGACCGCCGGCCTGCGCGCGTGGAAGAAGGAGGCCCCCTTCGACGCCCTGACCATCGACCTGGCCCAGGCCCGCGACTTCAAGGGCCTCGACAGCCTCGCCTTCGACCCCGCCCACGGCCTCCTCCTCAAGCGCGGCTTCTTCGTCTCCAACGAGTTCTCCCCCGAGGCCAGCCCCGGCGACGCGGAGCCACCCCCCCAGGACGCCCTCGACGAGGACGCCGTCACCGTCGATGGCCTGCGCGCCATCGCCGTCAAGCCCGAGCGCGTCGTCCAGATCGGCCTCAAGCCCAGGAACCCCGAAGCCGACGACAAGAAGGCACAGCGCCTCTGGCGCGCCTTCATCAAGCTCGACACGATCACCCTCGGCGCCGACATCCCCAAGGATCCCTCCCCCGAACAACAGCTCCACATCCTGGCCGACCTCTGGACCCTGGCCCACCTCCTCGACTGCGAGCTCCGCCTCCCACACCGCCGCTTCGACCGCCCACAGCTCCACGGCCAGCTCACCGGGCGCATCGCCAGCGATTACGAGGCATGGCAGAGCGCGCCCGGCAGCGCCAGCGCAGACACCGCGACACCCTGGACATCGCTAAAAACTGAATCAGATCCTGACGATACGGAGGGCGGCGGCAAGTGGTGGCTCGCCCCGAAGGGCGACGTCTTTATCAGCGGCTTCTGGTGGATCGCGCTGCTCGGCGTCGGGCTCGCCTGCGAAGCCTACGTCCACGCTGTCACCGTGGCTGTCGAGGGCTCGATGGCCGCCGCGCTCTCGCTCGGCCTGCGCGGCCTCTTCCTCGTCGGGCTCGGGATGGAGTTTGCGCGGCTGCGCCTGCTCCTGAAGGACCCCGAGGTCTACGTCCTCGGCTTCCGCCCCGAGGGCATCTGGATCCAGCGGCGGCTCTACGCGTGGGATGGGCTCGTGGACCTCAACGCCCTGCCCCTGAACGACTTCCCGCTGGCCTTCGTCCACGAGGGCAAGCTCATCGGCCTGCCCTGCCCCCTCCCCCCCGAGCAGCGCTTCGCCCTGATCGAAGACATCGCAGAGGCCCTGCGGGGGCGAAAGGGGGCGCTCCGATCCAGCCACGCCGCCGACCCCAAGCGCGCTCTCGAACGCTGACTGGTTTGAGGGACCGACGGGAGTCAAACCAAACAGTGTTCTGGGCCAGCCCCGACACAAGCGCGTGGAGTCTGGCCGACAGCGGTGGTATCCTCAGCGCCTCGACTTCGCCCCACGGAGGTCCACCTCATGCCCCTCGCTCCCCGCCGATGCCTGCCGCCCCTCGCCATCGCCTTGATGGCCCTGGGGGCCTGCACCGTCCACATCGACATGCGCCCCGCCCTCAACGACCCCCGATACAAGGACCCTCAGCCCGCCCAGGACGAGCCCTCGACGGACGAGGTCGAGGCGCAGAGCGACGGCGCGCCGCCGGAGTGGCTCGCCGGGCAGTGGATGGAGCACTGGCCCGATCGGGTCGGCTGCAAGGACATCGCCCAGATCTCGGTGCGCGGCGGCAAGGTCGAGCTCACAGGGGCCGACTGCAACACCCAGACCCCTTACACGATCAGCAAGATCCGCTTCGAAGGCCGGACGCTGCGCTTCCGCCTCCACGTCCCCGAGACGGGCCTGGATCTCGACTACGCCCTGGAGCTCAAGGATAAGAAGCGGCTTGAAGGCAGGATCAAGGGCGGCACCTCCGCCCAGGTGACGTGGACCCGCATCTGAACCCACCAGGAGGTCGCCATGGTCTGGCACGTCCACGCGGCGATTGGACAGGAAATACAACACTTTACGATGGATGAGCGGCAGCCCTCGGTCACGCCGGAGGCCGGCGCCAGGGTCACGCCCTTCGCGCCGCCCTCGGCCTCGGAGCTGGGGCACGCCAGCGGGCTCTCCTTCGCGCTGTCGGGCGACGGGCCCTCCTTCGACCTCAGAGTGCGGGATATAAAGACGGGCGCGGCCTTGACGGTCACCGCCACCCACCTGACCTCGAAGATCTTCGGCCACCTGCCCAACCTCGACGCGGCGGTCGTGGTCAGCGGCGACGCGGGCACGGCGCTCTCCCGAAGGATGATGATCGTGAACCTGGGGCCGCTGCGCGCCGCGCTGGCCGCCGGCCGGACCACCATGACCGACGGGGAGCTCGACTACGCCACGATCCAGGGCATGGTCAACGGCATCGACCTGGACATCCCCAGCGTGCGCGTCTGGCCCATGGCCGACACCCGCGAGGTGATCGTCACGTGGAACGTCCCGCGCTCCAACCCGCCCGAGGCCTGCCTGAAGGCCTTTGACTTCTACGGCTACACCGCCGGCAACCGCCTCTCCGGCTCGCCGCAGTCCCCCTCCAAGCAGATCAAGCTGTCGGACTTCTGGCTCCACCGCTGCGAGGCCGCCCGCGACAAGGCCGGGCTGCTGCGCCTCGCGGTCGTCGGCGTCGGGCGGCGGCGGCGAGACTTCTGCCTGGCCGTCCACTCGATGGCGATCAACCTGTCGTCCACGGCCGTCTACCGGGCGCTGTCCGAGATCCCCTTCACCCAGAGGCTGGTCGAGGAGGTCAAGCTGCGCGACAACGACGGCCTCAAGGCCATCGCCGCGCTGCCGCAGGGCCTCGGCCTGCTGCTGGCCGTCGAGGACCCGCTGCGCCGCAAGGCCGTCGTCCGCGTCGACTTCGACGAGAACAGCGCCGCCGCGACCGCCGCCCCGGTCGAGATGCCCTTCCCCCGCGAACTCTGGATCGACGACGTCGCGCCTCCCGCCGCCGAGCCGACCCCCGAGGACCTCGACGGCGAGGGCCTTGATGAGGGCCGCGTCGCCGTCCGACCCGGCGGCACCCGCGTCAGCCTCGGCGCACACGCGGCCGACTCCGAAGTCTGGGCGCAGGTCTACATCTTGGGGGACGGCGAGGGCGCCGGCTTGCGGTGGTGGCTGAGCCAGTCGGGGGACAAGGGCGAGGTTGATTTTACGCTCCACCTCGACGCCGATCGCGAGGTCCAGGTCCGCTACCTGCTCTTCGAGGGCTGAAGCGAAGCTCCCTTCCTCGACCCGGGAGCTGGCATGAGACTGGCAAAGGCTCCCGTCGAGAAGCCGGAGACCTGCCGAAAGGGGCTCCGCTTCCGCACGATGGCGCCCCAGTGTGGATAAAGCCTTGTCCACATTGGAGTATCATCGTCCGGTTGGACCACCCGGGCGCGACCGAAGCCCGCTTCCATGAGACAGGTGCCCTATGCGACACGCCCTCCTCACCACCGCCTCTCTGACCCTCCTGTCTCTGACCTCTGGCTGCTTCTTCGGCGGCCAGAGCGACGACGGCGTCCGCGTCGTCGGCGGCTGCCGGATCGAGCCCGACACGCGCTGCCCCGGCGCGGATCTGAGCGGCGCGGATCTCAGCGGCGTGGATCTCAGCGGCGCCGACCTGCGCGGCGCGAGGCTGTTCAAGACCAACCTGTCCTTCTCGCTGCTTGAGGGCGCCGATCTGAGCGGCGCCAACGCCCAGCGCGTCAACCTCGGGCTGGCGAACCTCACCGACGCCGACCTCTCCGACGCCGACCTCACCCTGGCAAACCTCACCGAGTCCCGCGCCCCCCTGGCCAACTTCTCCGGCGCCCTGATCGTCGGCACCAAACTCGACCGCAGCGAGATGAGCGGCGCCAACTTCGACCGCGCCACGCTGACCAAGTTCTCCAACGAGGATCGCACCTCCTTCGAAGAGGCCAAGCTCGTCGGCGTCAGCTTCGTCAACGCCAACCTCACCCAGACCAACCTCTCCTTCGCCAACCTCAAGGACGCCGACTTCACCAGCGCCAACATGGACCGCGTCAACCTCGGCCTCTCCAACCTCGACGGCGCCACCCTCAAGAACGCCAACCTCTCCGGCGCAAACCTCACCGAGGCCAACCTGCGCAGCGCCAACCTCCAGGGCGCGCGCGCCCTGGGCACCCTGCTCGATCGCGCCGACCTGACCGGCGCCGACCTCGAAAACGCGGACCTGACCCGACTGTCCGACACCCAGCGCACCTCCCTGGAGGGCGCCAACCTCGAAGGCGCCAACCTCCGCTTCGCCAGCCTCGCCCAGGCCAACCTCTCCTTCGCCGACCTCAAGGACGCCGACCTGACCGACGCCAACATGGACCGCGTCAACCTCGGCCTCTCCAACCTCACCCGCGCCACCCTCCTGCGCGCGCTCCTGACCGGCGCCAACCTCACCGAGGCAAACCTCACCCAGGCCGACCTCACCGACGCAAACCTGCGCGACGCCCTGCTCGACCGCGTCACCTGGAGCGACACCACCTGCCCCGACGCCACCAACTCCGATGACCCCGACAACGGCGGCTCCTGCCTGGCCACCCTGAGCCCACGCTGCGAACCCGGCCCCGCCGCCACCTGCGCCGAAGCCGACCTCGCCGGCGCCGACCTCTCCGGCGTGAACCTCGAAGGCGCCAACCTCTCCGGCGCCAACCTCGAAGGCGCGATCCTCGACGACGCCGATCTCACCGGCGCAAACCTCTCCGGCGCAAACCTCGAAGGCGCGAGCCTCGACGGCACCCTCCTGACCCGCGCGTCCCTCGTCGGCGCCGACCTGACCGACGCGATCCTGACCGGCGTCGACCTGACCGACGCCGACCTCACCCGCGCCGTGCTGCTGCGCACCTCGCTGACACGCTCCCTCATGGTCCGCGCCAACCTCTCCAGCGCGAACCTCACCGACGCGAACCTCGCACGCACCGACCTGACCGGGATCACCTGGAGCGACACCACCTGCCCCGACGCCTCCCCCTCCGACGACAACGGCGCCACCTGCCTCGGACACCTCTACACCGGCGACGCCTGCCCGCTCGACGTCGCGGCCGACTGCAGCCGCGCCGACCTCATCGACGCCGACCTGCGCGGCGTGGACATCGCCGCTGGTGACCTCTCAGAGGCCGCGCTCAACAACGCCGACCTCGAAGGCGCCAACCTCATCGCCAACAACCTCTCGCGCGCCAGCCTGACCGAGGCCAACCTCACCGACGCCCTCGTCATGAACGCCGACCTCTCCCTGGCCGACCTGCGCGGCGCAAACCTCACCAACGCCAACTTCACCAACGCCAACCTCGCGGGCGCCCTGCTCGCCGACGCCACCCTCGCCCGCGCGATCTGGCGCGGCGCCACCTGCCCCGACGGCACCCGCTCCGACGACAACGGCGACGGCACCTGCGCCGGCCACCTCATCGACGCGCCGACCTGCACCCCCGGGCCCGCCGCCGACTGCCCGCACGCCGACCTCTCCGGCGCCGACCTCCCCAGCGCCGACCTCTCCGGCGCCCGCCTCACCTTCGCCGACCTGAGCGGCGCGAACCTCGCCGGCGCAAACCTCACCGCCGCCGATCTCCTCTTCGCCGACCTCTCCGGCGCAGACCTGACCGGCGCAAACCTCACCGACGCCGACCTCTCCCACGTCACCTGGGGCGACACCACCTGCCCCGACGGACAGCTCCGCGACGACTGCGCCCCCTGAGCGCGCCACCCCACGCCGACCCGCAACCCATTGATTATCTTATATATTTCATCCAGAAGCGCCTCGCCGGGCGCTCGCTTCAGCCCGAAGGGCCTCGCGCCGCTCTATCGCCTGAAGGTGTAGGGCGCCCCATCCCCGGGGCCGCGCCCGATCACCAGAACGTGATACACGCCCGACCTCGGGATGCGCGTCGGCAGCCGCTCCGGCGCGCCGTCCGTCAGCGCCACCTGCAAGAACCCGTCGAGGGTCTCCCGGAACAGGTAGGCGTCCAGGTTGGCCGCCCCCGCGTCGAACTCCAGGCTCAAGTCCACGCTGCTGCCTTCGGCCCGCTGGCCCAGGAGCAGGTAATCCAGATCCCCCGGGCACAGCGTCCCCGTCAGGAATTGCCCGTTGAGCGGCCTCCCTCGATCGATCCGGTCGTCCTGCTCGCCGTTGTCGTCGGCGCAGGCCCGATCAAGGACCGACACCGCCAGCAGATAGCCGCTGACCACCCCCGGGTTGATCCCCCGCACCGCCACCGCGTACTGGCCCGGCATGTCCAGCCGCGAGTGGGCGTGCACCGCGCCCCCCGACCGGCTTTGATCCGGCGTGATGGCCCGCCCATCGTGCCACACCTCCAGCAACAGGCGCCCCGCGCTCGCCCCGCCGATCAGCTCCGCCGTGAGCACCTGACCGGCCCGCGCCGAGGGCACGGCGAAGAAGTCCAGATCTCCCCCGCATATCCCCCCGCTGATCACGCGTCCCGGATAGAGCGAGGGCGAGGCTGACGCAGGCGAGTTGTTCGACTCGTGATCGTCCTGCCCGCAAGGAAGCTCCGAGGGCGACCACCCGATCGCGTAGGCGCCGCCGACGGCGCCCCGCACCCGCAGCAGGTGCCGCCCGGCCTGCCCTGCCGTCGCCCGGAAGGCCACGCCGGCGCCCGATCCCGAAGCCACCACCTGCAGGTCCGCCCGGACCAGCTCCACCTCCAGCCTGTCCACCCCCGAGGCCCATTGCCCGACGATCATCACCCCCTGACCGGCGCCGAGCGCCCCAAGATCCCAGAGCCCGCCCTGACCTGGGCACGCGTAACCCGCGCCGCTCTCCCCCGAGAGCAGCCGCCGCGCCGTCGCGAGGGTGTCGTGGCGCTCGGCCTGGCACCAGGACGCCTGGCAGCCCGACAAACCGTCGTCGACGAGGCCGTCGCAGTCGTTGTCCACGGCGTCACACACCTCCAGGGCGCGCGGACTCAGGGCGCTGTCGACGTCGTCGCAGTCCGGCCCTGGCGCGCAGCCGACCCCGAACCCGTCCCCGTCCCGATCCAAGCAGACGACGGGGTCCACGCACACGCCCTGGCTGCACGACGTTTCTCCCTGGCAGGGCAAGGTCATGCTCCAGTCCAGGCAACCCCTCGGATCGGCCACGCAGACCTGAAAGCCTCCACCCTGGCAACGCCGCTCCCCATCGGCGCACGCCGAGGCGCACGGCTCATCGCAGATCCCTCCCTGATCGACGACCCCATCACAGTCGTTGTCGTATCCGTCGCACACCTCGCGGCCGCCAGGGAACGAGAAGGGGTTGCGGTCATTGCAATCCTCCCCCTGCGCGCAGCCGACCCCGAACCCGTCCCCGTCGAAGTCGTCGCAGGCGTCGACGCAGGCGCCGCCGACGCAGTCCTGGCCGTCGCAATGCTCCAGCGCCGCCCACCGGGCGCACCCGTTGATCACGTTGCAAGTTCGAAAGGAGGTGTCCGACGCGCACTCGCTCGCGCCCGGCGTGCACTCGTCCTGACAGCCCTCGCAGACCCCGCCCTCGTCGATCAGGAAGTCGCAGTTGTCGTCCGCGCCGTTGCAGACCTCGTCGAGCGCCGGGTTGCGGAAAAAATTCCGGTCATCGCAGTCGAGGCCCGCGCCGCACCCCTGGCCGTAACCGTCCTCGTCTTGATCGACACACTCGACCTCATCATCGCCCGCGACGCACACCCCCTCTGGGCTGCACACCTCCCCAAGCTCGCAGTCCCAGAAGACCGCGCAGGGCCGAGCGCCCTCTTCCTCTTCCTCGGGCGCGGGCTGCTCCGCTGGAGCGCAAGCCGCCACCCCGATGAGCGGCGCCAGGAGGGCGACAAGCGCCCGCGACGCGATCGGCGCCTTCGACACGAGCAAGGCCCGCGGCGCGAGCGTGCGTTGATCTTCGACAGGTTGCGGACGGCGCAGATCTCTCACTTGAACCTCCAGACCACCTTCGCTCCGTGGGTCGCGCCTCGGATCAAGCGCCAGGGCCTCAGCGAGGATAGCACGGTTGCTCGCCGGCACCTCCAAGGTGCTCGAGCGCCCCACGCTCCTCGCACCGCCCCACGCTCCTCGCACCGCCCCCGTTGGGGACGGGCTCGTCGGGTGGGGCTAGAACGCTGATTGGTTTGAAGTTAGGGGGTTGTCCAGGTGCAAGCCTTGTGGGATCTTCATCATCCACCGAGACCGATATTGATGGAGGCGACGAGTAAACGCGATATGATCTGGAATCCCCCTATCGAGTTGAGCGGCGCTGAGCAACGAATCGCCAAGCGTGCGATAAGTAAGCGCAAACTCTTCGTTTTCTTGCGACAACATCGCCACCTCATCTTCGATGAGCCCTTCGAACAAGAC
>SYOX01000340.1 GCA_005804885.1 Pseudomonadota bacterium
CCCAGCACCAGATCTTCCTCGAACCCCAGGGCCTCGACACCCACGAGATCTACCCCCACGGCGTCTCCACCAGCCTCCCCATCGACGTCCAATACCGCTTCCTGCGACAGATCCCCGGCCTCTCGCGCGTCGAAATCATGCGCCCCGGCTACGCCGTCGAATACGACGCCGTCAACCCCATCCAGCTCCACCCCTCCCTCGAACTCCGAGCCGTCTCAGGCCTCTTCCTCGCCGGACAGATCAACGGAACAAGCGGCTACGAAGAGGCCGCCGCCCAAGGCCTCATGGCCGGCATCAACGCCGCCCGATCACTGCAAGGACGCGACCCCGTCATCCTCCGACGCGATCAAGCCTACATCGGCGTCATGATCGACGACCTCGGCACCTGCGGCGTCGACGAACCCTACCGCATGTTCACCAGCCGCGCCGAATTCCGACTCATCCTCCGCGAGGACAACGCCGACCTCCGCCTCTCACCCCTCGGACACGACATCGGCCTCCTCCCCACCGAACACTTCAACCGCCTCCTCCTCAAGCGCGACCGCATCACCCACGCCCGACACCTCCTCTCCCTCCATCGCGTCCCAGACAGCCTCGCCAACCTCGCCCTTGCCAACCACTGCAACATCGAACCCTTCAAGGGCAACCCCCCCCTCGAAGAGCTGCTGCGACGCCCCGACGCCGACGCCGCCCAGCTCACCCGCTTCGCCGCCGCCCTCGGCCTCCACGACCTCCAGGACGCCCTCGCCGCACTCTCCACCGACGAGGCCGAGCAGGTCGAGATCCAGATCCGCTACGCCGGCTACATCGAACGCCAACAACTCCAGGCCCTGCGCTTCACCGAGATGGAGTCCCTCGCCATCTCCCCCGACCTCGACTACCACAAGGTCCACGGCCTCTCCTTCGAAGCCACCGAGCGCCTCACCGCCGCCGCGCCCATCTCCATCGGACAGGCCGCCCGCATCCCCGGCGTCACCCCCGCCGCCATCGGCGCCCTCATGGTCCACCTCCGCACCAGCTGAACCATGCGCACCCTCATCGACGATAAGATCCCGTTCCGACTCATCATTAAGATCCCGTTCCGACTCATCATTTGCGGCCAACGCTTCGCCCGCTCCCCCGCCATCTTCGACGAGGCCCGCAGCTGGCTCGCCCCCCACACCCTCCACTGGGGCTTCGCCGAGAGCGCCCAGGACTACCGCGCCCTCTTCGCAGAGCTCGCCGCCGACAGGACGCCCTGATGGACCCCGACCTGCTCAAGCTCATCGTCGATTACCAGCGCCGGGTGGCCGAGGCGGTCGCCATGCTGGAGGCCGCCGGCGTCCCGCGCCCGACCAGCGATATCGCCTGGACCGGCATGGACGTCCCCGGCCAGGGATCACTGCCCGGCGGCTTCAAGTGGTACAAGCACGGCTTCGGCTGCTCGGTTCAGGGGGCGGCCTGGGGCGTGGACTTCGACTTCGGCCCTGAAGGCGAGATCGACGGCTTCGACCCCTCGAGGCTCTACGGCTTCACCCGAGGCCAACCCGAAGCCTACGGGTTCAAGTCGGAGCAGGACATCAAGGCCGCGGTCCAGCGCGCGCTCGACGCAGGCGCCCTGACCTTCTCAGGCTACATCCTCTATACCCTGCTTCGCCCCGCGCCAGACGAACTCTGACCCGCCGCGCTGACCCTGACCTTTCCACATTTGTCACGCACCCTTACTATCTATCTTGTGCTGGTCGCGCTGGAGAAGGAGAAGGTGATGCCAACCAGAACCCTCGATCGCCATATTGAAGCCACCCCCGATGTCGCCGGGGGCCAGCCTCGCATCGCTGGGCGTCGAATCACCGTCAAGGATATTGCGATCTGGTCCGAAAGGGTCGGGATGAGCCCCGATCAGATCGCCACCGAACACGAGCTGACGCTGGCCCAGGTCTACGCCGCACTGGCCTACTACTTTGATCACATCGACGAAATTGCCTTGAGCATCCAGCAAGGCCAGCTTCTGGTGGACTCGCTCAAGCGCAACACACCTTCAAAGGTGACACAAAAGCTCGGGGTTCGTGCCGATCATGGCGTAGCCCCTTAAGTTCAACACCGACGAGCATGTAGCCTTTGAGGCGATCAACCCAGTTGGTTTGTTCGGGCCTTGCGGCGGGCGACCCCGATGAGGAGGGCCAGCGCCAGCAGGAGGGCGGCCGGCGTGGGGGCGGAGGCGGGGGTGGCGCAGCCCTGGGCGGAGCGGGTGACGCGCCTGTTGGAGCCTTCGGGATCGCCCTCGGGGAGATCGTCGGGCTCGGGCAGGTCATCGGAGGCGGCGTCACCCTGATTGTCGGCGTCGGCGGTGGGGAGATCGTCGGCGTCGGCGTTGGGCGCCGCGTCGGGCGTGCCCGCGTCTTCGGCGGGGGGGTCGCCGTCTTCGAGGCAGGCGTCGAAGCCGCCCCATTGGCAGGTGTCGGAGCAGGTGCGGCGCTGGACGCCGTTTGAGCCGCAGGCTTGCTCTTCGAGGTCGCCGTTGGCGCAGGGGCCTTCGCCCTGGCAGGCGCCGAAGTCGCCCCAGTTGCAGCCGTCGCAGCGTCGGGTGCGGGCGCCGCAGCGGCCGCAGGCTTGAGATTCTTCGGAGGCGCCGGAGCAGGCGCAGTCCTGGGCGGGTCGGATGCGGAGGGCGTCGAAGGCGATCTTCGTGTTGTCGTTGGCGTTGATGTAGGGCTCGCCGGTGTTGTCTTCCAGGAGCACGGACTGGTCGCCGCCCTGGGCGAAGCGGAAGCGGCCGAGGGAGAGCCAGTCGTCGGGGGAGGCGCGCTGGTCGCGGACGGCCTCATCCTGGCGGCCCTCGTGGCGGACGACGTAGCGGGCGCGCTGGGATTGGCCGAAGGCGCGGGGGATGTAGGCCCAGAGGTCGTACTCGCCGGCCTGGGCGAAGTTGAGGTTCCAGCGGGCGGAGTTGTCGGGGGCGGGGTCGGCGATGGTGTAGGTCCAGAAGGAGCGCCCGCCGTGGCCCTGGCTCTCTTCGTGCCAGTATTGCGGGGGGCCCTGGCGAGTCAGGCAGGGGCCGTCGTCTTCGAGGATGGTCTCTCGGCGCTCGATGGTGGCGCAGGGCGCGGGGGGCTGGCCGTTGTTCTGGGAGGTGAAGGTGTTGCCCTGGACGATGTCCTGCGCGCCGTCGATGGGCTCCATGACGACGGCGCGGCCGCCGTAGGAGCCGCCGGTGCCTGAGCCGCCGATGTTGCTGTCGCGGTGCATGGCGATGTGCAGGTGGGCGCCGAAGAAGGGACAGCTGCGGTTCTGGGAGTCGCCTTCGCAGGAGTCGCCGAGGTCGCCGAGGCGCTGGCCTTGTTCGACGTGATCGCCCTCGCGGACGGCGATCTGGTCGAGGTGGGCGTAGAGGGTGACGTAGCTGTGGCCGTCGTTGAAGTCGTGTCGGACGATGACGCGCAGGCCGTAGTTGGCCCAGCCGGCCGTGGCCCAGCCGGCCTTGACGACGGTGCCGGGGGCCATGGCGAGGACGGGCTGCCCGTGGCCGTTGTTGGGGTGGTCGGGCAGGACGAGGTCGAGGGCGTAGTGGTCGTTGGCGCTGCCGGTCACCTCGGTGTTCCGGTGCAGCGACGAGCCCATGGAGGGGCCGTAGCCGGAGGTGACGTAGACGCGCTGTCCGGCCTGGAAGGGCCAGCTGACGCGGAAGGCGTCGGGTTTGGCGACGGCGCCGCTGATGGGGTTGGTGATCGCCACGACCGCCGCTGAGAGCCCCAGGACGAGCCCCAGCCCGACGATGAGGGCCAGGGGGCGGGCGGGGGCGGCCTTGGCGCTGGCGCCGCGCTGCGTGGGTGGGCGGCTCGACGGATGATACTCCATGAAAGATCCCTGAGCTTTGGCGCGCCTTTGGATGACCAGCCTGTGAAGAGTTGTAGCGGATCGCGGCGGGGTGGAGCAAGCGGGGGGTGGCGTGGGCGGGCTGCGCGGGCCGGGGGCCGGAGGGCAGGCCGCCTGGGGCGGGCGGCGAGGGGGTCGTTGAGGGATCGGGGGGGGGAGCGAGGGGGGGGGAGGAGGGCTGGGGTTGTTCAGGGGGGGGTCGGGGCGAGGGGGGGGGTTGGGGCGGGGTTGGAGATGCGGGCGAGGGCGATGATGGTGTTGAAGGTGCTCTCGCGCACGACGACGAAGAATTGGCGATCGGCGGTGAAGTCGCGGGGGGGGTTGGCGTCGGGCTTGTGGGGTGGGGCTTCGCTGCCGGCTTCGTCGAGGATGAGGGTGGTCTGGTGGACGAGGGCCTTGAGGGTCAGGGGTTTGTCGTCGGAGAGCTTGGGGAGGTTGGCCCTGGCTTCGAAGGGTGAGGTGGCGCCGAGTTTCTTGAGGGTGTCGGAGAGATCGAGGCGCTGGGCGACCTTGAAGCGCGGGAGGGCGACCCGGACGTGCTGGGGGGTCATGGCGGCGAGCAGGGCGTCGAAGCGTTGGGCGGTGAGGGGGGAGGGGGTTTTGGGGGATGCGGGGGGGAGGAGGACGACGATGGAGAGCTTGCGGCCGGTCAGGGGCAGCTCCAGGGCGGTCCAGCCTTCGGCCTCGGCGGCGCGGAAGAGGCCGGCCTGGCGCATGGTGTCGACCTCGACGCTTTCTTCGGCGCCGAGGAGGTTGAAGGGGGCCTTGGTGGTGGCGGCGGGCGGGAAGCGGCTGGCCCACTGGCCTTTGACGAAGGTGGCCTGGGCGAGCAGGAGGCGGGTCGGGCCGTCGAGGTGGCTGCCGACGACGAGGTCTTCGATGTTGCCGTGGGTCTGGGCGGCGATTTTTTCGTTGAGCGCGCGCCGGGCGTCGTCGGGTGCGTTGGCGAAGTCGAGGGTGTCGACCTCGACGCCGTAGGCGGCGCTTGCGACCTGGAGGAAGTCGGCGGAGAAGCTCATCGGCGCCTGTCCCCAGAGGCCGAGGGAGAGGTCGAGGGCGTTGCCGGTGGAGGAGGACTCCTCCTTGAGGCTGGCCATGATGGCGACGAAGGCGTGGTCGAGGCGCGGGCGGCCGAGGGTCTGGCCGGAGGCGGCGGCGAGGTGGGCGGCGGTGTCGCCCTCGGCGCCGGCCTGGAGGAGGGCCAGGGCCATGGAGAGGCCGAGGGGGGAGATGGAGATGTTGTCGGGGGTGGCCTGGGCGGCGAGCAGCTTGAAGCCGAGGGCATTGCTGAGGGCGGCGACGGCCTCGGGGTCGCTCAGGGAGGGCGGGGCGCTGTGGTCTTGCTCGGGAGCGCCGGGGCGGCCGGAGGTGTTGTTGCCGAGCTTGTCCAGGATCTCCTTGATCTTGTTGGGGTTCTGGACAAACCAGCAGGCGCCCTCCTCGGCGCCGCGCAGGATGGCGACCTCGGCGCTCTGGGCGCAGAAGAGGCTCAGGAGACCGCGCTGGCCGGCGTCGTCGCTGACGAGCAGGGTCATGGCGGGGGCGCAGCGGGGGCAGCTTGGGGAGGGTTCTTGATCGAGGCCGACGGCGTCGAGGAAGGCGGCGACGTCCTTGGGGTCGCCGACGCTGAAGACGGCGTTGGCGTACTTGTAGGTGCCGCTGCCCATGGGGTTGGTGCGGATCTGGAGGTGGGTGGCGCCGGCGAGGCGCTCCTTGAGGGGGCCGTTGAAGCGGCGTGGTGGTGGGGTGGCGGGATCGCCGGGGGTGGAGGGGGCGGCCGCGCTGGCGTCTGCAGGCGAGGCGGTGGGATCGGGGGGTCTGGGATCGCCACACTGGCAGGCGACGAGGGTGAGGGTGAGGGCGAGCAGCGCCGTCCACTTGAGCATCGGTCCTCCTGGGGGGGGCGCGGGGGTTGCCCCTCAGGAAGCGATGACACCACCGTCGGGGTGGTGTCAAGGCTGGCGGCGGGGTCGCCGCGCGACATGGATGTCAGCGGTGGAGCAAGGACACCCCAGGTGGAGGGGGTGCGGGCTGTCCTACTGGACGGTGATGGAGAAGGTGCCGGTGGACTCGCAGCCGGAGGGGCCTTCGCCGCGGAAGGAGCCGGTGATGACGCCGTCGTCGCGGACATTGCCGTCCCAGGAGAAGAGGAGGTTGAAGGCGGGGTCGTCGGCCAGCTCGACGGTGTTGAAGTTGACGCAGGTGCCGGTGACATTGCCGTCGGAGAGGGTGAAGTTGTCGAGGGGGCTCGACAGGGTCAGGAGGTTGCCCTGCTGGGAGATGCTGAGGCCCTTGGAGTTGATGATCAGCTTCTCGGCGTTGAAGCGCTCGTCGAGGCAGCCGGTGCGTGAGCCCTGGCCGGTGATCTTCCAGGTGCCGGCGAGCTGGGCGGTGCCTTCGCTCACCTGGCAGTCCTCGATCAGGTCGTCGAAGCCCTCGATGGGCACGCAGCCGGCGAAGGCCAAGGCGACGATCGCCAGGGTGAGGGCCTTTGAGCGCAGCGTCGACGGCAGGAGGCCGAGGGCGCGGGCGTGGGTCGAGGCGGACGCGCGGGGTGTGGACATGTCGGCCTCCATCAGAAGTAGACGCCGATGCCGGCGGTGAGGGATTGGGGGTTGGTGTCGCCGTTGAGTTCGACGAAGGCGATGTTGTAGTCGACGGTGACGGCCACGCGCATGGTGTAGGTGCGAAAGAGCAGCAGGCCGGCGCGGGCGAAGGCGCTGAAGCCGGTGGCGCTGTCCTCGCGGGTCTCCTCGCTGCTGGTCGTGATGATCTGGCCGAGGGAGATGACCTGCTTTCGGCGCTCGCTCATGATCCGGAGGCCGGCGCCGCCGCCGACGAAGGGGGCGAAGTCGCTGCGGGTCAGGATGTAGTAGGCGCCGACGTCGATGGGCATCTCGACGAAGCTGCCGTCCTCGTTGTCGGCGGCGAAGCGCAGGCCGAGGCGAGGTTCGATGGCGAAGGAGGAGGTCTCGTACCAGTAGGTCGCGTCGATGAGGACGCCGCCGACGCCGTCGGCGTAGCCGTCGCCCAGGGGGGCCAGCCCGCCGACGCGCAGGCCGAGGCCGCTCTGGCCTTCGCGGCGCTGCTCGGGCCTGGACTCCTCCTTGGTGATGTTGCCCAGCTCGGCGGTCTCGCCGGTGGTGGAGCCGGTCACGATCGCCTCGGCGATGCGGGCGGCGGCGGCGTCGAGGTCCTCGACCCTGTCGACGGTCATCTTCTGGTTGTTGAGCACCTTGCCGGAGCCGGCGTCGACGACCATGATCGCGACGATGAGCTTGACGCCCAGCGCGTTGATCGAGCCCGAGACGACGATCTCGGCGCCGGCCTTGGCGCCGACGGCGGCGGCGCAGGGGGCGTCCTGGCAGCTCTCGGACGAGGCCACGAAGGCGGCCCCGTTCCGGGTGCTGAGCTCATTCTGGAGCAGATCGCGGAAGGTCTCGGCGACCCCCTCGTCGACGCCCCTGCTCGTGAGCGGGAGGATCGTCCAGGAGCCGCTCTGGGCCGCAGACGTCGACGCCCACAGCCCGCACAACAATAACACCGCCGCCGCCCACAGGGGCGCTCTCCCATGTCTACGCATCTTTGACCTCCGAACCTTGGGTTGTCCTTGATGACCTGCGAGAACGGGAGAGTCCCCTGCGCGAACCATGCCAACCGTCAAGGCAGGATCACGACCTGGACGCCGAAGTGATCCGAGAGGTTCAACTCCCGATCCCCGCCGCCGGTGCTGATGGTCGTCAGCGCGTCGAAGATCCGCGAGACGCTGCCGACCCGCGCGCTGGCCTCGGCCTTGACGAAGATGTGATCGAGGATCTGGCCGCCATCGCCCTCGCCGCCGACCAGGGTGTTGTTCTCCTGGAAGGTGCAGGTCGGCGCGGCCTGATCGGCGTAGGGGGAGACGTAGCCGAGGTCGAGGATCTTCTGGAAGTTCTCGGGCAGCTCGGCCGAGCAGCTGCCCTTGGCCGGGCCGTTGTTGAAGTCGCCCATGACGAGCTGCAGGCCGCCGCTCTGGGTGTCCTCGATGAAGGCCGCCATCTCGTCGATCTCCTGAGCCTGCTCGGCGGCGAAGGAGCCCAGCTCGCCCTGGTACTCGATGCTCGCGCTCAGATCGGCCGCCAGGTGGGTGCAGTAGATGTCGACCTTGCCGACCTCCGGGTGCTCGATCGTGGCGTGCAGCGCGGCCCGGAAGACCAGCGAGCTGACGAACTCGGCGTGGCCCGTGTCCGAGAGCGGGTGCCTGGACAGGATCACCAGGCCGTTGTGCCCCCCGTAGGAGAAGGCCGGGCCGCCGCCGCGGCACGCGGCGATGATCTCCTCAAGCGGCTTGCCCAGCTGGGTCGCCGCGCAGCCCTGGCACTCGGTCGACGTCGCCCGGAACTCCTCGCCGCAAGCCCCGAGCACGCACCCGGCCAGCTCGCCCGGCTCGACGCCGTCGCAATTCTTGATGGCGCAGGCCTCCAGCGGGGCGATCTCCTCGTCGGTGCACCCGGCCACGCGCTCGTCCGAAAAGGTCTTCTCGAAGTAGCTGTGGGGGAAGTTGGCCTTGGTCCCGTCGGTCATCAGCGTGATGAAGTCGTCGTCCCAGACCTCCTGAAGGCAGACCACGTCCGCGTCCATCCCGGCCAGCGCGTCGGCCAGCGGCTGCGCCCGCTCCTCGGCGAAGTCCACGAAGCCACGGGCCAGCCCCACGTTGTAGGTCGCAAAGCGCGCCTCGCTCGGCTCAGGCTCCGGCTCCGGCTGAGCCTCCGGCTGCGCCTCGGGCTGGCCCTCGGGCTCGGCCTCGGGCTCCTGCGCCGGGGCCTCCTCGTCGTCCGCGCACGCCGCCAGCCCCGTCGCCAGCCCCGCCGCCAGCGCCAGCCCCATCCACCCTCTGACCAACCTCGCGCCTCTTCTTCCGGCCATCATCGTCTCTTCTCCTCATTGTCATGGGCCTCGACGGCGACACCCGCCCCGCTCCCATCGAAGTCTGCAATTGCCCATACGACTAGCGGCTTTAGCGCCCCAGCGCAAGGAGCGAGGCCGCGCGGCCTCGCCGACGAGGACGCCGCCGCGATGGATGAAGCGAGGCCGCCGCGCCGTTCAGGGGAAGGGCGAAAGGCCCGACCTCACCTTGTCACGAGCGTGCAAACTCATTTACCATGCCCGCCGACGAGGGTGGACTTCGCGCGCAAGCGCTCAGGGAGGAGATCGCAATAATGAAGAGGACGCTGTTAACCACGCTGCTCGGTCTGACGCTGGCCGCGTCGGCGGGCGCGTGCATCTGCGGAGGGGATGAGACCGACACCACCGACGCCCAGATCGATCCCAAGGGAGCGGACGACGCGACCGACAAGGGCAAGCCGCCCGCGGACGGCGCTCAGGCCCCCGACGGCGACACCCCTGTAGAGCCCCCCATCGTCCCAGACGGTGGCCCCCCCGCCGAGGCCGAGGGCGACGCCGAGGGCGCCGAAGCCGAGGGCGCCGACGCCGAGGGCGCTGAAGCCGAGGGCGCTGACGCCGGGGGCGCCGAGGCTGAAGCCGAAGGCGCCGAAGCCGAGGGGGATGCGGGGGCCGAGGAAGACAAGGTCGGCGAGGGCATCCCGGTCAAGGATCTGGAGCCCTTCGAGCCTGGGGACGTCTACAAAGGCCCTCCCTCGAAGGCGCTCGTAGGGACCTGGAAGATCTCCCTGCCCAAGAGCTCCATCCCCAAGGATCTCCCCAAGGAGGAGCGGGACAAGCTCAAGACGCTGGGCGACGCCAGGATGACCTTCGACGGCAGGAAGATGACCGTGCTGGCGGGCGAGAAGGAGGAGAGCTTCACCTACAAGGTCACCGAGGAGAAGGGGATCAGCCTCCAGATCTCGGTCGACAAGGGCGATCAAGACGAGCTCATCGCCATCACCTTCTACGACCAGGACAACATCCTGCTCAACGAGTCGCGCTTCCCTGGCCCGGCCCGCGGCGCCCGCGCCAAGGACGAGTAGCGCCCCGCCCTCCGACCGCCCCGCCCGACGCGATCCCCCCCCTTGTCACTTGGCGCTGGACAAATGCGCCCCATCACTGCATGATTGAGCAGTTGTCTGGCCTTATCTGACCAACAAGGCCAGCCAGAACACGCGGATCGGCCCGTCGAGGGCTGGGGTCAAGCGCCGGGACAAGCGCACGAGGGGTCGGCCTTCGGGGCCGCGACACGGCGCTCTCGCGCTCAAAGTTCAAAGGGGGCGCGCATGGCGAGGGTCACCATCGACTTCAAGGGTCGGCTCAACCCTGAGCAGTACGACGCGGCGCGGCACTCGGAGGGTCCGCTGTTGATCCTGGCGGGGGCTGGCAGCGGCAAGACGCAGGTGCTGACCCACCGGATCGCGCACCTGATCATGGAGGTGGGGGCGGCGCCGGAGTCGATCCTGGCGGTGACCTTCACGAACAAGGCCGCCGCGGAGATGTGGGAGCGGGTCCACAGCCTCCACGACGAGGCCAGGGCGCCGCTGGACCCGGCCCGCAGCCCTTCGATCGGGACCTTCCACCGGACCTGCGCGCGGCTCTTGCGGGTCTACGCGGCGGAGATCGGGCTCAACCCGCGCTTCGTGATCTACGACGACGGCGATCAGCGGGCCATCCTCAAGCGCACGATCGCGGCGCTGGACATCGACGAGGCGCCGAAGTTCGTCGCGCAGTGCGCCGCGGCCATCGACCACTTCAAGAACCAGGGCGTCGAGCCGCCGCAGGCCATGGAGGACGCCGTCGGCGGCGAGGCCGAGCAGATCGCCCGGGTCTACGCCGCCTACCAGCGGGCGCTGCACGCGGCCGGGTGCATGGACTTCGGGGACCTGATCCTCCAGACCGTCTCGCTGCTGCGCCAGAAGGGCAGCGTGCGCCAGCACCTCTGGCGGCGCTGGCATTACCTGATGGTGGACGAGTTCCAGGACACCAACACCGTCCAGTACGAGCTCTTGCGCCTGTTGACGGACCCCGAGCGGCGCAACCTCGCCGTCGTCGGCGACGACGACCAGTCGATCTATGGCTGGCGAGGGGCGACGGTGCGCAACATCCTGGACTTCGGGCGCGACCATGAGGACGCCCATGTCGTCAAGCTCGAGCGCAACTACCGCTCCACGCAGCTCATCCTGGACGCCTCCAACGCCGTCATCGTGCACGTCGCCGAGCGCACCGACAAGCGGCTCTGGACCGATCAGCGCGGCGGCGAGCCCATCGCCGTCTTCACCGGCCGCGACGCCCGCGAGGAGGCCAGCTGGATCGCCCGCGCCCTCCAGCGCCTGACCGGCGTCGAGGGTTTTGAGAGCGACCAGTGCGCCATCTTCTACCGCACCAACTCCCAGGCCCGGCTGCTGGAGGAGCAGCTCCGGGCCGCCGGCCTGGGCTACCAGATGGTCGGCGGGGTCAGCTTCTACGACAGGGCCGAGGTCAAGGACACGCTGGCCTTCCTCAAGGTCGCCCTCAACACCGACGACACGATCAACCTGCTGCGCATCGTCAACAAGCCGCCGCGCAGCCTGGGCAGCAAGACCCTGGAAAAATTAGAGAACCTCATCGTCCTGGGCCTCGGGCCGACCACGATCTTCGAAGCGATGGACTACGCCATCGACCACAAGCTCTTCACCGGGCGGCGCGCCGAGCACCTGGCCGCCTTCCGCGGGCTCATCGATCGCCTCCGCGCCCGCATTCAGAACGGCGACCCCCCCTCCGAGATCACCGAGGACCTGATCGAGGAGATCGGCTTCCTGCCCTACCTCTCCCGCGCCCACGCCATGGACGCCGAGGAGCGCAAGGACAACGTCCTGGACCTCATCGCCGCCATGCAGGACTTCGAGGCCCAGAGCCCCGGCGCCAACCTGGGCGACTTCCTGGAGCGCTGCGCGCTCAACCGCGGCGAGCGGCAGGACGGCCCCGGCGCCGACTCCCCCCTGATCGCCCCCGTCGCCATGATGACCGTCCACGCCTCCAAGGGCCTGGAGTTCGACGCCGTCTTCGTCACCGGCCTGGAGGACGGCCTCTTCCCGCTGACCCGCCCAGACTCCAAGGAGGACGACCTCGACGAGGAGCGGCGCCTCTTCTACGTCGCCATGACCCGCGCCAGAAAGCGCCTCCTGCTGACCAACGCCCGCTCGCGCCGCGCCTTCGGCGGCGCAGAGGACCGGGAGACGCGCCCCAGCCGCTTCCTGGCCGACATCCCCCCCCACTTGATGCGCGTCGTGCCCGAGAGCGCCGAAAAACTCGTCATCTGGAAGGAGCCCCACGCCGCCCAGGCCCTCCAGAGCTGGGGCCACGCCGACTTCGACTTCGATCAAAGCCCCCCGACCTCGACCAGCCGCGCCAAGGTCCGCGCTCGCCGCCCCACGGCCACTCCGCTTGACCCCTTCGACCAACGCCCCCCCGACGACGACGGCGACAGCCCCCCGGCACCCGCCCCCCGGCCTGCCCCCAGGCGCGACCCCGAGCAGGAAGACCTCATCGGCCGCGTCGCCACCCACCCCCGCGAGGGCATCGGCGAGATCGTCGACATCTCCGGCTTTGGCCCCGGCGCGACGCTGACGATACGCTTCGCCAACAGCGGCAAGGAGCTCAAGATCATCCGCAAGTTCGTCAAGATCTACTGATCGGCCCGCGCGGCGCCCTCCCCCGCAGGGCGCTGAAAGGGCGGCAGCAGCACCACCAGGTGCAAGACCCCCAGCGCCGCCGTGGCCGGCACCGCCACCCTCAACAGGCCCGCGTCGTGAGGGGCGCCCTCCAGCCACGGCCCCGCCGACCAGGACCACGCCTCCAGCGGCCTCGACGCCAGGATCAGCGCCACCGCCGCGCCGTGCAGCACCGACAGCGCCACGTGCAGCGCCGACTCCCAGCGCCCCAGGCCCCCCCAGCGCGCCCGGCTCGACCGCTCGATGAAGGCGTCCCAGCACCCCAGCGACAGATCCAGCGCCGCCGCCAGAGTCCCGCACCACAAGAGCGCCCCCGCGCTCGGCGCGCCGAAGAGCAGCCCGATGACCGGCACCATCAGGAAGGTCCGCGCGGTATGCAGCCCGTGCTCAAGGCGCGACTCGGCCCTCTGGTGCAGCTTGAAGACCCACAGGTGCAGCACCACCCCGTCCACGAAGGCCAGGCCCATGAAGACGTAGAGCAGCGCCACCGCCGACGCGCTCAACTCCACGGCCTCACGCGCCGCCCTTGCGGCGATCCATGAAGTCCTGGACCCTGGCCTCGTGGTGGGCGCTGCCCCACAGCTCGGAGAACACGCGGCGCTCCTCGGCCCAGGCCTCCTCCCGCTCCAGCGTCACGGCCGCGCGCAGCACGCGCTTGGCGCCCTCGACCACCGGCGTCGTCAGCGCAGCGGCCCGAGCGGCCATCGCCCGCGCCTCGACGAGCGCCTGCCCGTCGTCGACGACCCTGTTGACCATCCCCAGCGCCCTGGCCTCCTCGGCCGGGATCTGGCGCCCCTCAAGCATGATCTCCAACGCCCGGGCGTAGCCGACACACCGCGCCAGCCTCACCCCGCCGCCCCACGCCGTCGTCAGCCCGTGTCGCCCCTGCACCAGCGCCACGTTGGACGAGCGCTCGATGAAGCGCAGGTCGCAGGCCAGCGCCAGCTCCACGCCCCCGCCGTAAGTGTCGCCTCCCATCGCCGCGATCGTGAGCTGCGGCAGATCCTCCAGCGCCGCCAGGATGTACCCCCCTCGCCTGGACAGCGCGTTGCCAGCCTCGACCCCTCGGAGCGTCGAGAACTGACGCAGATCGCCGCCCGAGATGAACGAAGCCCCCCGACCGGCCAGGATCACCGCGCACACGTCCGCGCGCTGCCCGATCATCTCGACAAAGCGCCCCAGCGCCTCGAGACACTCCAGATCCAGCGCGTTGTGGACCTCCGGCCGGCACACCTCGAAGACCGCCACCGGCCCCTCGATCTCGATCTGGACTCGACCGCCCGCCACCTCCACCATCCCCATGCCCCCTCCCCCCGCAAGCCGGCCGCACGGCGCAACCCACCAGAAAAACCCTTCAATTCAACAACTTACACAACAATCAGGCCGCGCGCAAGCGCGGCACGGCACGGCGCGCCGGGGCGCGCGGCGCTCAATAGCCTCGGGCGCAGTCCACGCGCTCGGGCAGCGGCGCGCAGCCCGCCAGCCCGTCCAGCAACGCCGCGAGGCGCACCATCCGCAGGCGCTCGACGTCCTCGCCGTGGCCGGCGCGGTGCGGGCTCATCACGACGTTGTCGAGCGATTCGAAGGGCAGGCGCGAGGGCGCGGTGCGGGTGCGGGCCTCGACGTCCGCGGGGTACTGGGTCCAGACGTCCAGGCCGGCCGAGTGCAGCCGACCCGCCGAGAGCGCGTCGAAGAGGGCCTGCTCATCGACGATCGCGGCCCGGCCGATGTTGACCAGGACGGCGCGCGGGGGCAGCGCCGCGATCTCCTCGGCCCCGATCAGCCCTTCGGTCTCCTCGGTCTGGGGCAGGCAGATGATCAGCGCCTCGGCCTTGGGCAGCAGCTCAAGGAGCCGCGCGCCGCCGAACACCTCGACGCCATCGTCGTTGATGGGCTGCTCAAGCGGCCCTCGCCGCAGCGCGCGGACGGTCATGCCCAGCGCCAGGCAGATCCGCGCCACGCGGCGGCCGATCTCCCCATAGCCGAGCACGAGGGCGGCGCGACCCGAGAGGCTCAGGCCGGGGTCCTTGTCGTCGTAGCGGATGGACCAGTCGTGGGCGCGCAGCGCCCGGTCGGCCGGGACGATGACGCGGGCGGCGGCCAGCATCAGGGCGACGGCCATCTCCGCGACCGCCGGGGCGTTGTGGTGGAGGTTGTAGACCTCCAGGTGGGGGCGCTCCAGCAGCAGCGCGCGGGTCGCGGGGGGGATTCCGGCGAAGGGCAGCACGAAGGCCCGCAGGTGGGCGGGGCCGTCGAGCTGCTCGGGCAGGGGGACCCCGCCGACGAGGACCTCGGCGCCCTCGAAGACCTCCTGGCCGAAGGTCAGCGAGACCCGGTCGCAGAGCGCGCCCTCCAGCAGGGCGAGGTGCGCGGGCGCGGGCGCGTGGATGAGGTGGACGGCCAGCGAGGGCGAGCCTTGATCGGGGGCGCGCGTCACTTGTTGGTCAGGTGGGTGACGTACCACTGATCGCCCCAGTGGATCATGACGCGCATCTGGAGCGGGACGAGGCGCTGGCCGTCCTTGACCGTGAGGATGGACTTGTAGACCGCCCAGTAGGGGAAGGCATTGCCCTCCTTGCCGACCTCGATCCAGCTGCGCTGGCGGCCGAGTTCGAAGGAGACGAACTCGACCTCGTCGGGGTGCTTGAGCGTCTTTCGCATCGCCGCGACGTCTTCCTTGTAGACCTTCGTCAGCCGGCTGAAGTAGCGATCGGGCTCCTTGATCGTCTTGAGCCGCCGGAAGGCGTCCTGGGGGAAGAAGAAGGGCAGCGCGGCCTCGGGGTCACCCCGGCGCAGCGCCTCGACAAAGGCGCGGGCGCGGGCCTCGGAGCGCGCGGCCTCGGGCAGAGCCGGGGCCGCCTTGAGCGCCGCCGCATTGCTGGCCGGCGCCTGCCACGCCGCGGGCTCCCCCTCGACGGCCGCGGGATCTCCCTCGGCGGCCGCTGGCATGCACGACAAGACGAGCGCGAGGATCAACAGGGCTCTGGCCTGGGACATGGGGCGCTCCGTGCGGCGGCCTCGCGCGCGAGGCACTCGCCCGATAAGATCATGAATTACAACGACAAATCGGTCTCGCGGCCCATGTGGCAGTGCTTGAACTTCGTGCCCGAGCCGCAGGGGCAGAGGTCATTGCGGCCGATCTTGGGGGCGCTGCGCACGATGGTGTCGGGCTTGGGCGCGTTGGAGTCCCCGCTGGCCTCGGCCACCTCGCCGGCGTTGCCGGTCTGGCGGCTCAGATCGCTCATCGCGATGGGGCCGGGCGCGTTGGCCGAGGGCGCCTGCGCGGGGCCCTCGGGGATGACCGGGGCGGCCGGGGCAGGCGGGGCGGCCGGGGCCGCGGCGGCGCGGATGCGGAAGGCCTCCGGGGCGATGTCCTGGATCTGATCCTCGCGCTCGACCTGGATCTTGGACAGGTACTCGATGAGGTTGGAGTCGATGGCGCCCAGCGTCCGGCCGAAGACCTCGAAGCCCTCGATCTTGTAGACCTTCTTGGGGTCCTTCTGCGCGTAGCCCTGGAAGCGGATCGCGTCGCGCAGCGCCTCCATCTGCTTGAGGTGCTCCCGCCAGTGCTTGTCGATCGAGCGCAGATACATGTTCTGCATCAGCTCAAGGAAGATGTCGCGGCCGGCCTTGGGCTCGTAGTCCTCGACGCCTTCGAAGCGCTCGTTGGTCCGATCGGCGATGTACTGCAGCTCGGCCTCCTTGGCCTTGAGCAGGGACTCGACCTTCTCCCAGACGGTGCCCTCGATGGCGTCGCGCGACTTGAGGGTCGCGGCGTCGAGCTCGACGCCGAAGGTCTCCTTGACGCTCTTGACGAGGCTGTTGATGTCCCACTCGTCGGCCTTGACCTTCTCCGGGCAGGTGTTGTCCACCAGCCCCGAGGCCACCCGGTCGAAGGCGTCCAGCGCCAGCTCGTAGAGGCCGTCGCCGCCGGCCAGCACCTGATCGCGCAGCTGGTAGGTCGTCTTGCGCTGCTGGTTCATGACGTCGTCATACTCCAGCAGGTTCTTGCGGATGTCGTAGTTGCGCCCCTCGACCCGCTTCTGCGCGTTCTCCAGCGACTTGGTGACCATGTTGGCCTCGATGGGCTCTCCCTCGGGCATGTCCAGCTTCTCCATGATGAAGGAGAGCCGGTCGCCGCCGAAGATCCGCATCAGGTCGTCCTCCAGCGAGAGGA
>SYOX01000341.1 GCA_005804885.1 Pseudomonadota bacterium
AAAGCGTTTTGACATCGAGAGCATCCTTGATCCTCCGTGATTGTTGCGTTCACGGAGCTTGCACTGCTGGACCCTGCTGAGTCACCCTCTACCCGTCAGAGTTTCCGGAACTGAGCCCGTCAGACTTATTGGAACCTACAAAGCGCGCGGGCCTGCGAATTGTCACACGCGTCGTGGCCGCGCAGCGCCTCGGGCTCTTGTCGGCCACGGATTGCTCCTGGCGGCGAGGTCATCTGGCAAGTTTCGGCGCCCAAGGCTATCGCTACCGAGCACGAATCGCAGTCTTGTGGTCGAACAACCGGCCTGACTGACTGCCCATGCACTTTGAGTGGGCCAGGAGCGTGGGGCGGTCGTCGAGCCCGGGCTCTCGTCCGCGCCGTGTCGCTTTTCAAGCCTGTCGTGAGTCGATAAGCTGTCGGGCGGCGCGCTGGTGAGCCACCGTTCCAGGATGTCCAGAGGGGTCAACGTGACAAGGTGGATCGCCGAGCATCGAGCCCTCGTCGGGATGATCGCGCTGCTGTCTCTCGCCTCGGGGTGCGTCGATGGCGATCCCGACCGGATCGGATCACCTCAAGGCGGCGATCCTCAAGACGACGGTGTGTGGGTCGTCCCCGATGACTCGCCCGACGCCGGAGGCGGCTCGCCCGACATGGGCCTCGGCGACGCGCTCGTCGGCGAGCCCGAGCCGGGCGAGCCCGAGCCGGGCGGACCCGAGCCGGGCGGACCCGAGCCGGGCGAGCCTGAGCCGGGCGAACCTGAGCCGGGTGAACCCGACGCCCCTGGCCCTGGCGCGCTGCCGCCGGGCTCGCGCTGCGCTTGCGACGCCGACTGCGCCGATCAAGGCGGGCAGGCGGGCGTCTGTGTCACCGGGATCTGCATGATCCGCGCATCTGATCCCTGCGCCTCTCAGGGGTCGGCCGCGGAGTGCCCAGACGGCCTGCGCTGCTGGCCGATCCGCAACCAGGGCAATGCGCCGGTGTGCTGGCCGGACTGCGAGGCCTTCGCCTGCGAGGGGACCTGCGACGGGGACGGCTCCTGCGCGCCAGGAGAGGCGATGAACTGTGACGCGGCCTGCGGCGAGCTGTGCACGGGAGACGGCACCGACAGGCCTTGCGGGGCGGACAACCCGTCGGGCTATTGCGACGAGGGCGCCTTTTGTGAGGGCGGGCGCTGCACGGGGTTGTGCTCGCCGGAGCACCCGGCGGGGATCTGCGGGCAGGGCTTCGAATGTCAGAACGGCGCCTGCGTCCCCCTGGAGGGCTGCGGGACCTGGGAGTGCGACCTGGGTCAAGCCTGCGACGACATCGTCCCGGTCCCTGGCGTCCTCGATCCTCAGGACCCGGCGGCCGTGGCGGCGGGCTATTACATCGATACTCGCAGAGAGTACGCATACTTACGGCGCGATCTGGTCATGCTGCTTCAGTGGTCGACCTGCCAGATGCGCGAGCGCTTCCCCGAGATCGGCCCGCTGGGGCTGGCCGATCTGACCCAGGCTGATGGCCGCATCCCAGGCTCCGACGTCGGCAACACGCGCCACCCCAGCGGCACCCACGACGGCTCCGATCTGGACCTCGCCTACTACCAGACCGACGGCCTCAGCGACGCCCAGATCATCTGCGGCGACGGCAGCGACGACAACCCCAACGGCACCCGCGGCCGCTACAACGACGGCGAGTTCTGCACCACGGAGCAGAACATCGTCGACATCGAGCAGCAGGTCTTCTTCATGGCGCTGATGGCCCAGCACCCCGGCTGGCGCATCGTCGGCATCGACGTGACGCTGGCCGATGACGTGGAGGAGGAGGTCGCCCGGCTGCGCTCAAGCGGCGTCATCTCGCCGGTCGTGCGCGACCGGCTCCAGTCGCTGGGCTACGGCCGGGCCGGCGGCTGGCAGTTCCACCATCACCACATCCACGTCAGCTACTTTGATTGATCGCCGGGGCGGCCCTCCAGGGTCGCGCCGCAGGAGGACTGAACCATGCCACCGATTCGAGACGACATGCCCGGGTTGAGGCTCTGCGCGCTGGCCGCGCTCCTGATCGGAGCCGGGGCCTGCGTCGAGCCGCCGACCTCGCCGCCGCCGCCCGCTCCCGTGTCGGCCTCGTGCACCGGGGCAGGGACGCTGGCGGCGACGGCCTCCTGCTTGAAGCCGACGCAGACCCCGGAGCACTACGTCGATCAGGCGCTCAAGTACTTCGACACGCTGGACGTGAGCGCCGACCGGAGCAGGATCCCCGACTACTCGCCGCTCGTGGCCCGCTGGGAGTGGCCGCCGTGGCTGCTGCTGACGGGCTTCGGCGCCGAGACGATGGTGTCGACGGGGGACTTGCTCCGGCGGCTGGACCCGTCCACGGTTCCCGTGCGCGACTGTCGGGCCTTCGAGGAGCAGCCCTTCGCCCGCTGCGTGGTGGTCTTCGAGTACGAGGGCGGCCCCTGCTCCATCTACGAGGAGTTCACCTTCAACGACCAGGGCCAGATGACCTTCATCGAAGCCTGGTCGGACATCCCTGGCTTGTTGCCGACGGTCGATCCCGAGGACCGGTGGGCCGAGGGGCCTGGCGCGACGCGGCTGGCGACGCGGGTGCCGGGCCTGGGCACCCCGGACGGGCTCATCGATCTCGACGGCGACGCGATGCGGGAGGCAGCCGAGCGCGACGCGGACGTGGCCGACTTCGCCACGAGGGCCGAAGATCAGTGGCGGTACTGGGCCGAAGCCTACGGCGAGGCCGGGGATGACTTCTTTGCGCGGGGCTGCGGCTGGTGATCGTCGCCTGAGGCTGGTGCTCATTGTGCGGGGCTGCGGCCGGTGCTCACCCCACGCGGCTGCGGCCGGTGTTCGCCGCTTGAGGCTGCGGCCGGTGATCGCCGCTTGAGGCTGGTGATCGTCGTACGGGGCTGTGGCCGGTGCTCGTCGCGCGGGGCTGCGTCCGGTGATCGTCGTACGGGGCTGTGGCCGGTGATCGGCTGCGGCCGGTGATCGTCGCGCGGGGTTGCTGCGGGCGCGTCGGTCAGCGTCGACGAATCACGGCGAGCGCGGCGAGCGCGGCCAGGATCCAGGCTGGGCCGGGCAGGGCAGGGGGGGCCGCTGGGCGGGCCTGGGCGCAGGACTGCTTGGACAGGGTCGTCTGGCTGATCGGGGCTTCGCCCTGGGGCTCGGGCTCGGCGAAGTCGCCGGGGTTGACGGTCGGCTCGGGCTCGCTGACCTGGGGCTCGGGCTCGGGCTGGGGCGTGGGGAGGTCGTCGGGCTCGGGGTCGGGCTGGGGCGTGGGCTCGGGGGTCGGCTCGGGATCGGGATCGGCGTCGAGGCGAGTCAGGCGGACGGCGTCGGCGGTGATGCGCTGGTTGGCGGCGACCGGCCCCATGACGTTGTCGTAGAGTTCGACGTGCTGGCCGCCGCCCTGGGCGAAGTCGAAGACGCCGAGGGCCTGCCAGCCATTCACGGCGGACTGATCGGCGATGGTGGTGGACTCCTGGTCGCCGTGGCGCACGAGGTAGCGGACCGCGTCGTGGACGCCGAACTCGGGCAGAGCGTAGAACTCGACGGTGTACTGGCCGGCCTCCTCGAAGTGCAGCCGCCAGCGCGCCCAGTTGCTCGGGCTCTCGTTCTGGAAGGCGTTCGTCCACAGGAGCCGCCCGTCGATCCCCTGGCCATCGACGCGGCGCCAGAACTGCGCCGGCCCGAAGGCCGAGAAGCAAGGCCCGGCGTCGTCCACGGTTCCGCCCTGGGCGGGGATGACCTGGCAGGCGGGCAGATCGGGCGGGTCCATGCTGCCCTGGAAGAAGGGCGTGCGCCGATCGGCGCCCTCAAGCGACAGCTCGATGTGCAGGTGGTCGTGGTGCGGGTGCGAGCCGGTGTAGGGGTTGCTCTTGTCACCGGAATTCCGCCCGGCGTTCCAGGCCCACCTGTCCCAGATGATGAGCTGGATGCCGATCTCCTCGGCGTGCTCGATGAGGAAGTTGCCGATCGGGTCGCCCAGATCGTTGTCGGCCTGCCCGTTGTCCAGCGGCAGCATCAGGTCCAGCGCGCGGCCCGTGGCGTGCACGGACATCATCGACTCATTGCCGACGATGGGGCGGCAGCTGTAGCCGCCGATGGAGAGCAGCTGCGGGAAGTTGCCCTGCAGCCAGGTCTTCAGCTCCGCCGCCCCCGGCGTCATGCCGCCGCCGCAGCCGCTCTCCCCGCGCCAGGGCCCCGCCTGGGTGTTCTCGACGTACTGGGTGTCGCCGGCGGCCAAGGTGCCGGACGGGATCCGCCACGGCCCGTCGTGGGCCAGCGCCTGGGCCGCGACGTGGTTCGGATCGTCGCAGGGATCTTCAGGGATCTCGCCGCCGCGCTCGTCCGAGCAACTCCAGCCCGCCGTCATCGCGAGCGCCCCAAACGCCAGAATCCATCGTCGGCTCATGATCCTCTCCCTCCTGTCGCCTCAGGCCAGCCTGAGCGCGCATATCCTAGCAGCGCGCCGCTGCCCTGGCGAGGCGCTTTGTGGGGCTTTGCGCCGAAGGCGCCGTGAGGCTACAGTCTGTGGGGGGTCGACGAGCCCGCAGGGGGTCTCGGAGAACACTGCGGCGCTGAGGTCGAAGCCGGCGGCCAGGGTCAATCGAGCCGATGGTGCACGCGAAGATCATGTTGTCCTTCAATCGTTTATCGGGGCTCTGCCTGGCGCTGGCCTGCGCGCTGGCTTGCGACGTGCCCGCGCCGCCCGGAGAGCCTGTCCTGGACAGCGAGACGCACTGGATGGAGGCGTGCGGGACGGACAGCGACTGCGGCGCGCCGCTGTCCTGCGTCTGCAATGTCTGCACGCTGCCCTGCGCCGATGACCTCGCGTGCGGCCAGAGCGAGGTCCCCAGCGCGTGCCTGCCCGCCGACGACGCCCGCGTCGAGGCCATCTGCGTCGAGGGCGCGCCGCCCGCGGTCGGGATCTGCCTGCCCCGTTGCACCGCCGACAGAGACTGCGCGGCCTCGGCCCCGGGGCTCGCTTGCCGCTTCGGCGTCTGCACCCCCGAGGGCGTCGAGCCCTCTCCCGAGCCCGAGCCCGCCCCCGATCCCGAGCCCACCCCCGAGCCCGAGCCCACCCCTGAGCCGCTGTGCGCCACCGAGGAGCCGATCGACATCCAGGAGGCCACCGAGGCCCCCGGCGATCGGAGCCAGCCGGAGCTGGTCGCGACGGCGCAGGGCTTCGCGGTGGCCTGGGTCGACCGCCGCCATGGCTCGGGCGCCATCGCGCTCGGCCACCTGTCCGCCGACGGGCAGCGGCTCGCCCCGCCCACCCTCGTCTCGGACGGGCCGCGCGACGCGCGCCGCCCGACCCTGGCCTACAACCCCGACGCCGACGAGATCGCCCTGGCCTGGGAGCAGGCCGACGGCCCGGGCCGCGCGATCTTCCTGGCCCGCGCCGCCCCCGACGCCTCGATCATCGCCGGCCCGGCCCCCGTCGCGCTCGGCGCGCAGTCGCCCACCTCCCCCTCCCTGGTCCGCCTCGGCTGCTGCGGCACCATGCTGGCCTTCGTCGACGCCGGGGAGGTCCACGTCGCGCCGCTGGACGACGCCGGCGCCCCGACCGGCGCCCCCGTCCAGATCACCGACGGGGCCAGCGCCGACGAGGTCCAGCTCATCGCCCACGACGGCGTCATGGCCGCGGCCTGGATCGACGCCCGCTTCGGCCAGCTCGACGTGCTCTTCGTCCGCCTCGACGGCCAGGGCCAGCCCCAGGGCGCGCCCACGCGCCTGACCCCCGACGGCGCCCGCGCCAGCGCCCCCGCCCTCACCTGGACCGGCCAGGGCTACGGGGTCGCCTGGGAGGACCTCCGCAATGACCCCCAGGCCGCCGACATCTACACCGCCCGCCTCGACGCCGCCGGCGCCATCCTGACCCCCGAGGTCCGCCTGACCATCGACGCCAAGCACAGCACCTCACCCTCCATCGCCTGGGCCGTCGACCGCTTCGTCCTCCTCTGGGCCGACAACCTCGCCCTGAGGATCAGCGCCGGGATCCGCATGGCCGATCTCGACGCCAACACCATGTTCCCTCAGGAGATTTACGAACTGACCAACTTCCCTGACCTCTCCTCCGGCGTCTCGGCGCTGCTGGACGGCGACCGGATCGCGATGGCCTGGGGCAGCCTCGGCACCGACCCCACCGGCGCCCTGGCCCAGCGCGAGATCTTCTTCAACAGCGCCTCGCTCGACGGGCAGGCCCCGATCCCCGCGCGCCTGTCCGAGATCCCCGCGCTGACCGCCACGAAGGCCCTGGCCAGCGCCTTCACCGGGCAGGAGCACCTCGTCGCCCGGATCGCCCCCCGCGACGCCGGCCCCGTCGGCGATCTGCTCCTGGCTCGCCTCGACGCCGAGGGGCAGCGCCAGGGGCAGGAGCGCTGGATCGCCTCGGCCTCCAGCCCGCAGGGCTCCCTGGAGGCCCTCTGGGCCGGAGACAGGCTGGCCCTGGCGCTGTTGGACGCGGGGCGCCCCCTCGTCCGCCTGCTCGACGCAGAGGGCGCCTCGCTGGCCGCCCCGCTGGCGCTCGGCGCCGGTGAGCCGGGCGCCTCCCCCTCGGGCCTGTCGGCGGCCTGGAGCCCGGCGCTCGACGAGATCGCGGTGACATGGCAGGAGACGGCCGAGGGCGGCCGGCGCCTCTGGTTCGCCCGCCTGACCCGGGAGGGCGCGCTCGTCGAGGCGCCGACCGATCTCGGGCCTGTCGAGGGCGCGGGCCTCGGGCGCGCGCTCGCGCTGGAGGGGCAGGGCGCGGCGGCCTGGGCGATCGTCTCCAGCGACGGCGCCGCGATCCCCACCCTGCGGCTCTCGCTGCTCGACGCCCAGGGCCAGGGCGTCGGCGCCGAGAGGGTCCTGAGCGACATCGGGGCGCGCGGCGCGACCTTCCGAACCCTCGACGGCCTCTCCGTCGCCCAGCACGAGGGCCAGATCGGCGCCCTGTGGCTGGAGACCCACAACACCGGCCCCCGGCTCACCTTCGCCGCGATCGACGTCGAGGACGAGGCCGCCGCCGTCGAGGTGCGGATCTTCCTGCCCGACGGGGTCGAGGCCCCCAGCGCCCAGGGGCCGCCGCAGCTCGTCGCCGACGCCCGCGGGCTCATTGCGGCCTGGCCCGCGCCCTCCGGCGTCCAGTGGGCGCGACCAGCCCTCGACCGGGAGCCGCGCTTCTGGACGTGGTTCTTCAACGGATCCGAGCGCTTGCACATGGTCTGGGGCGGCGACAGGCACGCGCTGGTCTGGGTCGACAGCGTCGACAAGCGGCTGCGCTTCGGCCAGGGCGCCATCATCTGCCCTTGATGAGTCGACTTCGATGACGCATACGTCGAGATCAACGAGTCGACTTCGATGACGGGCACGTCGAGATCAACGAGTCGACTTCGTTGATGGGCACGTCGAGATCGGCGGGTCGACTTCGTTGACGGACAAGGGGGATCGGCGCGTCGACTTCGTTGACGGGCACGTCGAGATCAACGAGTCGACTTCGTTGATGCGATCTGCACGTTGACGGTCCACCCGGGCTTGCGCCCGGGCCTACAGTTTGTCCAGGGACGCCCCTGCGGGGCTGGCGACAGGAAGTCAACCTTCAAGCGACAGACTCCCTCAGGGCCGCTCGATGTCTGCTTCCGAGCCCCCGAAAATCTCCTGTGAGAGCAACAAGGGTGACACGCCCCACGAAGGCTGACACTCCGTCGCCAGCCCCGCCGGAAGGCGGGGCGACCCAGGACAAAACCTAAGGCCCGGGCGCAAGCCCGGGTGGACCGTCAACGTGCAGATCGCATCAACGAAGTCGACTCCCCGATCTCTCCTTGTCCGTCAACGAAGTCGACTCGCCGCTCCCGACGTGTCCATCAACGAAGTCGACTCGCCGATCTCGACGTGTCCGTCAACGAAGTCGACTCGCCGATTCCCCTTGTCCATCAACGAAGTCGACCCGCCGATCTCGACGTGCCCGTCAACGAAGTCGACTCGTCGATCCCGACGTGTCCGTCATCGAAGTCGACTCGTTGATCTCGACGTGCCCGTCATCGAAGTCGACTCGTCGCTCCGCCTTGCCCGAACCGCGAGCGTCCCTCCCCCTTGCGCAGCGAGGGGGAGGACAGGAGGGGGAGTGAAGCGAGGGGCAGGACAGGAGGGGGAGTTGCCTTACCCACCATCGAAGTCGACTTTGCGATTGCCTGCTGGCGAGGTCCGGGCGCGCCTTGCTCGCGGGGCGGGGTGGCGCTAACGTGTGCGGCGCGAGCGATCTGAAGACACGGAGCCCGTCATGGTCAGGAACACGCTGTCTATATACTTGATAATGATTGGCTTTATGGCCTTGGTCGGGTGCGAGGGAGGCGGCCCGATCTTCATCGACAGGACGACGGGCGGCGCCGACGACGCGGGGCAGGTCGACGGCGGCGGTGAGGACGGGCAGGACGCCGGCGAGCCGGAGGCCAGCGAGCCGGACGCCAGCGATCAGGACGCGGGGGCGGGCGACGCCGGCGGGGCGGAGGATCTGGGCGGGCCAGACGGGGGCGAGCCGGACGCGGTCGAGGGGGAGCCCGAGGCCGAGGTGGAGCCGCAGCCGGAGCCTGAGCCGCAGCCGGAACCTGAGCCGCAGCCCGAGCCGGAGCCGACGCCGGAGTGGTGGGGGGCGCCGATCGAGGCGGAGGCCGATCGATGGACGTGGGTGGACTTCCCGGATACGAAGTGCGCCGATGGCAGCCCGACGGGGCTGGGGATCAACCTGCACCCTGGGGCGACGCGGGCGCTGATCTACTATGAGGGCGGCGGGGCGTGCTGGGATTACGGCACCTGCACGGGGGTCCTGGCCACGGCGCTGCACCTGGACGGCTTTGACGCGCAGACCTTCAGGGGGCTGATCACGGGCGTGTACCTGGAGAGCCTGATCTTCGATCGGCAGGACGTCAAGAACCCCTTCAAGGACGCGCACATGGTCTTCTTGCCCTACTGCACGGCGGACGCCTTTGGCGGCGACCGGGTGGCGGAGCTGGAGGGCGGGCTGCCCTTCCAGCGCCAGACGATGCACTTCAACGGCCGGCCCAACATGGCGGCGTGGCTGGCGAGGCTGGTGCCGACCTTTCAGGGCGTCGAGCAGGTCGTGGCGGTCGGGTCCAGCGCGGGGGGCTTCGGCGCGGGGCTGACGTGGCCGCAGGTCCAGAGCGCCTTCGGGGACATCCGCGTGGACCTCATCGACGACTCCGGGCCGCCGATCGAGCCGGCCGAGGGGCGCTGGGCGATGTGGCAGGAGGCCTGGAACCTGACCTTCCCCGAGGACTGCGAGGGCTGCGCCGAGGATCTGGCCAGCGTCCGGCGCTACACGCGCCAGACGCTGCTGGCGGATCCGGAGCGGCGCCTGGGGCTGGTGAGCTTCAACATGGACACGGTGATCTCGTCCTTCATGGGCTTGCTGCCGTCGACCTTCGACGAGCGGCTCGCCGGCGTCTGCGACGAGTTCGCCGGGGTGGACAACGTCCAGTGCTTCATCGTCCCGGGCTTCTTGCACACGCTCCTGATCAGCAATGTCGAGAGCACCACGGCCGCCGACGGGATGCCGCTGTGGCGCTGGCTCCAGCAGATGGTCGAGGGCGACGCGGACTGGCAGAGCCACCGCCCCTGAGCCCGATCGGCGCCCGATCAGCGGCGCGCAGACCGCGGCGTCGGTCAACTTACGGCGCCCAGGCTGCGCATCCAGGTGGATCGCGCGGCGCCAAGGCGCTATACGGGTTCCTCGCGCAGACGCTCTGTCGACACCCAGGCTGCCAGGAGCACGCGAGGATGCCATGACCTCGTCCAGCCATCGCCCCTTTGAGTTCTACGTCGCCAGCGATCTGCACTTCGGCGCCAACGCCCGAGGCAACCGCAGCGTCGAGGCGCTGGCCCGCCACGTCTGCGAGCACCCCGCCGACGCCCTCCTGCTCGGCGGCGACCTCGGCGGCGACCCCCAGACGCTGGCGATCTGCCTCCAGCTCTTCGATCGCTTCGAAGGCGTCAAGATGGCCGTGCCGGGCAACCACGACGTCTGGCTCAACGGCTGGCCCACCCAGTCCTCATGGGCGCTGCACGAGGACCTTCTGCCCCGCGTCTTCGAGGCCTTCGGCTTCCACCCGCTCCACCTCAAGCCCCTCCTCGTCGACACGCCCGAGGGCCCGCTGGGCTTCGTCGGCTCGATGGGCTGGTACGACTACTCCTTTCGGGATGACATCGGCGCCGATCTGTCGCACTATCGAGCCAAGACGCCCCCGTGGGGCGAGCACCCGATCTGGAACGACGCCCGCTATGCCCGCTTCCCTGACTTCGACGATGAGAGCCTCTGCGCGCTGCTCAACGAACGGCTCGCCGCACAGCTCGCGGCCGTTGAGGCGCCCCGCGTCGTCGCCCTCGTCCACCACCTCGTCACCAAGGCCCTGCTCGTCCACCCCCGCTTCATCGTCCCTCGCCTGTGGCGCTTCGCCAACGCCTTCCTCGGCAGCGAGCGGCTCGGTGACACCTTGAGGGCCGACGCGCGCGTCAAGCAGGTCTTCTGCGGCCACATCCACATGGAGCGCTCGGCCCGGTGGGATCACGCCCACGTCACCGCGCTCGGGGGAGACTACCTGCAGAAGCAGCTCATCCGCGCCAGCGCTGAGCTCACGCTCGACAAGCGCATGTTCTCACCCTGACGGACCCCCCATGCCCCTACGCACCTACAAGCAATCGGGGATCATCCCCTACAAGCGCTGCAAGGACGGCCGCTTCAAGGTGATGCTCATCACCGCCTCGGGCACCGGCCGCTGGATCATCCCCAAGGGGCTCGTGGAGGAGGGGATGACCCCCCGGGAGGCCGCCGCCATGGAGGCCTACGAGGAGGCCGGGATCCGCGGGCGCGTCTGGGACGAGCCGCTGGGCACCTGGCGTCGCTCGAAGTGGGGCGGCCTGTGCGTGATCGACATCTACCTCATGGAGGTCGAAGAGATCCTTGAGGAGTTCCCCGAGGCAGGCCAGCGAGAGCGCCACTGGTTCGGCCTCAAGAAAGCTCAAGAACTCGTCCTCTTCCCTCGCCTCAGGAGCCTGCTGCGCCGCTCCTTCTTCGTCCTCAACGATCTGCCGGTTCCAGAACTATGACCGGGATCAGGCGCGATGTCTTGAGCTGGTAGCCCGCGAAGAACTTCCCGACCTCGACCATCTTGTCCCACAGCAAGGCGCGCTCGTCCCCCTCCGTAATCCGCGCCACGGCCTCGTAGCGGTCTTCGCCGAGCTCGACCGTGATCGCCGGGTTGGCCTCCATGTTCAAGAACCAGGCAGGGTGGCTCGGCGCGCCAGCGGCCGAGGCCGCGATCACACGCTTGCCCTCGTGCTCGACGAAGACCAGCGGCACCGTCCGCGCCTCGCCGCTCTTGCGACCCACCGTCGTGATCAGCAGCACCGGCATCCCCTTGATCTCGTTGCCCTTGCGCCCCTTCGTCGATCGATACAACTTGACGTGACCTGCGATCCCCAGCCTCATCAACGGGTTCATCTCGCCCCCCCTCGCCCGATGGCCCCCGACACCCCTCGCGCCGCCCTGTCCTTCAGCCTCCAGGGCGCTCGCGCCTGGGCGAGTGTGGGCCGCAGGGCCGAGCGATGCAAGCGCGCGGGTCGCAGCATCCAAGGGCGCAAGAAAAAGGGAGCGGCGACAGGTTGTGCCTGCCGCCGCTCAAGTTTGTTTCAGGTTGTCTCTCGTCGGAACCGCTCGCCGCGTGACCGCTCGTGGGCCAAAGTCCGGTTCTGAGCCAAAAAGGAGCCCTCAAGAGGGACTCCCCGAAGGGTCAGAAGCTCGCGACCTGAATGCGGGAGCCTCGATCGCCTGCCCTTGGCGATCTCCTCAGTCTTTGTCTCAAACAACCTCTGCGACGCTGGCCACCACCCCTGGACCAGGGCAGCCTCCGACAGGAGGTCTGGCGCGGGCCGCACACCCTGTGATCTTCACCTTTCCCAATGGGCTCGCCCTGCTCGCTCCCACAGCCAATTGTGCGCCGCTGGCGCGTGACCGGGGCGACGGTCGAAGCGACGTTGCAGTTCAACGCCACGAGGTCCGACGCGCTTCAGGTCCTGGGGGCCGTGTCCTTCTCAAGAAGGGTCGCGGAGAGAGAGCCCGGAATCTCAATTTCGAGCATCTAAGGTCTTCTCCTCCTCCAGGCGCAGCTCGCCTGTGTGTTTGGGACCGCCTAAACGGTCGTTTTAACTCATGAATCTCTTCGCCAACTCAAGCTTGAGGCCCGCCCCCCGGATCGTCAAGGACCTTTTTTCGAGGCCCTGAAAATAGCCTCGCGAGCCCCCCTCAGCGCAGGTCAGCCAGGGCCTCCTCGACCAGAGCGCGGTCGCCCCGGTCGACGGCCATGACCTCCAGCGCCCGCTCCAGCGCGGCGAGGGCCTCCGCCCCGCCGATCATGTGATACGGAACCACGCTCAAGCCACTTACATTTTAGGCCACCAGGATGCCCAAGATGAAAGTAGTTCAAACGTGGTTCCGGATGAGCCGCCATGGTCAGCGCAACGAACACGTCCTCATCGGCCTCGGCCAGATCGAGGCGCTGGCAGGCGATCCAGAGCGCGCCAGGATCGCGCACGCCTTGGGCGTCGACTCCAGTGTTGTTGTGCAGCGTGTTGTATTTGTTGGGCTTTTGGTGCGAACGCGATCTCAGCGCCTCGCTGCGTGGGGCGGCGATCAGCGGCTGCGGGCCAGCCTGAGCATCTCGCCGGCCTGCACGGCGGGGACGCCGAGGGGCTCGCCGGAGCGCAGGTCGCAGCGATCGGGGTGCTCCATGACCAGATCCCAGAGCTGCTCCAGCGTGGCGGCGCGGGGCTGGCCGTCGAGCAGGACCAGGACGCGGTTGTTGTCGCCGATGCGGTAGGCGGTGCGGTTGACCTCGGCCAGGATCCGCATCCTGTCCAGGCCAAACTCGGCCATCACGCTCGGGTTGTACTTCTTGACCGTCAGCGCCTCCTCGATCGAGTCGCCGAGGCGCTTCATCCTGTCGGCCGCCTCGCCCGTCGCCTTGCCCTCGGCCAGCAAGACCATGTACGGCCCCAGGATCTCCTGCGCCCGCAAGTGGTCGATCTCCTCGGCCAGAGCCGCCTTCATAGCGGCCTCCACCGCCGCCGCCTCGTCCATTGTTGCAGGCGCCTGCCCGCCTGCCGCCGTTGAAGGCGCGCTGGCGGCCTGTGCGCCGACCGCCGACTGCCCGTCGCTTGTCGCCTGCCCGCCGCCCGCGCGCCCGCCGCCGGTCGTCGAGGACGCTCCGCCGGCCGTCGAGGATGCCCCGTTGGCCGTCGGGGACGCCCCTCGCTTCTTGAAGATCAAGAAGGCCGCCGCTGCGGCGACGGCCACGAAGACGACGCAGACGCAGGCGCCCGCGACGAGGAACAGCCAGGCTGGTATGTTGGCCAGGAGGCCCTGGGGGGGGAGCGCGTCGGCCAGCAGTCCGAGCGGGTTCGGGGCGGGGCCCATCACATCACCTTGATCAAGTCTTCTTCGAAGACATCATTGCCGATCTTGAGCGCGCTTCGGACCATCGACAGCGGGCAGCCGATCAGGATCGCCGCCACGAGGTCCGGCTGCGTCGCCACCCGCGCCCCGACGCCCTCGCCGAGCCACCACAGCCCCAGGATCGCCAGGGCCAGCGGGACGCCGAAGACGATCGCGCAGCGCAGCGCCCGGCGCTTGAAGGCGTCGGCGGCCAGCGGGGCGCCCAGGCGGCTCTTTCGCCAGATTTGCCGCACCAGATCGAGCAGCGCCACCAGGATCATCATCCCCATCACCAGCCGCACGATGATCTCCACAAAGGCGAAGACCTTCGTCGTCCGCTCCAGGAGCAGGTCGACGAAGCCCGTCATGATCGCCCTGGGCGCCATGGCGTCGAAGCTGTTGATGTCCGTCAGAACGACGATCCCCAGCTTGCGCTCGGGCACCAGCGCCATCGAGGCGCTGAAGCTCCCCGACGCCCCGCGCTGCTCGATGAAGGTCACCTCGCCGCGCTCGCTGCGCGACCACCCCTCCAGGGGTCGAGGCTCGCCGCGCAGCGCCGCGTCGATCATCGCGCCGACGGCCTTGGGCCTGGATGCCATCGGTCTGGATACCTTTGATCCCGTGGCCGAGGTTGTCGCCGCGATTTTCCTGGCCTCGTCGGCGCTTGCCTTCTTGCGCCCCTTGATCGGGGGCTTGACCTCGGGGGGCTTGAGCGGGCTGGCCTCGCCGTCGAGCATGACGAGCAGGACGCTGGCGATGTCCTGGGCGCTGGCGAGGAGGCCGCGGGCGGGGGCGCTGCGGGGGTTGGAGGCGGGCTCGTCGCTGGCGAAGGTCAGCGCGAAGGCGTACTTGTGGCCCTGGGCGACCGTGTCCTGGACGGGCTCGCCGCGATTTTCAGCGCGCGCAAGGTCAAGCGGGGACAGGAGGATGGCCTCGATCGCGTCCTCGAAGGGCTGGTCTGTGATCGCGGCGATGATCAGGCCGAGCAGGGCGTCGTTGACCTCGGCCTCCTGGTGTTGCTGGCCGGGCGGGGCCTGGACGGGCAGCGGCGGGAAGGGGCCGTCGAGGTCGCCCCAGAGGTCGATGTCGATGTCGTCGGAGAGGCCGCTGGTGTGGGTCAGGAGGTGGCGGGCGGTGATCCCGCTCAGGTCGGCGCCGCCCTGGGCGACCAGCTCGGGCAGGAGCGCCGAGATCGAGGCGTCGGGGTCGAGGTGGCCGGCTTCGATGAGGTGAAGCGCGGCCAGGGCGGTCAAGGATCGGCTCAGGTGCGCGATCCTGAAGCGGGTGTCGGGGGTGACGGGGGCGCCGTCGGCGAGCTGGCCGAAGCCGCGCGCGAAGACGACCCCCTTGTCGCTGTGGACGACGACGACGGCGGCGCTGGGGACCCTCATGGTCGTCATGACCTGCTCGACGTAGGCGGCGAAGGCCTGCTCGTCGATGCGGGTCCACGCCTCGACGGGCTCCTCGGGCGCGTCGGCGGCGGCGGGGCCGGACAGGGCCAGGAGGGCGAGCAGAGTCATGGCGGCGAGCAATGCGGGCATGTTCCATCCGTGCTGATGCTGGCCCCACGATATCAAAAAACTGCGCGCGGCGTCAGGGTGTCGATCTGTGAGAGCACAAAGGGGATCTCGTCGAGGTGGTTGGGCCAGTGCGGGGCGAAGCGCAGCAGGCCGTCGGGCATGGTGCAGGACACGCCCGCGTCGGTCAGCGCGCGCCAGAGGGCGACGATCTCGACGCCGGGCGGCGGCTTCAAGGCGAGGATGCCGCTGCGGGCCTGCGGGCGCGGGCTGCGCAGGGAGGTGAAGCCGCGATCGATCAGCGGCGCTTCGAGGGCGTCGAGGTAGGCGTTGGCGTGATCGAAGAGGGCCGGCTGGCCCAGCTGGGCCAGGAGCGCGACCGAGGCGCTCAGAGCGGCCAGGCCCGCCACGTTGGGGGCGCCGCCTTCGAGGAAGTCGGCCGTCTTGCGGATCGGGCGGTCGTAGCGCAGGTGGCCGGCGCCTTCGAACAGGAAGCGGGTGGGCTCCTCGTGGCTGAGCCAGCCGGCCAGGTGGGGGCGCAGGTGCTCCGCGCGTCCGGGGCGGACGTAGAGGAAGCCGGTGCCCTCTGGCCCCATGAGCCACTTGTGGCTGCCGCAGGTCATGTAGTCGATCTTCAGGGCGTCGACGTCCAGCGGGATGAGGCCGACGGACTGAATGCCGTCGACGAAGAGCTCGGCGCCGTGGGCGTGGCAGGCCGCCGCCATGGCGCCGACGGGCATGGTCAGGCCCGTGTTGAACTGGGTCGAGGAGGTGGCCACGAGGCGCACGCCGCGCTCCAGCTCGGCGGTCAGGCGATCAAGGCCGAGGGCAGGGTCCAGGGCGAAGTCATCGACGTCGAGCATGACGACCTCGAGCCCGTGCAGCTCTGCGGCCCGCTGCCAGGGCGTCACGTTCGTGGGGAACTCGCCGCTGAAGACCACGACCCGATCCCCGCGCCGCCAGGGCAGGCAGGTCGCGATGGCCGTCACCCCCCAGGTCGTGTTCGGCGTCAGCGCCAGATCGCCCGGCGCGGCGCCGATGAGCGCGGCCAGCTGCACCTTGAGCGCGGCCATCGCCTCGCGCCAGCGCCAGAACGCGCCGGTCCCGCGAGCGGCATAATCTGTAGTGATTTCAACGATCTTGTTGACCACGGGGGTCGACAGGGGCGAGATGGCGCAGTGGTTGAGGTAGGCCCGAGGGGCGAGCGTGGGGAAGAGGGATCTGTCGCCGAGGCTGGGTGTGATCATGGGGTCCTTGGATGGGCGGCTTGATCGGGTTGGTGTCGCGTGAGGTGGAGGTCGCGATGAAGTCAGATTACGAGATCCTGGCCTGTCTGGGCAAAGGGGGGCAGGCGACGACCTGGAAGGCCCGACACCGGGCCACCGATCGGGAGGTTGCCTTCAAGGAGATCCGGCTCCAGGACGTGGAGGGCTGGAAGACGGTCGAGCTCTTCGAGCGCGAGACCGAGGCGCTGCGCAGCCTCGATCACCCGGACATCCCGGCCTACATCGACGCCTTCAGCCACGAGGGGGATGGGCAGCTCTCCTTGTGCCTGGTGCAGGAGTTCGTCGACGGCCAGGATCTGCTCAAGGAGCTGGGGCGGCAGGGCCGCTGGTCGCCGGCCAGGGCGGTCGAGGATCTGGCGCAGGCCCTGGAGGTGCTCGCGGCGCTCCACGAGCGCAGCCCGCCGCTGATCCACCGGGACATCAAGCCCTCGAACCTCATCCGTCGCGCCAGCGGCCGGATCTGCCTCGTCGACTTCGGGGCGGTGCAGTTCGATGTGGGCGCGGCGCACGGCTCGACCGTCATCGGCACGCCGGGCTACATGCCCATGGAGCAGATGACGGGGCAGGCCGAGCCCCGCAGCGACCTCTACAGCCTCGGGGTGACCTTCGGGCACCTCTTGACGGGGCTGTGGCCGACCCAGGTGCGCCTCGTGCGCAACCGCCTCGACTTTCGCGCCCACCTCGATTACGGCCACCACGTCCTGGATGTGATCGACGGCCTGACCGCGCCGTCGATCGAGGAGCGCTTCCTGAGCGCCCGCCGCGCCCTCGACGCGCTGCGAAGCCCGCCCTCCGCGCCCCACGGCGGCCCGCACCCCGCGCCCGCCGCGCAGCGCCCCACCCCGCCCTCGACGATCAAGGCGCTGACGGCCTCCAAGCCTCCCACGGGCGTCGAGCGCTGGCACAGGCGCACCACCTACGACCTCGACAGGATCGCGGACGAGGCAGACATCGACAAGTCGTCGGTCCTCCAGGCGGCCAGGCATCTGGGCTTCAAGCGGCTGGGGAAGCGGAGCCGCTTTGGCTTCCCCGAGGTCCACACGGTCGACGTCTGGGTCGATCCGACCGGGACCGTCTTTCTGGAGTGCCGCTGGGACAGCGCCGGGCGCAAGACCGGCCCAGGGCAGCTGATCTCCTTCATGGAGGATGGCCGCTGGGTCGTCCAGCGCACGATCCCGATCTCCCCCGACGGCACTCACGAGGGCGCGGGCCTGGACGCGGGCAACTGGCGGCTCAGGAGCCACGGGGATCTGCTCAACGACTACCCCAGGCAGCTGGCCCACCTGGAGATGATGGCGGCCAGCGGCGCCACGCCCGTGCGCGGCGTCGGGATGGACGACTTCTGGGCGCTGCGCTCGCAGCTCGTCGGCGATCTCTTCACCGGCGCCGAGCGCGTCAGCTTCTGGGCGATCATCCTCTTTATCGGCTGGATATTATTATGGTTTCCGCTCTTCGCCCGCGCCTGGTCCTACCTCTCCCAGCGCAAGGTCGCCCGCGGCGAGCAGGCCGCGATCGCCGCCCAGAACTATGTCGCCGAGGTCGACCGGCGCGCCGCGTCCGACTCCTTGACCGCGCCCCCCTTGAGCGCAACAACATCGCCTCTCGCAGCGGCCTCGGCGCCCGCCGCCGCCCCGGCGAGCGCCACCGAGGCGCAGGAGGTCGAGGTGGCCTCGACCTCGCGCCGCGGGGGTTGAAGACGCCGTCTTCGATGCGACCGACGGTTGAGGTTGTCTTCGATGGGTGGACACGTCGATCACGGCACTCCACCCCCTGTCCCCCTCCTCCCTCCGGAAGGAGGGGGGACGCTCGTATTACGGGCACGATGACTTGGGTGGGTGGGCCGCAGGAGCCATCGCCGGGATCACTGGCCGCCTGGGGCGGGTCGTGATGTCGTCGGGGCGGGACCCGATCCACCCGAGTCCGTAATACGAGCGTCCCCGAACCACCTTGCCCGTAATACGAGCGTTCCCCCGAGAGGCACTGCCTCCCTTGCGCAGCGAGGGAGGCAGTGCCTCTCGGGGGACAGGGGGTGGAGTGCCGTGATCGACGTGTCCAACCAACAACGCCAACCCGCCGCGATCGATTGTTCCCGACGGGGTCTTGTCCCTCAACCCGTCGGTCGCTGGAGGGACCGTGTGTCCATCCGTCGAAGCCAACTCAAGCTCAGGGCGCGTAGCGGGAAAGATCGAGCCACAGCAGCGCGTCGCGGGTGGCCACGAGCGCCAGATCGTCCTTGACGGCCACGCTCGCCGGGCTCGCGCCGCACGGAAGGGGATCGGCGCCGCCGACCGGGACTCCCTCGGCCGACAAGATCTGGACCCCCGTGTCGGTCGACACCAGGATGCGCCGCCCTGCGGCGGTCAGGCCCCGCACCCGCGCGCTCCGTGACTCGCCCAGAGGCGCCTCGAGATCAAACCGGCTCACGCGCCCGCCGCCCTCCACCTCGAACACCTCCACCGCGCCCTCGTCGTGGATCGCCAGCGCCCCATCGACCCACGCAAGCCCTTGAATAGACTCAAGATCGTGCGCCAGTTCGGTCCACTGACCCTCCCCCTGGCCGATGAAGGCCCGCTCCCGACCCAGGAGCGCCCACGCCCGACCCCCAGGCGCCATCGAGAGCCTCGGCTCCTCCACCTGCGCCGGCAGCGCCAGCGCCAGCGCCTCGCCCTGACCGACCTCGTGCAGCCAGGCGAGCGCGTCGTCGATGTCGAGGGTCATGAAGACCAGCGCCCCGTCGTCGCGCCGTCGCAGCGCCGTCGGGCTCGACTCGCCCTCCATCGGGATCACGACGCGCGCCTGATCCGGCTCGAAGATCGACAGCAGCGCGCTGCTCGACGTCTGACTCAGCGCGATCAGCGCCCCCGCGTCGTCCACCGCCATGCCCGTCAAGTCAGCCGGCGTCACGATGTCCTCGCCGAACTCGACGTCGAGTCGATCGCCCTCTCGGGAGAAGGCGAAGACCCGCGTCGCGGCGGTGCCCTGGATGCCGCCATCGATGTCCCAGAAGGTCGATCCGCACGAGGGCAGCGGGCAGCCGACCCAGACCAGCAGGCGATCCCCGTCGCGCGCCACGAGGGGATCGCGGCCCTGCTCGACGGCCAGCGGCTGATCGGTGACGTAGGCGCCGTCGCGGTTGAGCGACAGCCACCCGCTGCCCACCGCGTAGAACTCCCCGGCATCCTCGCCAGGGATGACGTGGGACACCGGGCCTCGACCCGCCCTGTCGGCCCTCCAGGCGGTAGCCACCGAGACGATCAGCGTGTCGCTCTCCACCCGCCGCTCGTCGATCAAGCAGCGCAGGCTCAACCTGGGATGGGCGACGAAGGGAGCGCGCTCGTCGCGGCCGCATTCGTCGGTCCCGTCGAACAAGAAGCTCAAGGGGATCTCGGCCAGCAGCGCGCCGTCAGGCTGCGGGATCGCGTCCAGGCGCAGATCCGCGCTGCGGGAGGTGGTCCGCAGCGCCGCCGAGACCTCGAAGCGCTCGCACCCGGACACCCTGAAGCGGACCTTCAGCGGCTCGATCTGCTGGGAGAGCTCGACCGTCGTAGGCCCCTCGATGTCGACCGCCAGCTCCGATCCAGGCTCGATGAGCAGCAGATCGCAGCCGACGCACGCCGCCATGAGGCCAAAGAGGGCGATCCTGAAGTGGGCAGCGGTGTGTGTGCGGCGCGTCATGACCTGTGACCTCAGCGGATCAGCGTTCGATAGGTCGCCGCGTCGTGCAGGCGCAACATCGAAAGGCTCAAGAACCAGGGCGCCCCGTCGGGCGAGAAGGATACCCCCGAGGCCCAAGGGTAGGAGATGATCCAGACCTCGTCGAGGTTGGCGTCCAGGAAGGCGATCTGGGCCTGGAGCGCCGCGCCCTCGTCCGTGTCGCCCTCGTAGCGCAGCGCCGCCAGGACGCCGCCCTCAGGGTGGAAGGCCGGGCGCTGGATCTCGGCCCCCCGTGGCGCCTCCCACTGCCCCACGACCTCGCCCTCGACGTCAACGCGGATCAAGAGGTTGTCGACGTGCACCAGGAGCCCGCCGCCCTCCATCGGGATCATCTTCGGCTGGCCCTCGACCTCGATGGACCAGCGGGGCTGTCCAGAGGGCAGCTCAAGGACCATGAGGCGGTGCGTATCTCCGACAACACCCCCTCGGAAGCCAGGCTGCGCGATCAGCGCGCGGCGCGGGCTCAGCAGGTGGCCCGTGGGGATGACCAGCGCGTCGCCGAAGGTGTCGCTGACGATCCCCGGCGAGCCCGAGGCTACGCGCTCCGGGGCGGCGTCGCCGTCGACGTCGATCCGCCACAGATCATAGCGCGCCTCCAGGGGGGAGAGGGTCGCCGCGACGGTCAGCGCGGTCACCGCACGGCCGTCGATGAGGGGAGCCGCCGCGATCCAGTCGCTCCCCGGAGCGTCGAGCCGGACCTGTCGCCGCAGCGCGCCATCCTTGAGGTCGATGGCCTGAATCTCCACGCCCTGATCCGCCTCGTCGAGCTGCCTCGCCAGCGCCAGCAGATCGTCGCCGAGGCTGATGGCGTCGGCCTCTGCCTCGAAGATCAGCGCCAGCGAGGCGCGATCAAAGACCGCGGTGCGACCACTGTCGATGAGGATGAGGCGATCCGCGCGCCGGTGCAGGGCGGCCTCCGTGGAGCAGGGCGCGGCCGCCGGTGAGGCGGCCTGGGCCTCGCGGTCGGCGTCGAGGCGGACCAGCGCGTCGCCGTCACAGAAGAGGAAGGTGCCCTCGTCCTCGGGCCAGAACAGGTAGCCGGGCCAGCGCACCGCAAGGTCGCCGACGCGGGCGCGCGCCGGCAGCAGGTCAAACCCGAGCGGCGCGCTGGTCGCCTGGGCGCCGCCGCGGCAGGTCAGGGTGGCGTCGATCTGGGTGGCCGCCGGCCAGGTGTGCAGGCCAGACAGGTCAAGGTTCTTGGTGCTGATCTCCAGGCGAGTGGGGACGGGGGCGCCAGCCAGGGCGAGCCGGGTGATCTCGCGGCCCCGCTGGGAGAAAGTGAGCGACTCGGGGTCGCAGCCAGCCGCGTCGATGTCCAGGAGCAGGCCCGCGCCGATGACCAGCGGCGCGTCGATAGCCAGACCGAGGCTGATCTCAGGGGCCTCCGCGTCGGGCGCCGCGCACGCGAGCAGGGGGAGCAGCGCGGCGCCAATCATCAAGCCGAAGTATCCGTGGTTGTTCATCAATCGCTTCATCACTGTCGCCTCCCAGGCCACCTTTCAGGGGCGCACCGTCGCGCCTTTGGAGGTTGAGTCACGCGAGGGCTCAGGGCTGTAAAGGCGTCCGAAAGATTTTTTCCGCTGGCGGGCTCCGGGGTCAACCGGAGCGGTGGGTGGGGCGTGCGCGGGCGAGCGGGTTGGAAGGGCGAGGGCGCGAGGAGGGGGCAGGGTGGGCGCTTGATGTGCGCGCCGGCGTCGGGATGGGCGTTGTCAGAAGGAGACTCTGAGGCCGAGCTGGTAGGAGAGCCGGCCGAGGGCGGTCAGGTCGGCGGGGAGGTCGAGGCCGGTGGGTTCTTCTGGGGGTTCGACGCGGGTCAGGAGGGCGAGGGCGTCGATCTGGACGAAGAGGCCGAGGCCAGGGGCCAGGGAGAGGTCGAGGCGCGTGCGGGCGCCGAGCAGCCCGGCGAGGGCGGCGCGGGTGGGTCTGGCTTCGGGGTCCTGGGTGATGATCAGGGCGCCGGCGGCAGGCCCGGCGCGCAGGGCGACGTCGCCGAGGCGGAGTGTCCACAGGGCGCCGAAGGTCAGGCCGGCGTGGCTCAGGCGAGTGTCGAGGTCGTTGAAGGACTCGACGCCGGTGGAGAGGGTCAGGTCGGCGTCCAGCAGCCAGCCCTCGCGCTCCCACTCGACGCCAAGGGCGCCGTGGGCGAGGCCGAGGGCGCCGAGCTGGTCGAGGTGCTGGCCGAGGGAGGCGGAGAGCCAGCGGTCGCCGAGGGCGCCCTTGGTGGCGAGGCGAACGAGGGGGACCTCGCGCATCTGGTGGTCGTAGAGGCGGCGGTCGTCGTCGCGGCCGAGGCGCAGCTGTGCCAGGTGGAGGGCGTCGGGGGATCTGCGCTTGACGACGTAGTCGCCGGGGGGCAGGGCGATGCGGCGGGAGTCTCCCTTGAGCAGGGTCAGCTCGGCGAGCAGGCGCCGCTCGGCGCCGTCGAGGATGAGGTAGAGGGCGTCGCGCTCGGCGCTCAGGGTCAAGGCGCTGCTGGTGTCCAGGAAGGTCAGGGGGGGATCGCGGCGGCCGGCGAGGTCGAGCCGGACGGTGGGGTGCTGGGGTCCCTCCCGGGAGAGCAGGGTGGCGTTGACGGTGCGGGCGTAGGCGTAGCTGTAGGCCTCGCCGAGCGAGACAGCGGCGTCAGCGTCGGCGTCGGCGGCCCCGCGCAGGCCCGTGACCCAGTGGGAGGTGAAGACGGCGCCTCGGTGCGTCTCCGATTCGAAGGAGGACTCGTCCTCGGCGCTCGACGCGATCACGACCTGCCCGGAGGCCATGTCGGGCGAGACGCGGACCTTGAAGGGCTCCTGGCCGGTGACGCCCTTGGCGCGGCCCCGCGCGGCGGCCCCCGACTGGCAGGCGTCCAGCACGCCGAGCCGGAGCCGGGCCGGCATCCTCGACAGCCGCGCCAGGAGCACGTCCAGGGGCAGGCGCGTGCCCGCCAGGCGCAGCGCGCCCGCGTCGGCGTGCCCAGAGTAGTAGAAGACGAAGAGATCGGGCTTCCCCTGGCTGAGCGCGTCGAGCTTGTCGAGCACCTGCGAGGCGTCCGGCCCGATCAGCGTGTGGACATCCCGCCCCTCGAAGCGCCCCACGTCCACCAGCGCCTCGCCGACGCGGCGGGCGTCGTCGCGGGTGTAGCGCAGCGGCGCGTCGGCGCCGACCCCGAGGTCGTCGGCGACCAGCAGCGCCACTCGCCCGCCGGCATCCGCCGAGCCCGCCATGAACAGAGCGATCGACGCCGTCACCAACGACGCCGCCGCGATTTTAAGGGGTAGGGCCGCCATCGGCGCCGCCGCGATTTTCAGGGGGAGGGTCGCCCTCGGCG
>SYOX01000342.1 GCA_005804885.1 Pseudomonadota bacterium
CGACGCACCATCTCGATCCTGAAGCTCATGGGGTAGTTGCTGCTCATGCGCTGATCCTCTCACCGCCCCCGATTCGATTCAACCCCTTCAGCCACCCAAACATTGGGCCGCCGGGGTGACAACTACCCTGACACAGGGGGTGGGCCTGTGCCCATTTTGTACCAGGCTCAGGGCGCGATGCTTGACGATCGGCGCTTGCCGCGCGAGTCGCACGCCTGACCGACCCCGCTACAGCCGCCATTGCGGCGTTCATCGGCGCTGAAGGGTGCGGTCTGGGCAGAACAGGATCGACACGGCGACGCTGCGCAAGATCCTTGCGCGCTTTGGCTGCAAGCTCTTGCACACCCACGGCTCCCATGAGCGGTGGCAATGCGGCCAGCGCTTCAATACTGTGGCCGCAGCGCGCCATGGGACCCCAGGCGTGATGCGCAACATCATCAAGGATCTGACGCCGTGCCTGGGCGAAGGATGGCTGGGGGCATGACCACATACAACGTTCGATACGAACTCGACGAGGCGGGCAACTGGGTTGCCAAAGCCCTGGATCTCGAAGGCTGCCACACCTTCGCGCCATCCATCTCAAGGGCACGCATGGGGATTCGCGAGGCCATGAGCCTGATCATCGGCCACGAGGAAGCCGCCGCCGCCCTCTTGTCCGAGGTGATCGTCTACCCAACGATCCCAGGCGCACCCGGCAGCATCGAGGCCCTCAAGGTCATGAGCGCCACCGAGCTTCGGCACCTCTACATGAGGATCTTCAAGTCCGACACCCTTGCTGGGAGACCCTTCATCGAGCGCCGGCTTGGTGCGGCCTTGGCGCTGGGGCGATCGGACCCTCGATCGTGAGCACGCCCTCTTTGATCTTCTTCGACGGCGTGAGCCTGCCTTAGGGCATGGGCGCTCCTGAGCCCAGCATTGAGGCCGTCGTACAGGTCCAGCTCCTCATCAATAGCCCAAGCGTGCAGATCGTGGTGCAGCCGCTCAGAGCCCAAGGCCGAGATACCTTCGCCTCCTTGCGCGACCCCTCCTCAAAACCCCTTCGCTCCTGCCGCCCCTTCAAAAGGCCCACTGAACGGCTACGCACAGGTCGAGGGGTTGCTTATCACGCCCACGATCGGTAAAGTCACGAGGAGATATCTTGTCTACGAGCGTCATAAGAAGAAATTTAGGCGCTTTGACCTGCCAGAAAGAAGTGTTCTAGAGGAGAATCGATGGGTCGTTTTTTCACGCACTATTGGTCATACGATCGCAACGATCTGGAAGGCTACGTCGCCGCCGGTGCCATGATGGACCACACGCCGGGTTCCCTGTTCGTCCGGCGAGGTGTCAAGGCCGGTGACTTCGTCTACGTCTTCAGTGTGAAACGTGGCGTCCTTTACCTCCTTGGCAAGCTTCAAGTTGGGGAAATCGTTTTTTCCACCCATGAAGCCGAGAAACGCTTGCAGCAGGACAACTTGTGGGAGGGGCCGGAGCATCTGATTGCAAGTTGTTGCACGCCAGCCCAGTTGATCGATGTGCCCATTCAGGTCGTCGAGAAGTTGCAATTTGAAACAGCTTCCGGACAGACCACGCTAAAGTTCGTAGAACCGGGGGAGCTAGATCCCCAGACCATTCGAGGGGTCAGGGAACTGACCTATGATAGCGCTCTGGAACTGGACAGATTGCTACCTGCGATGGAGCCTTTGTCCGTCGGCAAGACGTGAGTGCAACTGGGCCATGCCGAATTCGTCGCTGCACCTGACTGGGGCTGCATCACGAATGTTCGTGGTTCAACGTTTTGCAGGTGGCCCCGGCAGGTGAGCTTTGTTAAGGCTGGTCCGCCGCACTCCCATCCTCTCACCTCCTCCTCAGAGGGCGATCCTTGGGAGCCGATCCCGCTCCCACATCAGCTCCCACATCTGCCTCGCGTGTGTGGGACATTGCGGGTCGGCGCGGGGCGTGTCTGCCTCACCGATCCCGATGGACGCGGGATCTGTCGAGATCGCGGCCCCCCGGAGGCTAGAATCGCACTCTAGAGGTCAGGGGTTCGATCCCCCTCAGCTCCACTTGCCAAAGGGCGACCTTCACGGGTCGCCCTTGTCGTTTCTTGCTCCCCCTTTCAAGCTCAGATCCCACGTCCAATTTCCGCGCTCAGGCCGCCCTCCTTCATCCTTGCGACTCACTTCAACGTGTGTCTTGATGGAGAGACATTGTCTCTGGACGATGGATGCCTCGGTCACCCCAGAAACCCGACAAGGTAAGGCCATGAAGATCCTCTCGATGGGCCTGCCCGCGCTGCTCGTCCTCACGCTCTTTGCCTGCTCCGACGCCGACGATGAGCGCGCCGACCCCAACCCCTCCCAAGAGGCCGATCCCGAACCCGAGGCCACCCCCGAGCCCTCTGCTGACCCTGAACCCACCCCCGAGGCCACACCCGAGGCCAATCCCGAACCCGAGGCCACTCCTGAGCCCGAGCCGCCCCTCATCGAGCCCCTCGACTTTGCCGCCATCGGCCCTGTGACCCTGATCCGGGGCGGCTTTGGCTTCACCGAAGGACCCGCCTGGGACCGCGCCAGCAACCGCCTCCTCTTCAGCGACATCGACGGCGACACCATCCACAGCTACACCGCCCCCGACACCTTCGGCGTCTTCCTCCAGCCCAGCGGCCAATGCAACGGACTCGCCTTCGATCCAGAAGGCCGCCTCCTGATCGCCGGCCACCTGTCGCGCAACGTCACCCGCACCGATCTTGAGGGCAACGCCGAGATCCTCGCCGACAACTTCGAAGGCCAGGCCTTCAACTCCCCCAACGACATCGTGGCCCGCGCCGATGGCACCATCTACTTCACCGATCCCCTGATCGTCCGCAACATCGAGCCCGAGCTCGACTTCGAGGGCCTCTTTCGCATCGATCCCCAGGGCAACCTCCACCTCGAGCTTGCCCAGACCGACTCTCCCAACGGCGTGATCCTCTCTCCAGATGGGACGGTCCTCTACGTCACCTACACCTTCATTCGAGAACTGCGCGCCTACGACGTCGCCCCTGATGGGCGACTCAGCGGCGAGCGCGTCATCGCCCGCCCCACCATCGGCGACGGACTGGCCGTCGATCGCGCGGGCTATCTCTACGTCACCACCGGTCTGGGCATCGTCGTCTACAGCCCCGACGGCGCCGAGCAGGGCACCATCCCCGTCCCCGAGATCCCCGCCAACTGCACCTTCGGCGGACCCCTCGGCGACACCCTCTTCATCACCGCCCGCAAGGGGCTCTACCAAATCGCCGAGATGCCCATCCCAGGCTTTTGACAGCGCCCCGCCAGACAGAAGAGCCGCGCTCAAGATCCCGCCAACACAACGGATTTCGGCAACGCCAGGGTCAAGACAGGGCGCGCCCGTGCCGACCGCAAGCGCAGGGATCTCGCGCCGACGAGCCCAGGTCTGGCGCGCCCGAGGGGCCTTGATCCCGTCAATAAAAAACTGTCGCAGGCGGCCGATCCTCTCCGACGCATCACCTCAACGTTGAAGATGAGGTTTTGAAGCGCGTGGCATCGAGCCATCCCAACGCATCGCCTCATCATTTCAATCCAGGGGTCCAGCATGGAGCGCCGGCGAGGCTCCCGGGTCTTCGCTTGTCGGGTGGCCATCGGGCTCAGGTGGCCGGAGAGACTCCAAAGCCCAGGGCCTTCCCGGTCGCTGAGCCCGCGTTCGTCGAGGAGCGTGCCTGCCAAGGCCGCCGCTGGACTTGCGCCAACGACGCCGACGTGACACGAACAGAGCAAGCAAGGTAACCAGGGCTTGGCCCCGATCCCTGGAGGGGAGGCTGTGTGGAGGCCCGATGAAACGCTGGCTCCTGGTGGCGATGACCGCGCTCCTCATCTCGACCGCCTCGGCGGTGGGCGTGGGCGGCTTCCTGGCGGTGACCTTCGGGGCCGTCGGCGCCGCCATGCTCCCGCCCGACACCGCAGGGGAGCTGGTCGGGCCGTGGGCGTGCCCGGCAGGGACAAGGACCGACGTTGAGGCGCGCAAGTCGCAATGCAACGCCCACAACCGCAACTCCGGGACCTGCCACACCCTCCAGATCGACTGCGTTGACGAGCGCGGCAAGCTCATCGAGCGCGTCGATCCCAACACGTCGATGCTCACCCTCGTCGGCGTGTGCATGGGCTACGCCTTTCTGGGCTTCGGGCCGCTGGTGTTCTTGATCACCTTCGCCGGGGTCTTTCTGACGGGCGGAGCCCTCAAAAAAGGGGTGGACGTGCTGGAAGCCCGGCTGAAGCGGTCGTCGACCTCGCCTCCTGCGGCGTGAGCGGCGGTTCACCCTGCGCGTCAGGCTCGCGGGCGCTCAATCGCCTGAGGACAACAGCCGCATCCATTCCCTCGCGCCTTGATCCAGTCTATTTTCGACCCCGGTCTCTGCCCTCCACATCAACACGAGGCGCCGCGAGCGCCTTTCATGGGAGCAATCCATGTCGCTCAGGATCGAACGCGCCGACGGTTCAACGTACACAGTCTCCGGCTACGAGCACGCCGACACGCCCTCCGAAGTCCGCCAGTATGACGTCGGCAGCGCGTCGGTTCGGAACCTGCCGCCGAAGGTCGACATGCGACCCTCCCTGACCGCCGTCGAGAACCAGGGCGCCTCCAACAGCTGCGTCGCCAACGCCGTGGCCGGCGCCTACGAGTACCTCTTCAAGCGCCACCACGAGGACGAGGACTACGACGTCAGCCGCCTCTTCGTCTACTACAACGCGCGGCGACCGAGGGGCCGCCAGAACATCGACGGCGGGACGCGCATCATCGAAGCCATCGAGAGCCTGAGGCAACACGGCGCCTGCTCGGAGGCGACGTGGCCCTTCGTCCTCGAGAAGGTCAACACGGAGCCCGACGAGGACGCCTACGGGGAAGCCAGCGGCTTCCTCATCGAGGACGTGCTCCATGTCCCCACCGACATGCAGACCTGGAAGCAGGTGCTGGCCGAAGGCTACCCGATCATCTTCGCCATCCAGCTCTTCAAGTCCTTCGACGCCCACCGCAAGAAGGGCCTCGTGCCCTCGCCCTCGCCGGCCGAGACCGGACGCGAGGCCCACGGCGCCCACGCCCTGCTCTGCGTGGGCTACAGCGACCCCGACCGGGTCTTCATCGTCCGCAACAGCTGGGGCTCGGAGTGGGGCGACGGGGGCTACTGCTACATGCCCTACGACTACGTGATCAATGCGGATTTCAACCACGGAGACTCGTGGATCATCCGTCAGGTTGACGCCGCAGAGATCGACGAGGAGACCTGGGGCGACGACAGCAGCCTCATCGAGGACGTCGGCACGGTCCTGGCCCAGATGACCGACGAGGAGTACTCCCAGCTGCTCGACGCCATGGGCGAGGTCCCCCTGGAGGCCCGACTGGCTCACCTGATGCTCAGCGCCGTGGGCGCCGACGGCGACATCGCCGATGACGAGCTTGAGGCCATCGCGGAGTTCCTCGGCCGCGTCTTTGACTCGATCGGCGTCAAGCTCAAGCCCAACAAGGTGCTGCGCCGCGCTGGCCGACTCCTGGCCGACGAGGCGCTGCTGGAGGAGACCGTCGCGCTCTTCGACCAGCACCTCCCCAAGGCCTCCCTGGCGGGCATCCTCGCCGAGATCGCCGCTGCGGCAGGCGCCGACGACATCTCCGACGAGGAGTCACACTTCGTCTACAGCCTCGTGCAAGCCTGGCAGGTCGAGGCGGCCTTCCAGGACGCCGGAGATGACCAGGACGACGAAGAGGACGAGGAAGAGGGCGAGGAAGACGAGGGCGACGCGGCCAGCTACGTCGGCGCCGAGCTCGCGCAGATGAGCGAGGAGGACTTCGAGGCGCTGGAGGAGGAGGCCGGCGACGTCTCGATGGACACGCGCATCGCCCTGGTGCTCCTCGGCCTCGCGATGGCCGATGGCGATCTCTCCGAGGAGGAGTTCGGTGCGGTGGTGGACGTCCTCGATCGCATGTTTGACCAGGCCGGCATCAAGACCAAACCCCGCAAGGCGGCCCAGCGGGCGCTTGGGCTGATCGAAGACGACGAGGACGACGCCCTCTTCTACGAGTCCGTGGAGTTGATCGGCCGCTACCTGTCGCCGGACGCCCTCGGGGGCCTCTTCGCGGCGGCGCTGGAGATCGTCGGCGCCGATGGCCTCAACGAGCAGGAGGAGGAGTGGCTGGCGTGGCTGGCCCAGGCGTGGGAGATCGAGGTGGAAGGCTGAACTCCACCGCCGCTGCGGCCAACGCGCGCCGCAGCGGACGGCCAGAGCGCCTCGGAGAGATGCGGCGCGACGGCGCGGCGTGGACGGCCAGAGCGCCCTGGAGAGGTACGGCGCGGAGAGAAGCGATCCGGTGGTCGCGGCCCGCCTCAGGGCGCCTCGATCAGCCGCGCGCCGCGCCCGTCCAGATCGAGCGTGAAGCTCAAGGCGTCAGGCTGGCCGTCGTTGTTCAGATCGATGTCGGCGTTGTCCACGAACAAGGGGACGAAGAGCGAGCAGGCCCCGGCGATCAGCGAGCAGCGCGCCTCCTCGGGGCTCCCGTCGCACCGATCAACCCGGACGGCGGAGCAGCTCGGCGCTGGCTCGCCGTCCAGGTTGATGAGATCGCCGACGACCTCGACGCAGCTGCATGTCGGGGACTGGATGTAGGCGTTGATCAGCGCCAGCAGAGAGCGCAAGGAGACCGCCCCGGTCATCCGACCCAGGATCGCCACCCCCTCCGGCCCGTCCACGTCGACATTGCCCTGCAGCTCCACTCTGTCGAGCTCCATGGGGATCGAGATCGGGAAACCAAAGAACGCCCCCGACAGGATCCGGCTCAAGGGCGCCGAGCCTGACAAGCGCGCCTGGCCTCCCGCGTAGGTGTTCCCGTTGATGACACCCCCGGGGATCCTCGACAGCGGCCCGCGCCCGTCAAACTGCCCCGAGGCGATGAAAAAGATGTCACCGCCCGGGTTCTGATCGAAGGCCTCAAGATCGAAGAGGTCCACGGAGAGCGGCGCCTCCACGATGGGAATCCTCAATCCTTGCCAGGACATGCCGATCAACAGCTCGCCGCGCTGGAACATCTGCGCCAGCCGCACGTTGAAGTCCCCCTCCTCGATCAAGCCCAGCAACGAGGCCAGCAGCCCACCCAGGACGTTGTCGACGGTCCCGTCCTGATCCAGATCCGCGCCCTGCCGGGCTTCTGCAACAAGGGTCGCGCCGCCCAGGACCGTCGCCGGGGCGCCAAGGTCGAAGGGCTGCGGCTCCCCCCCTTCACAGGCGCACTGGCTCTGGAGGATGGGGTTGGCCTCGCAGATCTGCAGGTTGAGGGGCTGGCAGGCCTGCGCGAAGATCTCCGGATTGCCTTGTTCCTCGCAGCTCTGCACGCACTGCCCCTCGATGATCTCGCGGGGGAAGAGGTCCGGTGGGCAGATCTGCTCCAGGCAGTCAAAGAGGTGCGAACAGCCGCTGACGCAGTCGATCGGGCCAAAGACCACCACCGAGGCGCTGGCCTCGGCCACCCGACCGTCCGTCCGCGTGGCCCGCGCGAGGATCACATGCTCCCCCCGGCCAAGCGCCTCGGCGTCGATCTGGACGGGATAAGGCGCCTCGAAGCTCGCCCCGATCTGGCGCCCGTCGACGGACCAGACCACCGACGCCACCTCGCCGTCATCGTCGATCACCTCGGCCTGCAACTCGACCAGCCCCTCGATCAAGTCGCCATCCACCAAAGGCGCGCAAGCTCGCCCGCAGCGCGCGATCTCGACCCGCCCGGGGTGGTCCACCTGGACCTCGACGCTGGCCTCGGCCTCGTGGCCGGCCGTGTCCGTCACCACCGCCCGCAAGACCCGCTGCCCTGCTTCGAAGGCCGGCGTCCAGAGCAGCCGGCCATCGACAAGCTCGCCCTCCAGATCCCCGTCCACGAACAGGCGCGCTGACGCGATCCCGAGATCGTCAACAGCCTCCACCACCACCTCGACGGGCCCGCCGATCAACTCGCCCTCCACCGGCGACGCGAAGACCACCGACGGGGCGCGATCCACCCTGAAGACGCCCGCCGCCACGCTCGACAGCCCTGCGGTGTCCGTGGCCGTCGCGCGCAGCTCATGATCGCCCGCCCCAAGCCCCGAGCTGTCCATCACGACCGCGAAAGGCGCCCTCTCGTCAATGAGGATCTGCCCTTCGATCTCGAAGCGCACCTCCCGCACGCCATTGGCGTCTTCGACCAGGGCCGAGGCCGCCACCTCGTCCTGAACCGCCCCTTCGGGGAGGGTCAAGGCGATCTCGGGCGGCGTGCTGTCGACCACCACCTCGATCGACAGCTCGCCGCGCTGCCCGGCGGTGTCGGTGGCCACGGCCCGGATCGTGTGAGGGCCGTCGTCGAACTCCGCCGTGTTCCAGCGCGACCGGTAAGGGACCGTCGTGTCCTCCACCAACAAGCCCCCGTCGATGAAGACCGAGACCTCGACGACCCCGTCGTCGTCCAAAGGCTCCACCTCGATCTCCACCGACCCCGAGAGCAGCTCTCCAGCCTCGGGCGCCCCGAAGGCGACCGTCGGCGGCAGATCGCCATCCCCCACGACGACGCTGACACTCGCCTCGCCGAGGTTGCCCGCTGCGTCCGACGCCACCGCGCTGATCGTGTACACCCCCTGCGCCACCTGCGCCGCGTCCCAGGTCACCTCGTAGGGCGCCTGCTCAAGCCGCGCCAGCAGCTCGCCGTCGACCCTGACCTCGACGGCCTCGACCCCCACGTCATCCACCGCCGTCACCGCGATCAACACCTCCCTTGCGACCTCCTCGCCCTGAGCCGGCCTGAGGATACCCACCAAGGGCGCCAGGACGTCACCAGGCTCGTTGTTGGGGTTGTTGTTCGGGTTGTTGTTCGGGTCGTTGTTGCCCGGGTCGTTGTTGCCGGGATCGTTGTTGCCCGGATCGTTGTTCGGATCGTTGTTCGGATCGTTGTTCGGGGTCTCTTCGACGAGGCCAGCCACATCCCGCGCGCACGCCGATGGGGCGATCGCCCAAAGGAGAGAGATCGCCAACAACCTCAACGCTATAGCTCGCATCCCACCCTCTCGCCAGGCGTGCCTCACCAGCACCGTGATGCGCCATTGTCCCGCCTCGGCTCGCCCGGCGCAAGCGCCCGATGTCCCGGTGAGATTTCCGACGCCCTGCGAACGCCCCAATCTCGACGAACGCCCCACGCTCGGCGAGCACCCCACGCTCGATGAGCACCCCACACGCGAGGATCGCCCCACGCTCCTCGCACCGCCCGTTGGGCGGGCTCGTCGGGTGGGGCTAGAAACTCAGGGGGGCTGCGCCCTGTCGGTCGCAGGCCAGCGGACGGGCACAAGAGATTCGCAGGGCGGATCAGCGCGTCGAAGTGGGCCTGTGGATTGGTATTTTCACGCCCCCTGGTGTCGACATCAGGCCGCGCGCGGGCCTGCGACCGACAGGGCGCAGCCCACCCGGGCATCCAAGCCCCACCCGACGAGCCCGTCCCCCGGAGGGGGGCGGTGCGAGGAGCGTGGGGCGTTCGTGGGGCCTGGAGCCTTCCTTCAGCAAACCTGTTCGCGCGCCCCTCACCTGTCGAGGTAGAGCCTGACCGGGCCTCGGGGGCGCTCGACGCCGACCTCCTCTCCAAAGAGCGCCGCGCCGTAGCCCAGCAGCAGCAGGCGACCATCCTGCGGCGCGATCTGCATCCCGTCGATCAAGATACCCCAGAAGTTCGTGTCGGGCTCAAAGGGCCGCAGCGCCTCAAAGCGCTCGCTCCACCGAAAGACCCCGTCTGCCCCCATCCGCTCGACGAGGATCGAGGATGCGTCAAAGCCGTCGCCAAGGCACTCCCGATGTCCCAGCAAGTAGAAGTCGTCCGACTCGGGATCGGCCAGCACCGCATGATCGAAGACCGCGCAGCCATCCGCAGGGTCGAGCAGCCCCGTCCAGGCCACCTCGCCCCCCGGCCTGAAGATCACCAGCCGCTCCACCGACTCCCTGCCCCACGGCCCCTCCCGCACCTCGTCGCCCGAGAAGCGATCCACCACCGCCACGAAGCCCCCCGGCCCCACATCCATGATCGACGGGCGGCGGTAGAAGTCCCGCGTCCGCCGCCACTGTTGCCGCCACACCGCACCCCAGCCCGCGTCGGGATCGAGCCTCGACAGCGTCGACAGGTTCGCGTCGCCCGGGTCCTGCGTCAGCTCGGGGATCCTCGGCGACCCCTGATCCGGCTCGCCCTGGTGGGTCGCAAGCACCAGGACCTCCATCCCGTCCTCGGCCAGCCTCACCTCCATCGCCTGCCCCTCGATGGGGCCGCCGCCCGCCGCGCTCACCTGCGCGCCCGCCTCATCCAGCAGGTAGAGGTTCAGCCCCCAGCTCCCATCAACCCGCGGCCCCGGCCCGGCGACCACGATCGAGCCGTCAGCCCTCACCAGCATGTGCGACGGGTACTCGTACTGTTGGAAGACCCGCAGCGGCGAGGGCTCCCCCGTCGCCGAAATCCTCACCAATATCGACTGGTTAGGCGCCACTGCCTGGCACCCGAAGTTCATCGCGTCGATCGCCTCGATCACCGCCAGCGCACCCCCATCCTCCAAGGGCGCCAGCGCCCGCGGCGCCGCGTCCCCCCACCGCGACAGATCCAGCGACCACACCCGCGACCTCGCGTCCGCCTCCAGGCGCGCGATCGACCCCGGCACCTGCCCCGAGGGCGTCCGCGCGCCCTCCAGATCGTAACAACGCCCCAGAAAGCCGCCGTCGGCCAACGCCATGAGGTCGAAGCAGTCCTCCCCCCCGGGCTCCCGCCGCTCGACCTGCCTTCGCCCCGTGTCCAGCCCCAGCACCATGGACCTGGGCTCATCCGCGACCACCGCGCACCGATCCCCCTCGCACGGCACCCCGCCCCACCCGACGACCTCGATCCCCTCGGCGCTCACCTCCGCCGAGAGATCGAGCCGCTGGCAGGCCGACTCCGCCCACCGACAATCCCCCGAGCACGCCGCCCTCACCCCCTCCGTGCACCGACAGTCCAGCCCCGCGGCCTCATCCTTGATCCGCGCCGGCGGGTTCTCTTCCGCCACCAGCCGCCCGCGCACCCTCACCCTCATCGACTGCTCCGGCACCTCACCGCACACGCCGCTCCCTGACCCCGGCACGCACTCCACCTGCACGCACGAGACAGACTCCCCCTGGCACGCCCAGGCAAGGTGGCCCTCCTCACCCTCGCAAACCAGCGCAGAGACTCGACAATCGTCACACCCATCCCCATCGACCCCATTGCCGTCGTCGCACGACTCTCCCGCCTCGATCATCCCATCGCCGCACACCGACGGCCGCGCGTGGAAGCCCACCGAGGGCGGCGGCGTCGTCGTATACCGACAATACGAGGTCCCCTCGTGGTAGGTCGCCGACCACCGACCGGCGATCCGCAGCGGCTCCGCCCCTCGATCCGCCCTCAACCTCACCAGATGAAAAAACCCCTCCGGCAGCTCTCTCTCCTGGCCATCCACCACCACCGCGCCCGCCTCCGGCAAGCGCGCCATCAAGCGCGCCCCCGATTCGAAGATTCGCCCGACCACCGCCTCGCGAAGCTCCCCGAGCGTGTAGGGCGCCTGCCCGTACTCCCAGCTCGACGGCGTCAGCGCCGCTGGCACATGGACCAGCGCCACCGGCTCCTCCACCTCCAGCGCGATCTGCATCCGCGCGATCCCTGGCCCCCTCGACCCCACGGCCGGAAACGAGGCCTGACCCAGCGGCCCGTTGGGCGCGTTCGAACTCAACGCGACAACAATGTCAGCCTCCCACGATCCCGACACCTCGACGTCGAAGGACGCCACCGGCCCGCAGACCTCTTGAATCCAGGACAGATCCCGCGGCGTAAAGCCGTCGCAGGCCGTGCCCACATAGGCCGCCTCGGGCTCGCCTCCCCCTTCGGGCTCACCGATCCCTTCGGGCTCGACCTCGACATCTGCGGATCCGGTGTCGTTGGCCGGATCGCCGCACGCCGCCAACCACGCTCCCAGGACTCCCACCGCCGCCGCTCGACCCCACCAACCGCTCATCGATCCCTCCGCTCCAGATGCGCCGCCGGACCCAAGCAGATCGTATGCCACGTTGAGAAACCTCCCGGCGCTGGCAGGCCTGAGCGCGCCGCGACAGGGCGGGGCTTGTGGGCTGAAGCGGGCCGGGATACCCTTCGGAGGTGAGCCAAGGGCGTGGGGATGGGAGGGGCGGTCTGAGGTATGGGGAACGACTGGGAGAAGCTGGCGGGGGAGCAAGGGGAGCAGATCCCGTCGGGGCGGCTGGGTCGGGCGCTGAAGTTCGGCCGCATGGGCGCCAAGGTGGCGGCCTCGACGCTGATGAGCAGGGCCGGGAGCCTCTTGAGCGGCCAGCCAGGGGCCGAGGCCAGGCAGCAGGCCGCCGAGCTTGGCGCGAAGCACATGGTCGAGGTCATGGGGCAGCTCAAGGGGGCCTCGATGAAGATCGGCCAGCTCCTGAGCGCCGATCCGGAGCTTGTCCCCGAGGGGTTTTCGGACGCGCTGGCCGGCTTGCAGCGCAATGCCCCGCCGATGACCTGGGAGACGGTCACGCGGCAGATCGAGCGGGCGCTCGATCGCCCGGTCGAGGCGGTCTTCCGGTCCTTTGATCCCGAGCCGCTCGGCGCCGCGAGCATCGGCCAGGTCCACCGCGCGGTGCTGGAGGACGGCCGCACGGTGGCGGTCAAGATCCAGTATCCAGGGGTGATCGAGGCGCTCGACAGCGACATCAAGACGCTGGGCTCGATGATGACCTACGCGCGGGCCGTGATGGACAAGCGGCGCCTCAACGCCTACCTGGAGGAGGTTCGCGCCGTCATCCTGCAAGAAACCGATTACATGGCCGAGGGGCGCAACCTGGACCGCTTCGCCGACCTGCTGGCGAGCCAGCAGGGCCTGAGGTGCCCGCGGCCTGTCATGGAGTGGACTCGCCCTGGCATCCTGGTCATGGAGTTCGTCGAGGGCGTCAAGTTCGACGACGCGCTGGCCGAGATGCCCGACGGCCCCCGGCGGCAGCTCCTGCTGGATCGGTGGGTGTCGACATTCTCGTGGATGTTCCATGAGTTGCACGAGCTGCACGCCGATCCGCACCCCGGCAACTTCATGCTCGACGCCGACGACAACCTCGTGCTGCTCGACTTCGGCTGCGTGCGCAGCTACGACCCGGCGCTGACCGACGGCCTGCTCTCGGTCCTGGACTGCTGCTGGCAGAAGACCCCCGCCCGGGCCCTGGAGATCTACAGCCGGATCGACTTCGGCCGAGATGGTTTTGACGTGCGGAGCCTCGACGTCGAGATCGTCGACGGCTACCACCGCATCCTGCTCGAACCCTTCCTCGTCGACGCCCCCTTCGACTTCACGCACTGGAAGCCGGCCATGGAGGGCAAGATGTTCATGCTGCACAACCCCTCCCTCTTCAAGCTGGCCCCGCCGCCCGGCGTCCTGACCTACTTCCGCGTCCTGAGCGGGATCAAGGGCCTGCTGGCCCGCGTCGGCGGCAGCGTCAACGTCTGCCGCATGGCCATGGACACCGCCGAGCGCCGCGGCCTCCTGTCTCCCAACCCCAAGGTCTGATCGTTTGCCCTCCACGAAGTGTCGCTCTACTCTCATCCCCCAGGCGCCTTCCGCCAAGCCCCGGAGCCCTCCGATGAAGACCCCACGCCTTATCTGGTTCCCGCTGGTCGCGGCCGCCTGCGCGTTGATGGCCTGCTCAGACGACGCGCCGCCCTCGGTATCCAAGGTCCAGGACTGCGCAACGGACGACGACTGCGGCGCCTTCGAGATCTGCGCCGAGGGCGAGTGCGTCCTCGTCGACGCCGCCGACGCGACGGACGACACCACCCCGCCGCCGCTTGAGGATGCCGAGGAGAGCGACGTTGAGGACGCCCCCCGCACGGGAGATCCCTGCGACGAGGGCGCAGACTGCCCAAGCGGCTTCTGCATCGAGGTCGCCGGGGGCACCGGGCAGCGGATCTGCACGGAGTTCTGCAACCCCAACACCCCCTCGACCTGCCCGACCGGCTTCGTCTGCGCCGCCGTGAGCAACACGGGCGCCGACAGGACCTTCCTGTGCTTCCCCGAGGCCGACATCCTGTGCCGCGCCTGCGAAGAGAACGGCGACTGCGGGGGCCTGAGCGATCTGTGCCTGGAGTACCCCGACGGGCGCTTCTGCGGGCGCAGCTGCCAGACGCGCGACTGCCCCGAAGGCTACGACTGCGTCGAGGTCGAAGGGCCAGAGGGCGCTTCCCGGCAATGCCGCGCCGAAGTGGGCTTCTGCTCGGCCTGCTTCGACATCGACGGCGACAGCTTCGGCGAAGGCTTCGAGTGCCTCGGCCTGGACTGCGACGACCGCGACCCGGCCCGCTACGAGGGGGCCGACGAGCTGTGCGACGAACAGGACGACGACTGCGACGAGGTGATCGACGAGGGCTTCGACCTCCAGGCCGACCCCTCCAACTGCGGGCGCTGCGGCGCAGAGTGCTTCTTCGACGGCGCCGAGGCGCTCTGCGTCGAGGGCCTGTGCGCCCTCGGACCCTGCCGTCCCGATCGCCACGACATCGACCGCTCGCCCGACAACGGCTGCGAGCTCTTCTGCACCATCGAGAACGAGGGCGTCGAGCTGTGCAACGACCTCGACGAGGACTGCGACGGAGAGGAGGACGAGGGCTTCGAACTGCTCAACGATCCGGCGAACTGCGGGCGCTGCGGGCGCGCGTGCGACTTCCCGGACGCCATCGCCGGATGCCAGGACGGCGAGTGCTTCATCGACCTCTGCGAGCCGCTGCACTACGACATCAACCGCGATCTCGAGGATGGCTGCGAGTACATCTGCCTCATCACCCAGGAAGGCCAGGAGGTGTGCGACCAGATCGACAACAACTGCGACGGCGCCGTCGATGAGGGCTTCGACGTGCGCACCGACAACGATCATTGTGGGAGGTGCGGCAATGCCTGCGAGGGCCGGCCCAACCGGACCCCCGTGTGCCTGGACGGCCAGTGCGGAGCCGGCCAATGCGATGAGGGCTTCTTCGACGCGGACGGTCGCGACGACAACGGCTGCGAGTACGCCTGCGAGCGCCAGAACCTGGGCCGCGAGGCGTGCAACGGCGTCGACGACGACTGCGACGGCGAGGCGGACGAGGGGCTGCTCAACGCCTGCGGCCTGTGCGGCCCGACCCCCGCCGAGGTGTGCGACGGGATCGACAACGACTGTGACGGGGGCATCGACGAGGGTCTGCTCAACGCCTGTGGCCTTTGTGGCCCCACCCTCGCCGAGGTGTGCGACGGGATCGACAACGACTGCGACGGTGACATCGACGAGGGCCTGCTCAACGCCTGCGGCCTGTGCGGCGCCCTGCCCGCCGAGGTGTGCGACGGGATCGACAACGATTGCGACGGTGACATCGACGAGAGCCTGCTCAACGCCTGCGGTCAGTGCGGGCCGACGCCCACGGAGGTCTGCAACACGATCGATGATGACTGCGATGGTCAGATCGACGAGGGGCTGCTCAACGCCTGCGGCCTGTGCGGCGCGGTGCCCGTCGAGGTGTGCGACGGGAACGACAACAACTGCGACGGCCAGACGGATGAGGGGCTGCTCAACGCCTGCGGCCAGTGCGGGGAGCTGCCCGTCGAGGTGTGCGACGGGATCGACAACGACTGCGACGGGACCGTGGACGAGGGGGTGTGCGGGGCCTACATCCAGAGCCGCTGCCGCCTCTTCGTCGGGTGGGCCGACAACAACCAGGGCCCGTCGGGGGCCTCGACGACCTGGGAGACGTGCCCGGCCGGCGACAGGGACAACAGCGGCGACGTGCGCTGCGTGGGGACGCGGCGCGACGGGCGCTTCGCCCGGCTGCAGTTGCCCGGCGACGTCGACGGCAACGACCGGGTCGCCGTGGCGCTCCTGTGCGACGACGACAACAACGCGCCCCTGGCCGCCTATCTCCAGACCCACTGCGCCGCCTACATCGGCCACGCCGACAACAACCAGGGCGTCGACGGCAGCCCCGCCTGGGGCGACTGCCCCCCGGCGACCAGCGGCGACAACGGGCGGCAGCGCTGCACCTCGTCGGGCTTCGACGGCCGCTTTCGAGGCATCCGCCTGGCTGGGGACGTCGACGGCAACGATCAGCTCGGCGTCGCCTGGATCTGCCGCGACGACGCCGACCCCCGGCGCGCCGCGGCGATGACGGCCTCCGCGCGGATCTTCCTCGGGTGGGCCGACAACAACAACGGCCCCGCCGACGGATCGACGACCTGGGGGCCCTGCCCCAACCAGCCCTCCGGCGATCTCGGCGCGCAGCGCTGCTCCAGCACCCTCGGCGACGGCCTCTTCCGCCGCCTCCAGCTCGACGGCAACGTCGACGACAACGATCAGCTGGGCTGGGCCTTGAGGGCGCGCTGAGGGCGCTGGGCGGTGGTTCTGACGCCCTCCTCGCGGCTTCATACGGAACCACGTTTGAACCACTTTCACCTTGGGCTTCCAGGTGGCCCAACATGGAAGTGGCTTGAGCGTGGTTCCGTATCAGATCACGACGGCGGCGACGATCGGGCAGATCCTGCCGACCTTCGCGGTCGACGATCAGGACGAGGGGCTGGCGGACATCGACGCCTCGGTGCGCTGCAGCCTGCTGGGCGGGCCGCGGCTGATCCCACGGGCTACCCTCGGGCTGGTCGCTTCATGGGCCTGGAGCCGTGGCCGACGAGCAGGGAGCCGAGCGTGACGCCCTCGGGGGCGCTCTCATCGAGCCAGCGCCAGAGTTCGGGGGCCTCAAGGTCGCCGTCGAGGGCTCTGCGGTAGCGCTCGACCAGCGCGGCGACCAGCGCCGGGGTCTCTTCCAGGAGCTCGATGCGGAAGGCGCGGTAGCCGGCGGCCAGGAAGTCGGGCAGGTGCAGAGCGCCTGACTGGGCCTCGGCGTTGAAGACCGTGTTTCGGCAGCCCATGTCGGCCAGGACGACGTGCTCGCGGCCCTCGCGGTCCTTGAGGTGGACGGCGTGCGCCTCGCAGGGGCGTCCGCAGTCGCGGAAGTCGTTGCCATTGCTCAGGAATTTACAGAAGACGCAATGCTCGGTGTGGAAGAGCGGCAGGTGGTGGTGGACGATGAGCTCCAGGCGATCCTTGTAGGGTTGATCGGCCAGCGCGGCCAGCTGCGAGGCGTTGAGGTCGTGCGTGGGGGCGAGTCGCTCCAGGCCGAGATCGAGGAGGTGGGCGACGGTCAGGGCGTTGGCGGCGTTGAGGGAGAAGTCGCCGAAGAGAGGGGGGACGGCTTCGCCCTGGACGGTCAGGAGGGTGCGGAGCAGGCCGAGGCTGCGCACGAGGATGGCGTCGGCGCCCGTGTTGAGCATGAAGCGCCAGATGCGCTCCTCGTTGGGCTTGAGGATCCTGGGGGCGGCGGCCACGGCGAAGAGGCCGGCGCGGCGGATGAGGGCGATGGCCTCGGTGATGCCCTTGATCTCCAGAAAGTCGACGATCACCTCGTCGACGGCCTTCATGCCGATGGCGGCCTCGACCTGGGCCATCGTGCGGCACAGGACGACGAGGCGAGGGCTGGTCGTGTTCAGCGTCGCTTCGAGGGTGGGCGGGGCCTGGGTCTGGAGGAGGTGGGCGAGGAGGCCGGGGAGGGCGTGGCCGTCGTTGGAGCGCCAGGCGACCTTGTGGCGGCGGGCCAGGGAGAGGGCCTCGACGGCGCGTCGGCGGGCGTCGTTGAGGGCGCTGGAGGGGATGAAGAGGTTGCCTTCGAGGTGGACATCGAGGCGGTCGAGATCGAAGGGGGTGCCGCCCATGCGGCCGATGTATTGGCGCAGGCGCGCTTCGTCGAGGCCCTGGCCGGTGGCGGGCTCCAGGGTGGCCTCGGCGTCGACGTGGACGACGAGGCCCTGTCGGTCGCGCAGGGAGAGGCGCAGGGCCTGCCCGGCCTCGCCGTGGACCTGGGCGTCGACGGGGTCGCGGTGGTTGAACTCGCGCTCCCAGGTGCGGCGCAGGTCGGCCTCCAGGGCTTCATCGCGCGTCTTCCAGGCCAGGTCGCCGGGCTTGATCCTGCCGAGATCGACGCCAGGGCCGAAGCGCAGCTCGACGAGCCCCTCGTCGACCTCGCCCTGTATCGACGCGCGCCCGCTGAAGATCTCGTAGACCTTGCCGCCCTGCTCTTCGGCTTCGGGGTTGCCGGCGTCGAAGACGAGGCCGTCGCCGCGCTTGAGGGGGGCCTGCAGGCGGACGAAGGCGCCCTGGGGGCCGACGGACTCGACCTGCCCGAGCAGCACGCCGCGATGGCGAGGGGCGCGGCCGTCGACGAGGCGCTGGTGGCGGACGCCGTCGAGGAAGCCGGGGGTCATGCCGCGCGAGAAGATCTGGGTGAGGTCGCGGCGCCCTTTCGCGTCGAGGCTCCAGGGGCTGCGCTCCCAGGCGCGATCGACGGCCTCGCGGTAGGTGCGGGTGGTCAGCGCGACATACTCAGGGCCCTTGAGGCGGCCTTCGATCTTGAAGCAGGAGACGCCGGCCTCGACGAGCGCCTCGATCTGGTCGACGCCCATGAGGTCCTGCGGCGACAGGAGGTAGCGGACGTCGCCGAGGTCGCGGCGGTCGCCGTCGACGATCATGTCGTAGGGCAGGCGGCAGGCCTGGGCGCACTGGCCGCGGTTGGCGCTCCGCCCCCCCCAGGCTTCGCTGGAGAAGCACTGGCCGCTGTAGGAGACGCAGAGCGCGCCGTGGACGAAGACCTCCAGCTCGACGTCGGTGTCGCGGGCGACGGCGGCGATCTCGTCGACGGTGAGCTCGCGGGCCAGGACGACCCGCTCGACGCCCATCTGGCCGATGAGCGAGGCGCCCTCGGCGCTGGTGACGGTCATCTGGGTCGAGCCGTGGATCGGGAGGTCTGGCGACACCGCCCGGATGAGGCGGACGGCGCCGAGGTCCTGGACGATGACGGCGTCGACGCCCGCGTCGACGATCTGGCGCAGCATGGCCTCGGCCTGGGCCAGCTCCTCGTCGAAGATCAGAGTGTTGAAGGTCACGAAGCCCAGCAGGCCGCGCTCGTGCAGGCGCGCCATGATCTCGGGCAACGCCTCGGGCTCGAAGTTGTTGGCGCGGGCGCGGGCGTTGAAGTGGCTCAGGCCGAAGTAGACCGCGTCGGCGCCGTTCTCGATCGCGGCCTGGAGCTGGGTGAAGCCGCCGACGGGGGCCAGGATCTCGGGCTTCGTCGGTCTCCTCATCGATTTTTGGCTCATCGGGTCACCTCGCGCTTGTCATCGCGGCGGACTCTCTCAGAAAGCCCCTCGCCAGGCAACGATGAGACGAGAGATGTCGGCGGGCTCCAGAGAAGCGCGGGGCCATCAGAGCCTGTCGCGTCGGCCGATCCTGCGCTGGCTGATGTCACCCCACCTTGAGCGGGACGACGACAAGGCTTGAGGCGACACCTCGCGCCCTCGCAGGCCAGTTCATCAAGTCGCCCTCGCCACGCGCAGGTTCCGACTGCCGGTCTTGCGCGCGCCCTCGCTCAAGAAGGGAGAGGCCTCGATCAAGGCGAGCGACCTCGGCGTCAGGTGGGCCGAGGTCAGGTAGAGGTCTTCGAGGCTGGCCAGGTGGGGCGCGTTGGCCAGCGCCTCGATGCCCTCATCGGTGATCTGCGTGTTGTAGAGCGTCAGCCACTTGAGCCCCTTGATGTGTGTCGCGTTGGCCAGCGCCCGGACGAAGTCGTCGCCCAGAGCGTTCTCTCCCATGTGGAGGGAGGTCAACCGATGCGCGAAGGAGGACTCGATCAGCGCCATCGCGGCGCTGTCGTCGAGGCCGGCGCGAGAAACGCTCAAGTTGTTGATATTGCTCAACTTACCAAGGGCAAGGGCGGCGGCGTGGCCGAGGGGGTTGCAAGCGAGGTCAAGCTGCTCGACCTCGTCGAGGATGCCGCTCTGGACCAGGGCCTCGACGGCGTCCACGTTCAGCCCGTTGTTGCTGGCCGAGAAGCTGGTCAGGCCCTTGAGGTGATCGGCCCTCGACAGAGAGAGCCCGCCAGCCGAGCCGAGCGCGTTGTAACTGACGGAGAGCTTCCTGAGGCGAGTCATCCGGCCAGCATCCCGAAGCACCTCGCCGAGCGCGGCGCCAACCCCGATGGCTTCGAGCTTGAGCGTCTCCAGGCTGGAGACGCAGGGCGTGGCCAGGAAGCCCTCGACGCCCTCGGCCGAGCGGCTGTAGGAGGCGTCGAAGAAGCGCAGCTTCGTCCACCGCGTCGCGCTGGACAGCTCCTTGGCGGCGCCGTCCTTGAAGTCGACGCCGTGGAGGGAGAGGTGCGTCAGGTTCGAGAGGGACTCGGCCTCGACCAGCGCGCGGGCCGCGCTGGGGTTGAGGCGACACTCGGTCAGCGACAGGTGGCTGAGCGTGGACAGGCGCCCGGTCTGCCCGAGCTGCTTGAAGAAGGTGGCCGGGAGCGACTTGTTGTGGCTCATGTCCAGGAAGGTCGCGCGGGTCAGCCAGGGGTCCTCGGTGATGCGCTGGGCGAGCTTGCCGACGAGGTTGCGGTTGCCAAACCTGAAGACGCGCGCCAGGCCGTGCTTCGGAGAAAAGTTGCCCTGGAGGATCTCCTCGACCCATTGCCTGGGCGCCTCGCGCAGATCCGGGTGCTCCGGGTGATCGCTGGACCAGCGGTCGAACCAGATCTCGCCTCCCCATCGCCCGATGTGCCCCTCGACGTACTCAAGCGCCATCTCCAGCGACTCAGGCGGGCAGCGGTCGATCAAGTCCGATATCTTCTGCCAGGTCCTGGCCGTGGGATCATCGTAGAGGATCTGGCGGAACTCCTGGAGGGCGTCGTTGAGCGCCACCTGCTCGGGCGCCTTCGGGGCGGTTTCGAGGGCCGCGACCGCCTCTGTGCGGCCCTCCAGCAGCGCGTGGAGCTGGTCCTCGTTGTAGATGGTGACGCCCCAGCGCCGCGCCTTGGCCAGCTTCGAGCCTACCCCCTTGCCGATGAAGAGGATGTCGGTCTTCGACGAGACCGATGCGCTGGTGATGGCCCCCATCGCCTTGAGGCGCTTGAGCACCTCATCGCGCGTGAACTTCGACAAGGTCCCAGTCACCGCGCAGGTCTTGCCTCGGATTTCGATGGTCATCGCTCCCCCACTTGCGTTGGATCCTGGCGGGAAATGTGGCCGGGCTGCCTCGACGCGTCAAGATCCAGCGCCGTGGCTGTCGGCGCCTGCCTTGAGCAGCGCCTCGACCAGCCAGATCCGATCCTGACCCCAGATGGCGTGCGGGCCGACCCGGAAGCAGGGCACGCCCCACAAGCCCAGGTCGTCCATGAGGATGCGCCGGTTCTCCTCGACGATCTCCCGCCAACCGTTGTCCTCCATGGCGGCCTGGGCCTCGGCCCAGTCGAGGCCCGCACGCTCGACGAGCGAGCGCAACCCCGCGTCCTGGGCCAGATCGACGCCCTCGGCCATGGCGCCGGCGCAGAGCGAGAGCGTCAAGGCCTGCCAGTCGCCTCCGGCCTCGATGGTCCGGACGATCACCGCAAGGGCGCGCTCGACCCCGGCGCCGACGGGATCGGCGATGTTTCCGAAGGGGATGCCGTGGCGGCGGGCCTCCCGCCCGGCGTCCAGCACGATGCCGATCCGCTTGGTCAGCGGCACCTTGAAGCCCCGCATCACCATCGGCAGCACGGGCCTGGGGACGAGCCTGATCCCCAGGCGGCGCTCAAGGTCAAAGACCCTCGACAGCGCCAGGTAGGAGTAGGGGCTGCGCAGCGAGAAGAAGAACTCCACGGTCTGCCCGGACTCGCCCGACCTGGCCGATCCGAGGTCGATCGGCGGTTGGGGGGCGGGCGGCGGGGTCAGCGCCCCGCCGGGGGGCGCGGCTGGCCTGCGAACCCCGGCGGCGTCGAGATCCTCTTCGAGGCAGGCCAGCCTGTCGAGGCCCCAGTACCACCGCCCGGCGAAGTTGAAGGTCGCGCTGAGCCAGTGGCCGCGCGAGCGCCTCGTCGACTGGCCGGCTTCCCGGGCTGCGGCGACCTGCCCTGCGTCTGCCTTCGGCCCCATCGCCTCAAGGCCCGCCTCGTCGCCAGCCCAGACGAGGTCGCCGATGTGGACGATCGCGTCGGCGAAGTCGCCCCGCTCGATGGCGTCGAGGGCGAGCCGCCCGGCGAGGTCGACGACGCGGGGATCGGGCAGGCGCGAGGTCGAGGGGAAGCGGGCGCCGAGGTGAGGGGCGATGAGCGCGGCGTCTCGCAAGGCCCAGGCGGGCGCGCGGGCAGGGTCCTGGGCCCCCTCGGCTTCGGAGGGCGATCCAACAAGAAAGATTGTGAGATCAACACCATAGCGATCAACCAGGCCGCGCAGGGCTTGCGCGGCGAGGTGGCTGTGGGGATCGTCGATCTGGTGAAAGTAGGCGAGCGGGGCCGCGCCGCCGCGCAGCTTGCGGCCGAGGGCGTGGGCGTTGAAGTGCCATCGTTGGATGGAGGCGCTCGTGAGCGTCCGGCTCAACAGCGACAGGGCCTTGATCTTCGCGCTCATGGGCGTGGCTCGAGTCAGCGGTGCTGGGAGATGGGGAGGGAGGTCGAGGCGTCGTTGAGGGCCGGCGGGGCGCGGCGGGCCAGCGCCCGCAGGCCGTAGAAGGTCGCCATGCCCAGCAGGACCGCGGGGATGAAGATCAGCGCCTCTCTGGCCCCGGTGGCGAAGCTGACGACGGCGGGGCCGGGGCAGAAGCCCACGATCCCCCAGCCGACGCCGAAGATCGCCGCCCCCAGGATGAGCTGGCGGTCGACCGGGCGAGGCGCCGGGATCATGAAGGCGTCCGCCAGAGCGGGCTTCGGTCGCCGCAAGATGAGGCGCTGGGCCAGGAAGTAGACGCCGACGGCCCCGCCCATCACCAGCGCCAGCGAGGGATCCCAGGCCCCGGCGACGTCGAGGAAGGCGAGCACCTTCGAAGGCTGGGTCATGCCCGAGATCCCAAGCCCTGCGGCGAAGACGAGCCCCGCCCCGAAGGCGGCCAAGATCGTGCGCGTCATGCTCACGCCCCCCCGAGCAGGTGGTCGACGACATAGACCGCCGCCATCCCGGTCGCCATGAAGGTCAAGGTGGCGGCGATGGAGCGGGGCGACAGCCGGCCATTGCCGCAGACGCCGTGGCCGCTGGTGCAGCCTCCGCCCATTCGAGTCCCGACGCCGACCAGGAAGCCGCCCAGCGCGATGGCCCCCCAGGAGCGATCGATCGTCACGGCCACGGACTCGGGCCAGAGCGCCGCCAGGGCGGCCCCGCCCACCAGCAAGCCGGCCAGGAAGGCCGCCTGCCAGCCTCGCTCGCCCTCGGTCGGGCGCACGAGCTGGCTGAGCATCCCGCTGACCCCCGCGATTCGACCCTGAAGCGCCAGCACCGCCGCCGCCGACAGGCCAATGAGCACCCCGCCGATCAAGGCCAGGATCATGACTTGGACCTCCTGCACATCAAAGACGACCTCGACCCGCACTGAATTCCAGACTAGAACAGTCAAGAATGCATCGCGCATTCTAGACCATTCTAGTCAAGGATCGAGAATGACGCCGCAGGGAGCGCTCGTCAAGGGCAGCTTGAAGAATGGCTTGGGGAGAGGCTCGCGAGCAGACCCCGCGGGCCTCGACGCAGGAGGGACCAGGCGGCCAGGGGCGCGAGCGCAAGCAGGGAGAGCGCCTGGAGGGGGCCGTCCTCCTGGGCGGCGGGGACCCTGAGCGCCTGGATCGAGGGGAGATCGACGGCCTGGGCGGCCAGCCCCACGGCGAGGGCGAGCGCGAGGCCGACGAGGGCACTGCTTGCTCGCATGGCGCTCGACGCGGCGGGGGTTCGCCAGGGGATGGAGGCCGCGACGACGAAGGCCAGGGCCGCCTCGAAGGGCGCGCCGACGTGGATCAGGGCGGCGGCCGCCGGGAGCGCGCCGAGGGCCACGCCGCCGAAGGGAAGGCCCATCAGCGCCAGGAGCGCCAGCGCCGCGATCGGGGGGATCGAGGACCCGCCGACCGCCGCCCAGAGGGGCGCGATCAAGACCGAGAGCGCCACCCCCGCCGCGGCCCAGGGCAGCACCGAGTCGGAGGCCGAGGCCAGCGCCCGGACCCAGCCCAGGTGGCCCGCGTCAGGCTCCACGAGGGGGGGCCTGCCCGCGGCGAGCAGCGCGAAGAGGGCGAAGGGCGCCAGGGCGCACAAGCGCGCCGCTTCGAAGCCCACGCCGACGAGGGCGATCGAGGCGAAGAGCGCCGCGATCGACCGCCCGGACCACCCGCCGGCCTTCTTGGCGACGCTCGCCGGGAGCCCGGCCCCCATCAGGACCTTGACCCCGATGGCCAGCAGGAGCGCTGGCGCCATTGCCAGCGATGTCGACAACATGGAGACGTCGAGCGCGCCGCCCTGAGGCTCGCTCGCCTGGACGAGCTCAAGCCCAAGGAGCAGCCCCACGCCGCCGAGCGCGCCGAGCGCGCCGGAGGACCGGCTGGTGCCCGCAGGCCACCCCCCTGGAGGCGCGTGGTGGGACACGACGTGCAAGAGCGCCCCGGCCACGAAGGCCTCGAAGGCCGCGAGGCCCTGGACGCCCGTCATGGGGAGCCCCTCGACGCCGATCCCGAACCCCACCACGGTCGCCAGCGCCATCGCCGTCACGGTCAGGAGCGCCCGCCGCGGACCCCACCTGGGCAGCAAGGCCCACCCAAGCGCGAGGCCCATCGGCAGCTGGTGCAACAACACCCCCAGCGCGAAGAGGCCCGCCTCGTCGCCATCGCCGTGAGCGTGAGCGTGAGCGTGAGCGTGGGCGTGGGCGTCCTCGCCGACCTCGGACAAGGCCAACGCCGCGCCATCCATGAAGGAGTGGACCAGCAACCCCCCAAGGACAACCCCCAGGCCGAGGAGCTGCAAGAGGGGCCCGGCCGGGAGGCCGTGGCCTGGGGCGTCGAATCGATGGATGATCTTCTCGAGGAGGACGGGCGCGGCGACGCCGATCAGCGCCGCGAGGACCGCCACGCCGCCGCCGCCTTCGAGCGCGTGCGGCCACAGGTGGAGCAGGACGAGCCCGCCCACCGACACGATCACGAGGCCGTCGAGCGCCTCCATGGCGCGAGGCCGAGCGCGCAAGAGGGGCAGCGCCAGATAGCCCGCGTAGAGCGCCACGAGGCTGATCAACAGGAACAACATCCCGACGACACCGGTGGGAAGGCGGAGGGGTTGGAGCCACCCCAGCGGCGACCCCGACGAGACAGGGTCACTATCGTATCAGAGTCGCAAAAGCAACTGGCCTTCAAGAGTCGCCCCGCGACCCCACGGATTGGACACAAAAAAGCCCAGGGTCACCCCTGGGCCTTCATTCACCAACAACATTCCATCAAATCAAACCCGAACCATCTCGGACCATCAACCATGAACCCTTTCAAGACATCTCGGGCGCATCCAGCGGCATCACCACGGGCTCTTCATCATCCATCAGCGACACTTTCATCTGTGTGGTCGACGCCTTGATCATCGCTCGCCCTCCAGTAACATCGGACGCGACCGACCATCAGCAAGACGCGGGCCAACCGCTGGAGCCCATCAACGCGCGATCCACGCCAGGGGGTGGCGCCTGCAGTAGTCGCCACAAGGCCCCCGATGGTGGCTACCGCAGACGCCATGGACCCCAGCGCCGCGGCGGCCTCAGAATGGCCAACGCGGGCGCGCCGTGCTAAAAAGTGCCGCGTTGTTCTTGATGTGAGAGGCGATACGCATGAAGCACCTGACAAGATACCTGATGATGACCGTGGCGCTGATCTCGCTTGCGGCTTGCAGCGAGCCCGCCGAAGAGGCCCGACCCGGCGGCGAAGGCTTCCTCAACAACGACGACAACAACGGCTTCCTCAACAACGATCCAGGCCCTGAGACGCCCGAACCCGAGCCCAATCCGGAGGGCACGCCGGAGGCTCAACCGACGCCAGAACCTGAGCCGGCCCTGCTCGGAACCCGATTCGAAGCCGAGCACGAGACCTGGCCGTTGCCCACGCCCGAAGGACTCAGCAACTCACTCGGCTTCGCCTTCACCGGCCAGCAGTCCGGCCACGACGTCTGGTCCCTGCTCGACATCAACAACGACGGCCTGCCTGACATCGTCTGGACGGCCAACCCCACCGCCAACCAGTTTCAGGTCTTCGGCGGCGTCCGCGATCCCCACTGGCGCGTCTTCCTCAACAACGGCACCGGCTTCGACACCAGCTTCATCCAATGGCCGCTGCCCTCGCCTGAAGGCCTCAGCCAATCGCTCGGCTTCGCCTTCACCGGCCAGCGCTCCGGCCAGGACGTCTGGTCTCTGCTCGACATCAACAACGACGGCCTGCCCGACATCGTCTGGACGGCCAACCCGACCGCCAACCAGTTTCAGGTCTTTGGCGGCGTTCGAGACCCCCACTGGCGCGTCTTCCTCAACAACGGCGCGGGCTTCGACACCAGCTTCATCCAATGGCCGCTGCCCTCGCCCGAGGGCCTCAGCCAATCGCTCGGCTTCGCCTTCACCGGCCAGCAGTCCGGCCAGGACGTCTGGTCCCTGCTCGACATCGACAACGACGGCCTGAGCGATCTGGTCTGGACGGCCAACCAGACCGCCAACCAGTTTCAGGTCTTCGGCGGCGTCCGCGATCCCCACTGGCGCGTCTTC
>SYOX01000343.1 GCA_005804885.1 Pseudomonadota bacterium
ACCCGACGAGCCCGTCCCCGACAGGGGCGGTGCGAGGAGCGTGGGGCGGTGCGAGGAGCGTGGGGCGATACGCCGTCGGCACGATCGTGGCGTGGGATGCCGTGGCGTCGCGGCCCTTGGAACCTTCACTGAGCAAACCTGTGGCGTGGAGGGGAGGTCGGCTGGATTCGAGCCGCGTTGATCGTTTACATGGTGGTGTCGAGGCGGCGCGGATCTCCGGCGTGGTGGGAGATTTCGGGATCGTCAAGTTCGGGTGGCGCGAACAAGGAGAGGGCAAGATGGCAGAGGGCATCCGAGAGATATCGGTGGATCAGCTCAGATCGTGGATGGAGGGCGAGCCGGAGTCGGTCTTCGTCCTGGACGTGAGGGAGCGGGATGAGCACGAGGTGGCCAGCGTCGAGGGCGCGGTGTTGATCCCGATGCGCGAGGTCCAGTCCCGGCTGGCCGAGATCCCGACGGATCGTCGGGTGGCGGTGATGTGCCACCACGGCGGCCGGTCGATGGCGATCTGCCGGGCGCTCTCGGCGGCGGGCCGGGATCGGCTCTACAACGTGTCGGGTGGGATCGATCAGTGGTCGGTCCGGGTGGATCCCTCGGTGCCTCGCTACTGATCCTGGGGTGGGGGGGCGTCCTCTTCGGGGGGAGCGTCATCGAGAGCGGCGGCGGCTTCATTGAGGGCGGGATCGCCGTCGAGGACCGCGGCGTCGTCCGGCGGGGCGTCGGGGGCCGCGCTGGGGTCGGGCTTGGGCGCGTCGCGCTCGGCGAGGATCTTGAGACCCTGTGCGGCGGCGAAGGTGGACTTGATGCGCCACTTCGCGGGGTTGCACAGGAGGACGGAGACGGCGACCTTGGGCTTGTCGATGGGGGCGAAGCCGACGAACCAGCTGAACATGAGGTAGGGCTTGTTCTGGGAGAGGGTGCCGGTCTTTCCGGCGACGACGTAGCCCTCGGGGAAGCCCTGGCCGAGGTGGCTGGAGGCGGTGCCGACCGTGGTGGAGTAGACCATCAGGTCGGCGATGGCGCGGGCGGTCTCGGGCTCCATGACCTTCTTGTAGGGGACGGCCTTGAAGGCGTAGACGGCCTCGCCGTCGGGGTTGAGGATGTTCTCGATGAGGTTCGGGCGCATCATGACGCCGCCGTTGGCGACGGTGGCGGCCAGCAGCGCGCCGTGCAGGGGGCTCAGGGTCGTGTTCCAGAAGCCGGCGGCGGTGCGGGCGCGCAGGACGGGGTCGTCGCTGATCTCGGCGCGGGAGGCCTCGACGGTCAGGTTGAAGGGCAGGGGCTCGTTGTAGGCGAAGCGGGCGGCCCAGGTCTGCAGGTCCGAGGCCGACAGGTGCTTGTGGGCCAGCCTCGCGAAGACGTAGTTGTTGGACATCCCGAAGGCGGTCCCGAGGTTCATGCAGGAGGTGTTGGGCGCGCCGATGCCGAGGATGTCCTCGGTCGTCGGGACCGCGGGGCCATCCGGCACGCAGACCTTCTCGTTGGGGTCATAGCCCTTGCCTTCGATGAGGGCGGCGGCGGTGATGATCTTGAAGATGGAGGCGCTCGGCGCCATGGCCTTGAGGGCGACGTCGCCGATGGGGTCGGCGCTCTCGGCGCTGACCAGGGCCAGGACGCGGCCTGTGCGGGCCTCGATGGCGACGAAGCCGGCGTGAGGGATCTCGTAGCGCGCGAAGAGCTCTTCGAGGGTGCTCTGGATCTCGGGATCGAGGGTCAGGACGATCCGGCGGCCGTCGGGCTGGCTGATGACGTAGCGGCCGTCGTCGAGGATGGCCTGATCCAGCGAGATGTCCAGATCCTCGGGGATGCCGGCGATGCCGCCCTGGGGCTCCGGGGGGCGGAGATCGGCGGGCTCGGGCGAGCCTTCGGGGGCCTGGTCGGGCAGGGGGCTGCCTTCCACCGCTCCGCCGGCCCCTTCATCGAGGGCAGGGTTCTGCGCGGCGGAATCGAGGGGGAGATCGGCGGCCTTGGTCTTGAGGTCGAAGCCCTGTCGGCTGACGATGATGCCGGCGACGAAGCAGGCCAGCAGCGCGAGGGCGCCGAGGGTGAGGAGGTGCTTGCCCATGGTCGACTCCATGACCGGGGGCGCCGCGTCCTTGCGGCGCCCGTGAAAGAGGGAGGGGCTGGGCAGTAGACCCTCCCGAGGGCGCAGGCGAGGCGCGGGATCGATAATAAGGAGGGGGCGAGCCGGCGTCTACTTCTTCTTGGGTTCCGGCGCCAGCGTCCAGCCCTCGTCCATGGCCATGGTGGGCTCATCGCCTTCCTCCTGGACCTCATCCCAGGGATCGAGGGGGGCGCCGGTGGTGCCCTGGCCGGCCGGGGCGTGGTGCGCGGCGAAGGCGAGCGTCGGGATCTCTTCGACGAAGGCGCCCTCGTCGTCGTGGTCGAGCGCGTCCATGCTGGCGGAGTTCATGGCTTCGAGGTTGACGGCGGTCTCCTCGGAGGGGGTGTCGGTGGGTGTCTTGGTGCGGACGGGGGGCGCCTTGAGGGGGGCGCTGGGTGTCTTGGTGCGCTGGGCAGGGGGCCGGACGTCCTGCTGGGCCTCGGCCTGGGCGTTGATCCGGGCGGTGGTGGGCTGGGCCTGCTCGGGAGGCGCGCTCTGGAGCTTCTTGATGAAGCGCTGGAGGGTCACGGTGGGGTCGAGGGTGTGGCGCCTGGCGTCGGCGCCGTCCATCAAGGCTTCGAGGATGTCCGAGGCGGTCGGCCGCCGCTGGTGCATCCGGGCGGCGCGCATGAGCAGACAGGCGATGCCGGCGGCGAAGGCCGTCGCGGAGGCCGGGGACTCGAAGGTGGTCCAGCCGGTGGGCTGGAGCATGGGGAAGCGCTTCTTGTTGGCCTGGATGCTGCGGGGGACGCGCAGCTGGGTGCCGCGGGCCAGCAGGGTGGCCTTGGTGCTGATGCCGGCCTTGGTGGCCATGCCGACGCTGATGACGCCCTTGGCGTCGGCGGGGGGCGCGAGGTTGCCCTCGGGATCGCGGGTGGGGATGAAGACGGGGATGCCGCAGGCGGCGAGCTCGTCGAAGAGGCCGCTGGCGATGGAGTTGTTGTCGTCCAGGCCCTCGGTCAGGGCGCTGCAGACGACGATGTCGGGGCGCTTGCGGTGGAGCCAGGCCACGGCGCGGATCAGGTCGTCGAGGTTGCCCCGGCCGCCCTCGTCGAGGACCTTGGCGGAGTAGAAGTGGGCCGAGGGGCACAGCTTCGTGATGATGCCGGCGACGGCGGTCCCGTGGCCGAAGCGATCCCCGATGCGCTCTTCGCCGTAGCGGAAGGCGCGCTGGTCGAGCAGGCGCGTCTGGAGGACGGGGTGCCGCGCGTCGATGCCGGAGTCGAGCAGCCCGATGATGACGGGGTCGCGGGTGCCGAAGAGCTCTTTGTCGAGCTCCTCGGCGTTGATGAGCTCATCGGGGTAGGTCAGGAGCCCCTTGGGATCGGGGGCGGTCGAGGCCTCGGTGGTCGCCTGCCAGCTGCGCTCGACGCGCGAGACGTCCGGCCGCTTGGAGATGGCCTCGACGATGGGCGGCTCGGGCGGGACTCTGACGGGGATCAGCCCGACGCGGCGGTAGGCCGAGGCCAGCGGGGGGACGATCTCGAAGCCGAGGGTGAGCAGTCGATCTTCGAGCTTCTCCTGCTCGATGTTGGGCCTGATGGCCAGCACTGGCCACTGGCGGGAGTCGGTGACGTCACCGTAGGCCTTGAGGGCCTGGGTAAGGTTTATCTCGCCCTCCTTGAATTGTTGGCATATCTTCTCCAGCGAGGCACGGTCCACCTTGCCGCCCTCGCCGCCGAGGCTGTCTCGCAGGCGGGCGTAGCGCTCGGTGGACTCGGGTCCGTAGAGGCCGGCGTCCAGGGCGATGGACAGGGCGTCATGTTCGCCGGACGTTCGGGGAGATTGGGGTCCTTGTGGGGTCGGGGCCATGCGCCTTGTAACCTTCCCTGGAGTGTTTAGGTTGGATGCGCCCCTGACGGGCACCGAAGCCGTTCATTACGACGTAGGAGAGGATATACCACATGAGCGATGCGCCAAAAAGTGTTGAGGAGCAGACCGAACAGCTATTGCCAGTCTTGCCGCTGCGGAACTCTGTCCTCTTCCCCCAGGTGGTAATCCCTCTGGCCGTGGGCAGGCCCAAGTCCATTCGGTTGATCGAGGAGGCGGTCGAGAAGCGGGCGCTCATCGCGATCGTCACGCAGCGCCGCCAGGACATCGACGATCCCAGCGAGGACGACATCTACAAGATGGGCACCAGCGCCCGCATCCTCAAGGTCGTCAAGATCGCCGGCGACAACTACTCGGTCATCATCCAGGGGCAGAGCCGCATCCGGATGGAGGAGGTCACGCAGGAAGAGCCCTTCATGCTCGGCCGCTTCACCGCCATCCCCGAGGAGAAGAGCCGCAGCGTCGACGTCGAGGCGCTCTTCCGGAACCTCAAGGAGACCGCCAAGGAGGTCGTGCGCTTCATCCCGGAGATGCCCAAGGAGGCCAGCCAGATGGTCGAGTCGGTCGACGACCCGGGTCAGCTGTGCGACTTCGTGGCCGCCAACATGGACATCTCCACGGAGGAGAAGCAGCGGATCCTGGAGACCTTCGACCTCAAGGAGCGCCTTGAGGCCGTCGTGCGCTTCCTGGTCCGGCAGCTTGAGGTGCTCAGAGTCTCGGACAAGATCCAGTCCCAGATCAAGGAGGAGATCGACAAGAACCAGCGCGAGTACTACCTGCGCCAGCAGCTCAAGGCCATCAAGGAGCAGCTCGGCGAGCTGGACGGCGAGGGCAACGACATCGAGGATCTGGCCCAGTCCATCGAGGACGCCGGCTTCCCCGAGGAGGTCTACACCCAGGCCCGCAAGCAGCTCAACAGGCTGCGGCTGATGCAGCCGGCCAGCTCCGAGTACGGCGTCACGCGCACCTACCTTGAGACCCTCATCGACCTGCCCTGGAGCACCTCGACCGAGGACAAGCTCAACATCCGCGAGGCCCGCGTCATCCTCGACGAGGACCACTACGGCCTGGACAACGTCAAGACCCGGATCGTCGAGTACCTCGCCGTCCGCAAGCTCAAGAACGACA
>SYOX01000344.1 GCA_005804885.1 Pseudomonadota bacterium
GTCATTTCGCCTTGAACATCATTAAACAAGACCCCAACCGTAAGCTCGGTGTCGCCAACTCACGCAAACGGGCTGGCTGGGATCGTAACTACCTGCTCAGCCTACTCTCCACGGCACGCGCCTAGAACTCGATTGCCCTGGCCAAGGACGCGAGACTGCTTTACAAACCGGACCCGCGGTGTCTATTTTGCCCCGGCTCGGGGACGCTTGGACCTGGGCCGGGCTTTTTCTTCGGATGTGTCCAGATCGACGGGGAACCGGGGCGAGGTCGCCCTGAAGCCCGCCCAACGAGAGAGGTTGAAAGATGTCGGGAGACTTCGAAATCAAGGAGCGGATCATCGCCGCGCTCGGCTCCATCGAGCTCAGCGGCGGCCAGACCCTCATGGACGCCCAGATGATCGAGGAGCTCCAGGTCTCGGGGGGCAAGGCCACGGTCACGGTGGTCTTTGAGGACGACGCCGCCAAGGAGCTGCGCTGGGACATCGAGGATCGGGTCGCGGACGCGGTCGAGGGGGTCGAGGGCGTCTCGGAGGTCAACGTGCTGGCGGTGACGCGCTCGGGGCTGGAGGGCCAGCCCCAGATGCCCAAGGGCGGCCAGATACCGGCCTCGGGCCCCGCGCCTCCCCCGGCCCAGCCGCAGTCCAGGCCGCTCAAGGGCGTCGGCAAGGTGATCGCGGTGGCCGCGGGCAAGGGCGGCGGCGGCAAGAGCACGGTGGCGGTCACCCTCGCCCTGGCGCTCTCGCGGCTCGGCCACAAGGTCGGCCTGCTCGACATCGACATCTATGGCCCCTCGCTGCCGACGATGCTCGGGATCAACAGCAGGCCCACGGTGCGCGACCGCCAGATCGTGCCCCTGGAGGCCGAGGGGCTCAAGCTCATGAGCCTGGGCTTCATGATGGAGGACGACACGCCGGTGATCTGGCGAGGCCCGATCGTCAGCGGGATCATCCGGCAGTTCCTCCAGGACGTCGACTGGACCGGCACCGACTTCCTCATCATCGACCTGCCGCCGGGCACGGGCGACGCCCAGCTCTCGCTGGCCCAGTCGGTCCCGCTCGACGGCGCCGTCGTCGTGACCACGCCCAGCGATCTGGCGCTGATCGACGCCGCCCGCGGCCTCCAGATGTTCAAGACCCTCAAGGTCGAGGTGCTCGGCATCATCGAGAACATGTCCCACTACGTCTGGCCCGGCGCCCAGGGCGCGCGCGAGGCGCTCAAGGCCCTCGAAGGGGTCAAGGGCGCCGAGAAGGCCGTCGCCTCGCTCACGAAAATCATCAACGATAACGAGAAGATACACATCTTCGGCGAGGGCGGCGGCCGCAAGGAGGCCAAACGCCTCGGCACGCCCTTCCTGGGCGAGATCCCGCTCGACGGCGAGGTGCGCCGGGGCGGCGACGAGGGCCGCCCGATCGTGCTGCGCGACCCCGAGGGGGCCGTGGCGCTGGCCTTCCTTGAGCTGGCCCGCAAGCTCGCCGGCGACAACCCCGCCGGGCAGGGCGACAAGGCCCAGGAGGCCCCCAAGAAGCGCGGCCTCTTCTCCTTCCTGCGCGGCTGACACCCCGCCCCCCCTCCCTCGCCTGGCCCGTGAAGACTCCAGACCCCACCCCGCCGCGGCCTCAGGGCGCCCGCAAGCCCCGAGGCCGCGCGATCCATTCGGCCGCCTCGCCCGCGCATGAACAAAAAACCAGTGACTCCGCCGATTGACGCGACGTGACAGCGTGTCACACCCTGGGGCGGCGCCCTTCGACACCGGGAGCAGGCCCGGGTCGATCATGAGACCCCGGCGCCGCGATCAGACGATTTTCAACGAGGAGGGGAACAAAATGGCACGAAAACTGATTCTGCCTCTCGACGGAGGGCGCTCTCACCATCAGAACGGGCAGAGATATCTCACCAACAGCCAGAACCCACCGGGCCGTCTCGCCAACGGCTCAAACCTGCTACTGACGCCCTCCACCTCGCCGGATTCTACGGAAACTGCGAGGTTTCAAGCCCTTTCCCCAGCGGGGCCTCCTCCTTCCCTGGAGGCCCCGCTTCCTCTGCCCCTCCTGCGCAGAGCCCCTCTCCCCTGCCTCCCTTGAATTATTATCGCTCTGATTGAACAGACACGGTTCAAAACCCCCGCTTTGTAGTCCATAATGCGGTCGTTCGACTTCCAGCGCGACGGCATGACCCTCAAACGCAAAGCACTTGATCTCTCCTGCGCGGGCTGCGAAGCCCGTTTCCGCATGGTCCCGCGAGGACGCCGGCTCCCCACGAGCCTGACCTGTCCGAAATGCGGCGAATCCATCAGAGTGCCCCTGCGCCTGATGGACTCGCCCCCGCCGACGCCGGCCTCCGCGAGATACGTCGACGAAGGCGGCCCGGACTTGATGGCCCTCCTGGGCGAGCGCCGCAACTTCGAGCCGCCCTCCACCGCCGACGATGCGCCCTTGGATGAGCCCCAAGGGCACCTCCCAGGCCACGAGGCGCTCGACCTCGAAGAGGACGCTTGCGCCGAAGTCGCGCTGATCCACCTCATCCCGATCCCCGCCGAAGCCCCGCGGCGCGCCTTCCCGACGGCGCTGCCGCCGACCGACCCGCCCCGCGCGCGGCTTCACCCGCTCTGGCACCTGGCCCTGGCGCTGACCTTCACCCTGGTCGGCCTGCTCGGGGCCACGACCCCCTACGGGGCCTTTGGCCACCGCGCCATCGCGCTGGCGCTCTTCGGCGGGGGGATCGGAGAGCTGTCCGTGCAGGCCGAGTGGATCGTGGAGCGCGACCTGTCCTCGATCGTCACCGACGAGGTCATCCGCGAGGCCCGCGCCCGCGTCCTCGACGCCCGCGGCCCCGACGGGGACACCGCCGAGGGCCTGGCGAGGCTGGCCAACAGCCTCCACGATGAGGACGCCGAGCGCGCCAGGGCGCTCATCGGCCTCGGGCTCCTGCAGGGCATGGACCCCGAGCCGCTGGAGGCCGCGCGCGTCGGCCTGCTCTTGAAGGAGGGCGCCTTTGGCGCCGCCCGCGACGCGAGCTGGGCGGCGCTGGCCGCGCACCCCTCCCCCGGCCTGCGCCGCGTCCTGGTCCAGGCCCACCTCGCGGATCCCGACTTCGCCCCGCCGCTGCCGCTGACGCTGCGCGAGGGCCGGGACTTCGACCGCCTCGACGCCGACGGCGACCAGGGCGCCCGCCTCCTGGCCAGCTTCGAGCGCGCGCCCGGCGTCAACGCGATCTTCTGGCCCGTGCTGGCCGAGGCGCCGAGCAACCCCGCGCCGGCGCTGGCCGTCGAGCGCCTCTGCCTGCTGCTCGGCTGCCGCCTCGCGCTGGCCTCCAGCCGGGAGGCCCGGATCGAGGTCACCGATCTGAACACCGTCGCCCCCCAGGGCGCCCCCTCCTGGCGCGACGAGGTCGCGCTCAACGTTCAGGGCACCGGGGTCTGGCTCTACGGCGCCTGGCAGGCCCCCTTGCGCGAGGGCAGCGCCTTCCCGATCGAGTTCTCGGCCCTCTGGCAGCCCTGGCTGAGCGTCGAGATGCCCCCCGCGCTGCTGAACGCGCCGGCCGCCAACGCGCTCGGCGCGCTCGGCGACGCCCCCCGGGAGGTCGCCCGCCTCAAGGGCGACCTGAGCGTGGCGCTGGAGCACCGGCGGCTGATGTGGGTGGCCACCCAGATCAGCGAGCTGCTCATCCTCGACTACCTGACCAACCACTGGCAGCGCTTCGATCCCGAGACCAGCGAGTGGGGCTCGCGGACCCTGCTGACCCCGCGCGGCCTGGCCCTCGGCGACCAGCCCGCGCCCTTCGGCGAGGGCCACGACTACGAGATGGACGCGCGGCTGGCCCTGGCGGGCCGCTTCAGCCGGACCGCGATCCTCCGTCTGCGCCTGCTCGACCGCGAGGACGCCCGCCGCCTCCTGACCCCCTCGGCCAGCAAGCAGGCCGGCCAGGAGGTCCTCATCGACCGGCTCTGGGAGCGCCGACGGCGCCTCCTGGCGCACGTCGACCGGCTCATCGAGGCGCACGGCGAGGAGGCCGTGCTCATCCTTGACGGCGCCGAGCCTCGCCGCGCGCAGCCTCCAGCCGACCCAGGAGCCGCTGAGCGGCCTTGAGGATCGCCTCGTTGAGCCCGGCCGACAGCTCAAGCTGCCGCCGCCACCGCGCCTGAACCGGCCAGCCCTCGTCGTCCTGCGCCTCGTCGAGGAGGTCGAGGAGCGCCGCCTGGACGCAGCCGTCCACCAGCGGGCTCTCGGCGCTGCGCCGCATCACCGCGCGCTCGGCGGCCCCAAGCGCTTCCACCGCCTGAGCGAAGCCCTCGCCCTCGACGCCTGCCGCCTCCAGGCGCACAGCCGCCTCCCGCGCCTTGTCCCGCGCCCCCCTGGCCGCCCGGACCACCGCGCGGCAGTCCACCACGGCCGCCTCGATCCCGACGACCCAGCGGTCCAGGGAAACTCGGGGCGCCTGCTCCCCGATCCTGGCGAGCATGTCGCGGATCGGCAGCGGCGCACGCGGCGAGATCCAGCGCGCGATCACGGCGTCGAGGCGCAGCGACTCGAAGCCCCCGATCTCAGCGCCGCCTTCGGTGGCGTTGATCAGCCGCGCCCCTCGCCGGGCGTGCACCTGGGCGCCCGCCGCCACGAACCACGCTCGAAAGAGGTTGAAGTCCATCGAGGTCATCACCTCCCCTTTCCCCCCCCAGGCCAGGGCGGGCACGAGGCGCCGGGCGCCGCAGAAGGTGCCTGTGCCCGGCGACTCCGAGGCGTCGAGGATCTGCTGCTTGGCCCCGTCTGGATCGGTCATCTCGCCCTGACACCCCGTCGACTCCATCCGCATCGCCTCGAACACCGTCCCCGAGGCGTAGACCTGCCCGCCGGTGTAGGCCAGATCCTGGCCGACGAGCACGATCGGGTCGCACCCGAGTACGTCGACGCACGAGAAGGCCGCCGTCGCCACGCTCCCTCCCATCGAAAGGCCCTCGACCTCCTCCTCCTGCAGCACGCGGGAGACAAAGTCCAGGTTGCGCGCGTTGGACCCGAGGAAGGTGAAGATCGGCGCGGCGGGCAGGCCAAAGAGCTTGGGGTGGCAGGTCAAATCCAGCGCCAGCGCCGTCTGCGCCAGGGCCTCCTCGGCGCCCTCGAAGTGCGTCGAGACGTCCAGCCCTTCGAGGCAGAGCACGAGGTGGGGCGTCACCCCGGCCTTCAAGAGCGCCTTGAGGCTCGTGTTGACGCACACGATCAGCGCTCGATCGCCAACACCTCGAAGTTGCTCGATATTTTTATCAAGGCTGGGGCCCGCCGCGACCAGGATGGCCGGGACCCCCGCGAAGGCGCCCGCCAGGCAGAAGAGCGAGGGGAGATCGACGCGCCTGGGCAGGTTCTCGATCAGGTTGTTGACCCACTGGCTGGCCCGCAAGCGGACCGTGTTGCTGCTGACCGCCGCCAGCGCCATCGCCTCCTCGACCTCGGTCGCCAGCGTGCGAGCCACCTCCGGATGCCGGCGCTGCGAGACGGGCGGGCAGACGACGAGCACCTTGCCACGATCCTCGAAGTTGAAGGCGATGCACATCTTGAGCGCGCTCAGGGTGGCGAAGAAGACCAGCCTGTCCTTGGCCGCGCGCTCAAGCAGCCGCGGCTCCCGGCGCAACGCCCCGATCAGGAGGGCGTGGTCCGGCTCAAGGACGGCGACCTGGACGTCCTGGCCCTCCACGGCCTCGGCGATCGACAGCGGGAGCGCGCCGCCGCCGCAGCCCAGCACCACGACGATCTCGACGCCCTTGAAGTCGTGCTCCGCCACAAGAGCCCGGGCCTGCTCGAAGGGGGCCCACGACGAGTCGATCGTCATCCCCGCCCGCCGGACCCCCCACCCCCCCTGGCGGGCGATCTCGAAGATCATGTCCTTGGGCTCAGGCTCCCCAAGCGGGAACAGCCCGACGTCGACGAAGCACCCCAGGCGCTCAAGCGCCTCCATCAGCGCCTCATCCGTCAACAGCGCCTCACCCACGCTCGCCGCCTTCACCTCGATCATGCTGTCCCCCGCGCCGCCAGCGGTCGCCCCTGGCGCCGCCTCTGAACCTCTCCATCGACCGACAACTCTCCGGTGCCGACCTTTCGGGTGCCCACCTCTTCGGCTGGCGCCGCCTCTGAACCTCTCCATCGACCGACAAAGCGGCGGTCGTGAATCTTGACCGGCCACCTCAAGGGGCCGAGGGTCGGGAAGGCGAGCCAGCATCGTCTTGTAAAAATCGAGAGCCTACTGTTCGTTGTGGGTCTCGATGATGCGGGCTTGTGAGGGTTGTGTCATGGTGTGCTCCGGGTTGAAGGACAAAGATAGACCCCTTGCATCACGATTGCACGCCCATGTCCACTGCCTTCGTCCAACCTTCGTCGATCGGCCCTTCCCCGCAACACGAACCGTGCCAGTTACAGCAGAGTTCTCGTGGGCTGATGGCCTTATTGAGCCATGGAGCCCGTCAGTGACGTTGTTCTCATGTATCACGAGGCAAGGGTTCCGCTATAGAACTCGACAGCCCTGCACAGGCTCTGGGCTTTGAAGGGCGCTTCGCCCGAAGGTGGGGCGCGAGAACAAGAGAGCGCAACCATGGCGAGTCACAACAAAAAGCCGGGTGATACGACCCCGTCAGCGGACGACATCATCGAGGCGCTGGCCCTGGAGATGGGCGTTGACAGCCACAAAGAGGCACAGGCCCCCGTCGAGCTGCCACAGGACCACAAGGGCTCGCCCGACTCGGGCTCGCCCTCGAAGGGCTCGCCTTCGGGCAAAGGTGAGCCCGCGCCCCAGGAGCCCGCCGAGTCCAAGGCCCCCCTTTGTTGGGCCAGTTGGCCCGATGAACAAGTGATGATCTGTGTCATTGAGTCCTTGACAGCTTGACAGCAGCATTTGACGCACTATACAAAGTACTATCTTTGGGTCTCAACGTCGAGCGTTCTTCGGATTTCAACAACTAGACCTTCTAATTCAAATGAGTCTACTCATGGCAGCCCGATTGGGCCTTAAAACCGCTTCTTACATTGCTCTATTGGTAACGATAGGGTGTGAGAAGGGCGAGTTTTATTCTTCATCTGCTCATTCATCCTATGATGTGCCGAGTGGTGAGAATGATGCTGGATTTGTATTAGATACAGGTGTTTATGATGTCGATGAGTCGAATCCATCTGATGTTGAGCCTGAGCATGCGCTTACTCCAGACAGTGGTACGACGGACACGCCAATCAACGACTCCTTTTCAGATAACGGAGAAGGAGAGAATTGTTTTAGTGCAAGTGCAGAAATCAAGACTGATTTTTATGATTGGTCGTCGAATGTTTCCGTATATGTCAATTCTTCTATTCAGCTTAGATTTTTGACCGACGACCCCCGTCGACGAATCACTCAGGTTCTTTGGGCTCTCTTGGATGCCCCTTCTCCCTTTGTCGAGAATCATGCTTTTAGACCATCGCCATCCTCTCGAAGCCCTCTTTATGATATTTTATCTGTAGGTCGACATGTTTTTGAGGTTTCATTGGTGGATCAATTCGGTCAGACCTCGTGCATGCCTGTTCAGTGTGTCGTAATGGGGGTGCCACTTCCTTCTGTGCCGCAACTCAAAATAGAAGCTGTTTGGGAGGCGCCTCCAGGACATCCAGAAGAGGTACTTTCTTCGACAGCAGATTTGGATTTGCATCTTTTACATTTAGACGGAGTTTGGAATACATCTCCTTTTGATTGTCATTGGCTAAACCCAGATCCCGCTTGGGGCGATAACACAACACCATTGGATGACCCTGTTTTCGATGATAGTCAAGCAGGCGAAGGATGGCGAGCAGAGTACATTACCTTGTTTGTCCCTGAGCAATTGCCATATAGGGTTGGTGTTTTTGTGAACAGCGACAGAAACTACGGTCCTTTGTCTGTGGCAATACGGTTTTATGTTAATGGCCGATTGTATCACGTCATAGAGTCGGAAAGGCTGAGTGTTGGCCAATTTTGGGAAGCCGCGTCTGTCCATTGGAGTGAACAACCTCAGATTCAAAATGTTTCGCGCTCTACGAACGGATTTCCATAAAACGACGTCGGTGCAACAACGTTTTCGGCAATCGTTCACCACAACTCGACCTTCGTCCAACCTTCGTCGATCGGCCCTTCCCCGCAACACGAACCGTGCCAGTTACAGCAGAGTTCTCGTGGGCTGATGGCCTTATTGAGCCATCGAGCCCGTCAGGGACGTTGTTCTCATGTATCACGAGGCAAGGGTTCCGCTATAGAACTCGACAGCCCTGGGACCAGGCGCGATCGTCATTGACCCGCGGCGCTCATCGGGCGTAGGGTGTCGCCGCCCTGGCCTCCCGCGCGGGTGGGCCTTTAAAAACCAAGAAGAACAATCATGACGCACCTCTACTTCGGCTGTGACAAGATCTTCGGCAACCGCAAGGGCTACTTCAAGACCCTCAGCGCGCTGGAGGTGACAGAGACCTTCGAAGACACCGTGACGAACAAGCGCCTGGCCAACTGGCGCACCGAGTCGCCCAAGGGCTTCGCCTTCGTCATGACCGCCCACCGGGGCGTGACCCACCCCGCCGGCCGCGAGGGCGCGCCCGCCCTGCTCGACGGCCACGACCTCGACACCATCGGCTTGCTCCAGAGGACCGACGCGGTGCGCGCGGCCTGGGATCGCACGCTGGAGATGGCCGGCCTGCTGTCCCCGAAGCTCATCCTGGTGCGCACCCCGCTGGACTTCTCCCCCAGCCAGCAGAACCGCGACAACCTCCAGTGGTTCGCCGAGGAGCTCGCCCCCATGGCCGGCAAGGCCATGGTCGCCTGGGAGCCCCACGGCCTCTGGGAGATCGAGGAGGCCGTCCCGATGGCGCGACAGCTCGGCCTCGTGCCCGTCTACGACCCCTTCAGCGACGAGGATCTGCCCCAAGGGCGCGGCACGGCCTGCTTCGCGATCTACAGCCGACGCGGCATGCGCGCGACCTTCAATGAGTTCGACATGGAGGATCTGCTGGCGCAGTGCGACCCCTACCAGCGGGCCATCGTCATCTTCCGAGGGCAGCGCCGCTACCGCGACGCGCGGATGGCGCTGACGGCCAACAAGGCCCGCGTCGCCATGGATGCCCAATACGACGGCGAGGACGAGGACTGAAAAGTCCCTCCTGTCCTCGGCCCCCAGGACGCTGATGGGTTTGAAGGGACCGACGGGGTCAAGCCCGCCAACTCTCTAGAACGCTGATTGGTTTGAAGTTAGGGGGTTGTCCAGATGCAAGCCTTGTGGGATCTTCATCATCCACCGAGACCGATATTGATGGAGGCGACGAGTAAGCGCGATATGATCTGGAATCCCCCTATCGAGTTGAGCGGCGCTGAGCAACGAATCGCCAAGCGTGCGATAAGTAAGCGCAAACTCTTCGTTTTCTTGCGACAACATCGCCACCTCATCTTCGATGAGCCCTTCGAACAAGAC
>SYOX01000345.1 GCA_005804885.1 Pseudomonadota bacterium
AGTATACCCCCCCCCCCCCCCCCCCTAAAGTCAAGAGATGATCCTGTTTTTCTTGATTTCTTGAACCCTGTTCCTGCCCTCGATGAGGGGACCGAGCGGTCCTGTGGACCCAGGCTGACCTGGGGTAATCTCGCGTTGGCCGGTATGGAGCACCCAAAAACTGCTCGGCATGGCTGCGGACGGCCGCTGAGCCGTGGTGTGCCTCGGGCGATGGTTTGAGGCGTTCAGGCTGGTGAAGGGGAGCGGGGCAATGCGGGGTGAGAAGTCATCCCGAAGTGAAAAATCACCCTGGAATGAGAGGCCAATCCATTAAAAATCGAGAGCGGTCAGATGCGGGTTGGACGAGGAAGGGCTGGGGCAGCGCCCTGTCCGACCCAGGACGAGCCGCAGATGACCTCTTTCGAGCCCCACAACGACGGCCTTCAGTTTCCGAATGGCTTCTCAACCGCCTGAGGCCAGCGCGCCCAGGCGCCCTGGCCCCTCAAGCCGGACCCAGGCCGATCAGCGGCTCGTGGCGAAGAAGTCCGCCTCGATCTCCCCCTCGGCCTCCTGCCCGCCGCCGTCAAAGCGCGCGTCCCAGGCGCACCGGGCCTGCGCCGTCCCCACCGCGCCGACCCGCCGGAGCACGTCCCCGACCAGGTACTCCGGCTCGCCCATCAGGCACCCTGCCCTGTCCCCTTGATCGAAGGTCGCCAGCGTCAGCTCCGGCGTCGCCTGACCCGCCCCCGAGAGCCGCGCGACGACCTCGTCCACCGCGTAGTCCAACGCCAGCTCGCAGGCCTCGGCCGCCAGCGGCGACAGGACGAAGTTGCCCGGAAAGAGCCCGTCCCCGAAGTCGCCGCAGTCCACCAGCAACCTCAGCGCCTCGTTGATCGAGCCCACCCCGAAGGTCCTCGGCAACACGACCCGCTCCAGGATCGCCACCGCGATCGCCCCGTAATTGAAGTCGAAGCCATGCCGGTCGATGAACAGGCGGCTGCCGCCCTCCACCCTCCCCCCGAAGGCGCCCTCGATCGCCCCCAGGCCGTTGATCGAGGACAGCGGCACCTCCACCCGACGGCAGGCCTCGTCCGCGGGCGCGCACCCGATGGACCAGTCGATCACGATGTCCTCGTAATAATGAGGGTTTCTGTCCGCGAGCCGCCCCCGCTCGTCCGGCGCCGCCAGGATCTCCATCCCCCCCTCCAGCCCGAAGCGCGTCACCACCCCATAGGCCTCGCCGCCGACCCCGAACCAGCCCTCAAGCTGCTGCCCGACCGCCGTCGCCGTGATCATGTCCGTCAAGATGCCCTGCACCAGCGCGCGCCTCGCCGGCGTATCGTCGATGAAGTCGCCCGCCAGGCCGTCGCCGTTGTCGTTCGGGTCCCCGAAGAGCACACCCACCAGGGCCCCCACCGGATCGGCGAACACCTCCCCCACGAACTGCACACTCCCGCGCCATGGCTCCGGCAGCCCGTCCGTCAGGTCCAGCCGCGTCAACACGCCGTAATCGCCCGCGATCTCCGGCGCGACCTCCTCCAGCTCCACCTCGACGAGCACGCCGCGCCCGGCCTCGACCGCCCCGCTGCCCTCGACGCACCCGAAGGCCGCCGGCACCCTCGGCGCGATGAAGCCCACCGTGACCACCGTGTACGACGACCCGTTGGCCAGCCCTTCGAAGACCACGTCCGGGATCCCACGACCGACCGCCACCGGCACCTCCTGGCGCGCTTCGGGCGCCGGCAAGGCCCCGACCGAGAGGCCCCCACACCGCACCGAGGGCTCCAGCAGCCGCACCTCGGCGCTGACCAGCCGCGCGGCGCCCTCAAAGCGCGACTGGACCCGGTAGGCCGCCTCGTCCAGCGGGAAGGCGAAGACCGTGTACTTGACCGGCTCGGCGTCCTTGGCCGACACCAGCACCTCGGTCAGCCCCTCGGTCATGCCGCCGATCAAGCTGTTGGTCGCCACCCCGTCGCCGTCCGTCGTCGCCGTCGTCGCCTCCAGGCTCAGATCCGAGGTCCCCAGCACCCGGAACTCGATCGGCGCCTCCGCGATCGGCACCCCCGCCGCGTTCGTGTAGCGCACCTGAACGCGGGCCCTGGCGCTGAAGATCACCTCGACCACGTCGTCGCCGAGGATCTCCAGCCGCGTCTGCGGGCCCTCCGGCTCGGGCTCGGCCACGGGCTCTGGCTCGGGCGTGGGCTCCGGCTCCAGCTGCCCGATCAACCCCGGATCAACCGGCGGCGCCTCGGGCTCGCACGCCGCCAGCCCTGACAGCCCGAACAAACAGAACAACATCAAAGAGATACGATAACCTTGAGGCATGACACACCGCCGCGCTGGGGAAACTCACGATCGACCTCCGGAGCATATCGCCCTGACCACCCAGGCGCAACGGCCCGCGCCCACGCCGCTCAAGGCGCCTCGTCGACGTCCCGGCCCATGATCGCGATCCGGAGCGCGGCGCCAGGATCGCCGGGCCGCGTCAGGAGCCGCCCGCCCGCGTCAAAGCGCAAGCCCAGCGCCTCGTAGGTCGCGCCCAGATCAGGGAAGCGCCGGGCGTCGAGCCAGCGGCCGGCCGCGGCCCGCAGATCCGGGGCGTCGGGCGCCGCGACAGCCTCCAGCAGCGCCTCGGCGGTCCAGCCCCGGTCGGGGTCCTGGCAGCAGGCCCGCACCCTCCCGAGCTGCGCGTCCAGCGAGCCCGGATCGCCGCCGGCCTGCCGCAGCGACACGTCGGCCATCAACATCAGCGCCGCGCCGGCCCAGTACACACGCCAGAAGGCGTAGGTCTCCATCATGGCCGCGCTCTCGTCGCGCAGCGCCCGCCCGGTCCCCGATCCGGCCCCCCGCAAGAAGCCGTCGTGGAGCCGCTCCCAGGCCCGGCGCGGGCTCAGGTCGCCCATGCGGGCGCGCAGCACGGGCTCGTAATAGGTCGCAAAGCCCTCGTAGAGCCAGGGGTCTGCGCCGTCGATCCTGGGCAGGTTGAGGTGGATCAGCTCGTGGGGCGCGACCCAGTCGCCCTCAAGCTCGCGCTCGTCGATGTCCACGCCCACCTCCAGGAGCACCGAGGGGCCGCCGCCCCGCGCCACGGTCCCGAAGCCGACCTCGTCGCCGCCGACCGGGGTGATCAGGACCAGGAGGTCGTCGACGGGGAAGCGCCCGTCCAGCAGCGCGGCGGCCTCGGCGGCCTGCTGGACCCACGCCCGCAGCCTCGGCCGCCCGATCGCCCAGGCGTCGGCCAGGATCACCACCCGGAGTCTGCCGCCGGCCACCTCGATCGTCGCCTCATCGAAGCGCCCGAAGGCCGCGTGGCTGCGCCAGCGCAAGGCGCTCGGCGGGATGCGATAGGCGCCCGCGCCCTCGACCGGCCAGGGCACCGCGACGCCGAGGCCCTCGGGCATCTCGAAGGTCGCCCTCATCGACGCGCTCTGCGGCGAGGTCGCCCAGAGCCAGTAATCCGGCGAGAGGGCCAGGACGCCCTCGGCGGCGAAGGTGTCGGGGCGGCCGCGCGCGGCGGAGGCCAGCGCCCGCAGGTCCTGCTCAAGCTCCACGCAGTCGCCCGCCTTGAGCCCGACCAGCGCGATCGCGCCGCCCGAGCGCGTCAGCGGCTCGCGCTGGCCGCCCCGCAGGGCCCAGGCGCCCTTGAGCGCCCTCCAGGCCTCGTTGGCCTGGGGCTTGAGCCACGCGGCGGGGGCGCCTTCGAAACAGAGCCGCGCGTGGAGTCGCTGGAGCGAGGCGTCGACCCGAAAGGCGAAGTTGATCGGGCCGACCTCGGCCTGCTGAGGGTTCAAGGACGCCGCCCCCGGCGCCCCTGACCGCACCCCGGCGCACCCGGACGACGAGCCCACGATCACCAATAATATCAATAAGATCAGACACAACCACAACAGACCCGGCCGCGCGTGCCGCGCGCCTGAGCGGTCGAAGGGAGGCGCTGGATCAGGCCGGCGCAGATGGAGAGGCCGCGCGGCAGCGCGGGGGGGTTGAGGGCTGCGGGGTGCTGGAGCGGCGCGGGGAAGGGATCGGAGGGGAGCGCTCACGCGGCGTTGGGGAGGGCGTCGGCTCCTTCGGCGCCGGCGAGCGCGGCGCGGTAGCGGAGCAGGGGCCAGAGGTGATCGCGGAAGTCCTCGGGGCGGACCATGGGACAGGAGAGGGTGAGGGCTTCGAGGGCCTCGGTGATCTCGGATCGGGCGACGGGGACGGAGAAGCGCAAGGAGGGGCCATCGGTCAGGTCGCCGTGGCGCTGGCGGATCTCGACGCCGAGCATGACCCAGCGGCCTGCGGCGCGCTCCTCGCGGGTCAGCGCGACCTTGAAGGGGGCGTCGAGGTCGACGCCGAGGGCGCGGTCGCCGGTGTGGAGGATGGCGCCGTCGAGGCGCAGGGCCTCGGGCTGGTTGGGGACGAGGAGGCGCCTGGGGCGGCTCCTGGGGATGGCGGGGTGGTATCGGAGGGCGCCGCGCAGGGTCATCAGGAGGCCGACGACAGGCAGGGGCGCCATCAGGAGGCCGCTTGCGCCGCCGGGCGCGTCCCAGAGCCTCGGCAGGAGCGCCATGGCGAAGCCGGCCCAGAGGGAGGCGACGGCGGCGGCGCTGATCCAGTAGCTGACGACCCCGGCCCAGAGGGAGCGGGCGGCGTGCCGTGTCCGGGGCAGTTCGAACTGGGACTCGGGTCGCGCAAAGAGGCGCGCGATCGGCCCGAGGGGCGCCTGGACGGGGGCGGGCGTGGCCTTGTCGCGCCAGAGGGTGATCGGGGCGAGGTCGTGCCAGAGGTCGAGGCGGTGCTGTGAGGCGCGCGACTCGACGAGGGCGGGGGTCAGGCCGCGGGCGAGCGCCTGGGTGAACAAGGCGGCCAGGGGCTGGCCGGGGCCGGGGGCGCCTTCGGGGCTCCAGAGGCCGTCAGGGCCGCGGCGCCACTGCCAGCGGGAGGTCGCGCCGAGGTCGTCGCCGTCGACGCGCATCGACAGGGCGCAGCGCGAGGCGCTGGTGCGGACGCGGGCGGTGGCCAGGGCGGCGCCGAGGTCGACCTGGAGGGCCCAACTCCAGCCGCCGTCGTCGCGGCGCGGGGCGTGATCGAAGAAGAAGGTCGCCTCCTGGCTGCGGGCGTGGGGGGCCATCTGCGCCAGGCATTGCAGCGGCAGGGACCAGGGGTCGAGGCCAGCGCGGCGCGACCCCCACCAGCGGCGGGCGGCCTGGGCGGCGTCGTAGAGCGCCAGGGCGACGAAGAGCGCCGCCACGAGGCCGAGGACGCCCTGGACGACGAGGGCGTCGATGGCCGAGGGGCTCTGGGTGCTCCAGCGCTGGATCAGCCGGCTGAGCGCCGAGACGGGCAGCGCGAAGGAGAAGAAGAGGATGGGCAGGAGCAGCGCGCTGAGCGCCAGCCCGGCGAAGCCCTTGAGCCAGCCGCCGACGAGCGTGTAGTGGCGGTCGCAGCGATCCAGACCCGAGAGCGCCAGGAGCGAGAGCATCACCTCGGTCGGCAGCCTCACCTCGCGATCCAGGCCCTCGGTCAACGATCCATCGGGTACGCCTCGCTCGGGTTCCTCTTGCCGCATTCCGCCTCTCCTGATGTCTCGGTGCTCCACCATCACAAGGATGAAGCGAAAGCGCGCAGGTTTCAACCTTGCGGCGTGATCAAGCCAGGGTTTAGACTCCAGGGGTCGAGGCAAAGACGAGGACACGAGGGAGCCATGGCCACCATCCGCATCAACGGCGCGCGCCTCTATTATGAGGAGACAGGCGCCGGGCCTGAGACAATCGTCTTCTCCCACGGGCTCTTATGGGACACGCGCCTCTATGATCCCCAGGTCGCCCGGCTCGGCGCGCGCTACCGCTGCCTGGCTTACGACCACCGGGGCCAGGGGCGCAGCGACGTCCCCGAGACGCGCAGCATCGACCTGGAGACGCTCTATCGGGACGCGGTCGGCTTCATCGAGGCCGCCGTCGACGGCCCTTGCCACTTCGTCGGCCTGTCGATGGGAGGCTTCGTGGGCATGAGGGTCGCCGCGCGCCGCCCGGACTTGATCCGATCGCTGACTCTGATCGCCACCCAGGCCGGGCCGGAGCCGCCGGAGAAGGTCGCGCGCTACAGGACCCTCAACCTCATCGCGCGGCTCGGGGCCTTGCGCCTCGTCGCGCACCAGGTCATGCCCATCCTCTTTGGCCAGACCTTCATGACCGACGCCCACCTGAAGGACGAGCGGCGCCTGTGGCAGCGACGCCTGAGCGCCAACCGGCGGCGCATCTACAGGGCCGTCAACGGCGTCCTGGATCGCAAGGGGGTCGAGGACGAGCTGGAGCGCATCTCGGCGCCAACGCTCGTGTTGCGCGGCGAGGAGGACGCGGCGATCAAGCTGGAGGACACGCTCAGGATGCGCGACCGGATCCACGGGGCGATGTTCGCCGCCATCCCCAAGGCCGGCCACAGCTGCACCGTCGAGCAGCCCGAGGCGGTCAACGCCGCCCTGGAGACCTTCCTCGACGAGATCCGCGGCTACGCCCTCGCCGATCGGCGCTGATCGCCCGCCGCGCCGCCCCCGAGCCCGGCCGTCCACCCGGACGCCCGCTCGCCCCGTTCAGGCCCGCCCTCGCCCGGCCTCGACAAAGGGGCTCATACGGAACCACGCTCAAGCCACTTACATGTTGGGCCACCAGGATGCCCAGGATGAAAGTGGTTCAAACGTGGTTCCGTATCAGTGTTTGCCGCAGGAGGGCTTGTGGCCCGCCTCGCAGGCCTTCTTGAGCAGCTTGAGGGCGCGGCGCTCCTGGGTCGGCAGCAGGGACAGGCCGAGGTAGTGGCAGGCGACGGGCTCGTTGGCCCCGCAGGCCCGCTCGTAGAGGTCGCCGGCCCCCTCGGGGTCCTTTCGAATCCCGAGGCCGCGCTCCATCATCCAGGCCAGGTGCGCGCAGGCCTCCCAGACGCCGCCGTCGCAGGACTGCTGGAAGAGGCGCACGGCCCGCTGCTCATTGCGGGTGGCGCCGCGGCCGTCCTTGTAGAGCACGCCGAGCCGGGTGCAGGCCTGGGGGATGTCCAGCGCGCAGGTGCGGCGAAAGAGGTTCGCCGCCCGCCCGAGGGTCTGGGCGTCGGCGGCGCTGGCCTCCAGGCGCTCGCCGAGGTGGACGCAGGCGGCCGGATCGGCCATCTCGGGGTACTCGTCCGGCGGCGCGATCACGCCCGCGCAGGCCACCGACAGCAGCTCCTCGACGGGCGGCAGCGCCTCGGGCCAGGGCGACCTGGGCGTCAGCGCGAAGGCCGTCAAGGCCGCGCACGGGTGATCGCCCTCCAGCGATCCCTCGATGGCCACCCACCCCACGCACAGGGTCTGGAGGTGCTGGGCGACCAGCTCGGGGCGCGAGGCGGCGAAGCGATCCAGCAGGGGCCTGGCGGCCTTGAAGTCGCAGTCCTTGCCCTCAGCGCAGCGCGCGGCGATCGCCCCCAGCAGGCGAACGCACCCCTGCTCGACCCTGCCCTTGCACGCGACCTCGGCCATCGCGCGCTCCCGCGCGACCTCCCCCGCGCCGATCAGCCCCAGCGCGGCCACGCAGGGCTCGACGAGGCCCCCAAGGCAGGCGCGCTCGAAGAGCTCCAGGGCCCTCGCCGGGTCGGCCCAGGGGCGCTCCACTTCGGCGTAGAGCCCCCCCAGCGCCTCGCAGGAGGCCAGCTCGCCGCCCTCGCAGCGCCCGGTCAGGGTGTCGAGGCGGAGCTGGCAGGCGGCCTTGACGCCCTCGTCGCAGGCGCGGGCCAGCGAGGCGTCGTCGCCGTCGATCTCCAGGCACTCGGCCTCGTGGGGCAGGAGGCCGCCCGGACATTGCGGCGCCCCGAGGCAGCCCTCGGCCTCCCACCGCTGGCCGGGCCAGCAGCAATGGATCGTGTCGGGGGAGACCTGGCCGCCTTCGCAGACGACGGGCGCGGCGATCACGTCGCCGGGCTTGACGACGCCCTCGGCGCCGAGGCCATGCTCCTTGTCGCCGAGGGCGTCGCCGAGATCGTCGGTCGGCCCCTGGTTGCAGGTCGCGGCGACGAGCGGCAGCGACAGCGCGCACAGGGCGGCGAGCCAACCCCAGGATCGGCGCCACGACGGGCCTTGATCTCGATTGTGGTCTCTCATCGCGCCTCTCGCCGCCCTGAGCGCGCATCGCCCGAGGTCGTCAGCACGCTCAACGTCTCCAGGGACACCGCCGCTGCCCTCAACCGCAGCGCAAGTGACGCGACAGCACGTTCCATTTCGACCTCACATCGAATCCACCCGCTCCTCATCGGAGTTGCCTCCAAGGGCGTCCTCATGAACTCTACAAGACACCGTCCTGATGCCGCTTGAGGTCATCAGGGAGCAGGAACTCAGGGTTCCGGCGCAAGGCGCGCCCCAGGAGCGGCGCCTCCTCGTCCACCAGCTCGATCGGACGAACCCCTCGGAGATACTGATCCAGATAGCGCCGACGCACCTTCATCACGCGGAAGTCTTTTTTGACGCGCTTCATGAGGTTACGGACCGCGTCGCAGTGTTCAGCGGGGACGCGGTCCGTGAATCGCAACTCCAGTGAGGGCAATTGTAATTCGAACCAGTCATCCTGCACGACAAAAGGATCTGGGAAGCGATCGGCGCCCTTCGATCTGTTGATCCACCCATCGGCGTAGCGGATGTTGGACCATTGATAAGCGAGATGAGCCTTGCGGGTGCCTCTCACGTCATCCCAGGGAACAAAGTGGTCAGCCTCTCCATTGGCGACGAACGTCACCGTGTAGCAGCAGAGGTGCCCGAAGGCTTCACCAATCTGATCGCGACAAGACAACCAGTAGGCTCTTGGCCGCTTCGCCCCTCGATGGCCTGAACCTGGATTGTTGAGCCAGGCTCGACCAGCCTTCAACACATGCGTCTGCCACCCCCGAGGTCGGGCAGGAGGATCAACGTGCCTCATGGTTCCTCAATGGGCGACCCTCTTGGGACGCCACGCCAGGGTCCATTGCGGCCAGAAGTCGTCGTGTCCAGGCAGAGTCCGCTTGAGCGCGTCGTGGATGCGCTGGCCGAGGGCGTCATTCGGGTTGATGAGATCGTCAGCCGAGCGATCGCCTGGAAGTTCGGCCAGTCGGAGGGCGAGGTCGTTGAGGTGGCGCTCCGCTTCCTGGGCTCGGTCGGCCATGAAGTCCATCGCGGCGCCAATGGCAAGCTCGGCCTCCCGCGATCGACCGCCGACGCGGTCAAACACATCAGACGACAGCCAGTTGGACACGTCGCCCTCCTTGCCGAAGGGCACCGCGTTGACGAGAACCGCCCGATCCCCGCGCTCCAGCACGAAGAGATCGTCCATCGCCTCACGAAACACGCTCTCCAGCGAGGCCAGGACGAGGGGAGAGTGCGTGGTCACAAAGAGCTGGGCACAGATATGCGCTCCGAAACCATCGATCGCCTTGAGAATCGCTGGAAGGAGCATCCGCTGCCACTTCGGGTGGAGGTGAAGCTCCACCTCATCGATCAACACCACCATGTCGGATGCTGGAGCGCGTTGGGTCAGCTTCGCGGCCTTGACGTGCTCGGTCCAGGCCCAGACCAGCGCGTAGGCCAACCCCAGGATCCGCTTGACGCCCGCCGACGCGAGCGTGACCGGGACTTCACCGTAGGAGAGCGAGAGCGTGGGGATGTCCAGACGGTCGTCAAGGCGCACGCGCGTGGGTCGACCGGGGACGAGCGGCTCGTCAGGTTCAGACAGGCACTTCAGGGCTCGGCACAGCGCCTGAAACTCAGGCGCGCCGGTGCCCTGCCAGCTGACCCAGTCCTCAAGGAGCCCTCGGCTGATGGTGCGGGGTCGTCCAGATCCATGAGCCGATGCCTTCTTTCCATGCCAGAGTTCGGAAGAATCCATGACGATCGCGGCTTCACCAAAGTCGTCAACGCCCCCCTTGACCTGATAGGAGTCCCAGAGTGCAAAGCTCCCGTCGATGCGCGCGTAGACGACCAGCGCGGGGGGCCGGATCCTGGCCTCGTCGATGCTCTCCTCGGCAAGATCAGAAAAAAGTTCGCTCCTCCAGTGACGCCACGGCTTGCGCCACCACTCCTGGCTCACCCATTGCCAGGAGCCCTCCGTGACGAGCGCCTTGTCCTGACGCGCCGCCTCGTCAAGGATGGAGATCCTTGAGGTGATCGCGGGTCGGATCTCCCCTCTCTCCCCATACCCCGAGCCGTCTCCAGATCCACCGCCGTCGCCCGATCCCGAGCCATCTCCAGATCCACCGCCTCCCCCTGGATCGGGTGAGGGGGGCCTCCATGGAAAGGCCCTCTCGCCGGCCCATGTGGTCGTAAGGACCCACCAGAGCGCGTCGAGCACGAAGGTCTTGCCGAGTCCATTGTCGCCCGTCAACACGTTGAGGCGAGGGGCGAAGTCAAACTTGAGTTCTCGGGCTGGCCCAACGTCCTTGAGCATCAGGTGTCGTATCACGCGCCCCCTCCCTTCCTCGCGCCGCCCCCTCCCGCACTGAGGATGATTGACGAGGGGGACATTAGGAGGTTTCTATGGCGAACCGCAAGCCCAGGAGCCTGAGGCATGGATCTGAACCACCTGCGCTACTTCCAGACCATCGTCGAGTGCGGCAGCCTGACGGCGGCGGCCCGCCAGCTCGGCTTGAGCCAGCCGACCTTGACCGTGGCCGTGCGAAAGCTGGAGGAGCGCTTCGGCACCACGCTGCTGCTTCGCAACCCCAGGGGGGTCAGCGTCACGAGCACGGGCCAGGAGCTGCTCAACCACATCAACGAGGTCTTCGACGCCCTCGATCGGGCCGAGCAGCGCATCTTCGGCCTGGAGCGCGACGACGTCGGGGCCTTCGTCATCGGCTGCCACGAGTCGCTTGGGGCCTACTTCCTGCCCGGCTTCATGCCGGGTTTCTTGAATCAGGCGCCGCAGATCCAGATCACGCTCTGGAACGGCTCCTCGGACGCGGTCTTCCAGGCGGTCATCGGCCGGACGGTCCACTTCGGGATCATCGTCAACCCGCTGCCCCACCCCGATCTGGTCATGGTCGAGCTCTTCGAGGACGCCATGGACCTCTTCGTCGCCGCCGAGGCGGACCAGGGCGCCTCGATGCCCGAGGCGCTGGCGCGGCTGCGGCGAGGGCCGCTGATCTTCGCAGGCCGCATCCAGCAGGCCCGCCTGCTCATCGATCAGCTCTCGGGCCGGGACGCCTTGCCTGAGCGCCTGCTGTCCTGCGGCGATCTGGAGCTGGTCAAGAGCCTGACGCTCGGCGGCCTCGGCGTCGGCGTCCTGCCTCGGCGCGTGGCGGCCTACGGCCAGCCGGGCCGCCTGCGGCGCCTGCACCCCGAGCTGCCCTCCGTCCCCGATCGGATCTTCCTCGTCTACCGCGCCGACATGCACCGCACGCGCGGCGCCATGCGCCTCAAGGACGCCCTGGTCGCCCACGGGCGCGACGCCATCGAGCCCTGACGACCGAGGCTCCGCTGACAAGCGCAGACCTCAAGGGCAGCGCGCGACGGCCTTGATCTCGATCAGCAGGTTGGGGTGGGGGAGCTGGTGGACGGCGACGGTGGTGCGCGCCGGCCCGGTGGCCGCGTCGAAGTAGTCATTGTAGGCCGCGTTCATGCCGGCGTAATCCTTCATATCCACAAGAAATACGGTCACATCCACGACGTGCTCGAGATCGGCCCCGGCGGCCTGGAGGATCGCCCGGATGTTCTCGATCACGGCGCGGGTCTGCAGGCCGATGTCCTTGTGGACGACGCCTTCGGCGTCGACCGTGACCCCCTCGTGGGTGTCGTCGGCGCGGCGGCAGGAGACGCCCGAGACGAAGATCAGCTCCCCGACCCGGCGGGCGTGGGGGTAGTTGGCCAGCGCCCCGGCGCGGCCCGGCAGGATGAAGGCTTCGGTGTTCATCAGAGTTTGACGCAGACGTTGCGCAGCTCGGAGTAGAAGTTGATCGAGTGGGCGCCGCCCTCGCGGCCGACGCCGCTGAGCTTGACGCCGCCGAAGGGGGTGCGAAGATCGCGCAGGAACCAGGCGTTGATCCAGACCAGCCCCACGTCGAGCTTGCCGGCGAGCCGGTGTGCGCGGGCCAGATCGCGGGTCCAGACCGCGGCGCAGAGCCCGTAGGGGGTGTCGTTGGCCATATGGAGGGCCTCCGACTCGGTGTCGAAGGGCTGGACGTGGCAGACGGGGCCGAAGATCTCCTCGCGGACGCAGCGGGCCTGCTCGTCGAGGCCGGTCAGGATGGTCGGCTGGACGTAGTAGCCGTCGGCCTGCTCGCCGGTCATTTGAAAAGCGCCGCCGCCGGTGACGATCTCGGCGCCCTCGGCCCGGGCGAGGTCGTAGTAGGACAGCACCTTCTGGCGGTGGGCCTTCGAGATGAGCGGCCCGAGGTCGGTGTCGGCGGCCCAGGGGTCGCCGGGGCGCATGGCCTCGGCGCCGGCCTTGAGGGCGGCCACGAAGCGATCGAAGATCGGCCGCTGGACGTAGACGCGCTCGGAGCACAGGCAGACCTGCCCGCAGTTGGCGAAGGCCGAGCGCAGCGTCCCGGCGACGGCGGCGTCGAAGTCGGCGTCTTCGAAGATGATCGCGGGGTTCTTGCCGCCCAGCTCAAAGGACAGCGGCTTGATCCCCTCGGCGGCGGCGCGCATGATCGCCCGCCCCGTGGCGCTCTCGCCCGTGAAGGTGATCGCGCTGACGCCCGGGTGTGTCGTGAGCGCCTCGCCGGCCGAGCCGGGGCCGAAGCCGTGGACGACGTGGTAGACGCCGTCGGGGACGCCAACGGCGCGCATGACCTCGGCCAGCAGGGTCGCGGTCTGGGGGGTCTCCTCGGAGGGCTTGACGACGACGGCATTGCCGGCGGCCCGCGCCGGCGCGACCGTCCAGGTCATCAGCAGG
>SYOX01000346.1 GCA_005804885.1 Pseudomonadota bacterium
CCGGCCGACATGCTCTCGATGGAGATGAACCTCGAAGCGGACCTGGGCATCGACTCCATCAAGCGCGTCGAGATCCTCTCCTCCATGACCGAGCAGTCCCCCGGCTTGCCTGAGGTCGACACCGCCCAGATGGCCTCCCTCAAGACCCTCGGCCAGATCGCCCAGTACATGGCCAACGCCCTCGGGCAGGCCGCGCCGTCGCCTGGGCCTACGAAAGACGCCACCTCGCCGGGCGCCGCAGCGTCGCCCGAGGCGGTCGCGCAGCCAGCCCGCTTCGTCCTTGAGGTGATCGAGGCTCCTGCGACGGGGCTGGCCATGAAGGGGCTGGCCACCGCGCGCCAGATCCTCATCTCTCCGGACAACGTCGGGGTGGCCGAGGCGCTCGCAAAGCGCCTCAGCGCCCAGGGGATCGCCATCGGCATGATCGGCGCGGTCGAGGCCTCCGCCTTGAAGGACGCCGCCGCGGTGATCGTGCTGGACGGCCTGGGCGAGGTCGAGGACGACGAGGCGGCGCTGGCCGTCAACCGGCGGGCCTTCGAGATCGCTCATGCCGCAGCGGTCGCCATCTCCGAGCGCGGCGGGGTCTTCGTCACGGCCCAGGACACGGGGGGAGACTTCGGGCTCTCGGGCAGCCCGCGCGCGTGGCTCGGCGGCTTGAGCGGGCTGGTCAAGACGGCGGCCCAGGAGTGGCCCAAGGCGGCGCTCAAGGCCATCGATCTGGAGCGCGGCGGGCGCTCGGCGGCGCAGCTCGCCGACGCGCTCTTCGACGAGCTCTTCAACGGCGGCCCGGAGCTGGAGGTCGGCCTTCCCGCCGCCGCCCCGCGCTTGACCCTGCGGAGCGTCGCCGCAAACTGCGCGCCGGCTGCTGCGCCCCGGATCACGGCCTCGGACGTCCTGGTCGCCTCCGGCGGGGCGCGGGGCGTGACCGCCGCCACGCTCATCCGGCTGGCCGGCGCCACCGGGGCGCGGCTGCTCCTGCTCGGCCGCAGCGCGGTGATCGACGAGCCGGGCTGCTGCGTCGGGGTGCAGGACGACGCTGGCCTCAAGCGGGCCCTCATGCTCGACGCCCGCGACAAGGGCCAAAAGCCCACGCCAGCGGAGATCGGCGCCGCGGTCCACCAGATCCTCGCCTCGCGCGAGATCAAGGAGACGCTCAGGGCCATCGAGCAGGCTGGCGGGGAGGCGCGCTACGCGGCGCTCGACGTGCGCGACGCCGAGGCGCTCGGCCAGGCGCTGGACGAGGCGCGGGCGCGGTGGGGGCCCATCACGGGGTTGGTGCACGGCGCGGGCGTCCTGGCGGACAAACTCATCCAGGACAAGACGGTCGAGCAGTTCGACAGGGTCTTCGAGACCAAGGTCGGGGGGCTTCGCGCGCTGCTGGACGCCACGGCGGGCGACGACCTCAAGGCCCTGATCCTCTTCTCCTCGGTGGCCGCGCGAACGGGCAATGTGGGGCAGTGCGACTACGCCATGGCCAACGAGATCCTCAACAAGGTCGGCAACTTGCTGGCCAGCCGTGGGGATCGGCTGGTCCGGTCGCTGGGCTGGGGGCCGTGGGAGGGCGGGATGGTGACCCCTGCGCTCAAGGCGCGCTTCGAGGCCATCGGCGTGCCGCTGATCCCGCTGGATCGGGGCGCGCAGATGCTCGTCGATGAGCTCCAGGGGCAGCAGGATGGGCCGGCGGAGGTCGTCCTGGGCGGCGCGCCCCGGAGCGCGGCGCTCTTGTCGGAGGATCAGGGCGTCAGCCAGAGCTTCGACGTCCTGGTCAACGCCACGACCCACCCCTACCTCGCCGACCACTCGATCCGGAACACCCCCGTGGTGCCCGTCGTCATGGTCATGGAGTGGTTCGCCCGCGCGGCCAAGGCCACGCGCCCGGATCTGGTCCTGACCTCGATCCGCGACCTCAAGGTCCTCAGCGGCATCCCGCTGCGGCGCTTCAAGGCCGAGGGCGACAACTTCCAGATCCACAGCCGCCAGTTGACCAACGGCGCGGGCGCGGTGCTGCGCCTGGAGCTGCGGGGCGAGGGCGGGGCGCTGCACTATACGGCGCACGCGGATCTGGCCGACGAGGCCTCGGACGCGGGCGAGGGGGTCAAGGTGGGCGTGCCGCTGTCGCTGGGCGACTGGACCGACCCGATCTATGGGACGACGACGCTCTTCCATGGGCCGGACTTCCAGGTCATCCGCTCGCTCGACGGCGTCTCTCGCGAGGGCATCTCAGGGGAGCTGGTCGGCACCGCCCACCAGGGCTGGAAGGCCCACGGCGGCTGGCGCACGGACGTGGCCGCGCTCGACGGCGGGCTCCAGCTGGCGGTCCTGTGGGCGCGCCACGTCCTCGGCGGCGACTCGCTGCCCACCAGCGTGGGGGCCTATCGAGGCTACGGGCCGCTGCCGGAGGGCCCGCTGCGCTGCGTCGTCCAGGGGCGCACCATCGGCCGCTCGCGCATCGTCTGCGACGTCACCCTCTCGCAGCAGGACGGCCAGATCGTCGCGCGCATGGAGGAGGTCGAGACGCACCTCTTGCCCTCCTGATCGCGCCGCAAGAGGCCCTGATCCATTGATGTTCTGGATGGATTGATCGGGGCTCTTTCAAAAAATTCGATGGACCTGCACACCCGGGTCTGGCCCTTTCGGGGCCGACCTCACCCCAGGCGATCGCCATGGAACCCATTGCCATCATCGGACGAGGCTGCGTCCTGCCCGGCGCCCTGACCCCTGGCGCGCTCTCGCGGGCGGCGCTGGAGGGCCGCTCCCTGATCACCAGCGCGCCGGCCGGGCGCTGGGGCTTGCCCCCTGAGCTGTCGATGGGGACGGTGGATGACGCGCAGGACCGGACGTGGTCGGACAAGGGCGGCTACGTCGAGGGCTTCGAGGGGGTCTTTGACCCGACCGGCTTCGCGCTGCCGCCCGAGGCCATCGCGGACCTCGATCCGCTCTTCGCGTGGCTGCTGCACGCTGGCCGCGAGGCGCTGCGCGAGGCGGGCCCCCAGGAGGTGCGCCGCGCCGGGGCGGTCATCGGCAACCTGGCCTTCCCCTCGTCGTCGATGAGCCGCTTGGCCGAGCGCCGCTGGCTGGGCAAGGCGCTGGCGGACGCCGCCGGGCTGCCCGACCCGGCGGCCCCCAACCGCTTCATGGCCGGGATGCCCGCCCACGCGCTGGCGCTGGGGCTGGGCTTCGGCGGCCCGGCCTTCGCGCTGGACGCGGCCTGCGCCTCGTCGCTGGTGGCGATCAAGATCGCCTGCGACCTGCTCTGCGACCTCCGCGCGGACCTGATGCTGGCCGGCGCCGTCAACCGCGCCGACGATCTCTTCATCCACGTCGGCTTCTGCGCCCTCAAGGCCATGAGCCGCACCGGCCAGAGCCGCCCCTTCCACCAGGGCGCCGACGGCCTCGTCCCGGCCGAGGGCGCCGGCCTCGTCCTGCTCAAGCGCCTGGAGGACGCCCGGCGCGACGGCGACGCCGTCCTCGGCGTCATCCGGGGCGTCGGCCTGTCCAACGACGGCCGCGGCCGAGGCATCCTGGTCCCCTCCCGGGAGGGGCAGGTGCGCGCCATGCGGACCGCCTACGCGCAGGCCGGCTTGAGCCCCGCCGACATCTCCCTGGTCGAGTGTCACGCCACTGGCACCCCGGTCGGCGACGCCACCGAGATCGAGAGCATGGCCGAGGTCTTCGCCGGCCTCCAGGGCGTCCCCATCGGCTCGCTCAAGTCCAACCTCGGCCACCTGATCACCGCCGCCGGCATCGGCGGCTTGATCAAAATCCTCGGCGCCATGGAGGCCGGCGTCATGCCGCCCACCCTCCACGCCGAGGTCCCCAACGCCGCGCTCAAAGGCAGCCCCTTCCGCCTGCTCCTGGCCCCCGAGCCCTGGATCACCCAAGGCCCTCGCCGCGCCGCGATCAGCGCCTTCGGCTTCGGCGGCAACAACGCCCACCTCATCGTCGAGGCCCACGACCCCGGCGCGCCCCTGCGCCCGACTCGCCCTGCCACCGCCGCCCCCGTCGCCATCATCGCGCTGGGCGCCTGCGTCGCCGACGGCCAGTCCGCCGCCGCCTTCGAATCCTCCCTCTTCGCCCAGGAGCCCAGGCGCGGCCCCGCGCTCGAGATCGCCTTGCCGATCAAGGGCCTGCGCTTCCCGCCCCGCGATCTGGAGCAGACCCTCCCCCAGCAGCTCATGATGCTCAGGGCCGCCCAGGAGGCCGTGGCCAGCCTTCAGAGCCCCCTGCCCGCCGAGCGCACCGGCGTCCTCGTCGGCATGGGCACCGACCCGGAGGTCGCCCGCTACGGCGCCCGCTGGCGCGTCGCAGGCTGGGCCGAGCGCTGGGGCGTCGACGACCCCGCCTGGATCAACGCCGCCCGCGACGCCTTCGCCCCCGGCCTTGAGGCCGCTGGCGTCATCGGCACCATGCCCAACATCCCCACCAACCGCCTCAACAGCCAGTTCGACCTGGCCGGGGCCAGCCTCTCGGTCTGCGCCGAGGAGCTCTCCGGCGTCCGCGCCCTGGAGATCGCCCTGCGCGCACTGGCCCACCGCGAGCTGGACGCCGCCCTCGTCGGCGCCGTCGACCTGAGCGCCGAGCCCGTCCACGCCCACGCCCTCCAGGCCCTCGGCCGCGACCTCCCAGGCGGCGACGCCGCCCTCGCCCTCGTCCTCAAGCGCCTCGACGACGCCCGCCGCGACGGCGACACCGTCATCGCCATCATCGACCACGACGCCCAGCCCACCCTCACCCTCGACCCCGAGGCCATCACGGCGCGCTTCGGCCACGCCCACGCCGCCTCCGGACTCCTCCAGGTCGCCGCCGCCGCCCTGGCCTGCGCCCGCGGCCGGCTCCCGGGCGGCGAGCCCTGGACCGGCCCCCGCGTCGCCCAGACCCGGACTCACGCGCTCGCAGGACAGTTCAGCGCCGTCACCCTCCGCGCCGACGGACTCGCCCTCTCGCCGCCCGCCCCCACCCGCGCCCTCGATGAGCCGACGCTGCGCTTCCCCGCCCACGCCCCCCCCGTCCAGCTCCCGCCGCTGCCCCAGGCTCGAACATCACAACCTGAGAGACATGCATCCATGAGATCGCATCACATCCAGATCATGCCTCCAGCCCCAAGCCTCCCCCCCATCCTCGATCCCGAGGCCCGCGCCGTGCGTGGGGGCTCCGCCCCCACACCCCCGCCAGGGGGCGCGCCCCCTGGCGGGGTCCGGGGCGGAGCCCCGACACGCCGCCGCGAGCCTTGCGAGCCCTGCGAGCTTTGAGTCAGCGCCGCTCGCGCCTGCGCAGCAGCCGACCCTCTTGCCGAAGGCGGTCGAGGGCGAGGGCGGCCCCATGGCGCAGGTCTACGCGGGGATCGCGGCGCACCACGCGCAGCTCTCGGCGCTCCACCAGCAGTTCACCCAGCAGCAGGCCCAGATCCACCAGCGCTTCCTGCAGATGCGCGCCGACGCCCAGCGCTCCATCCTCGGCTTCGCCGCGCAGCCCTCGACGACCGTCGAGGATCGCGGCGCCACCGAGGGGATCGCGGCGATTACGGCGCCGATCTTTGCGCCGCTGCGGTTGACGGCGCAGGCCCCCCAGGATCTCGTCGCTCAGCTTCAGGCCCGCGAGGTCCAGCCGCCGCAGCGCCCCGTTGAGCCCCCGCGACCTGCGGTCGCTGCGGCGCCCGCAGCGCGGATCGAGGCGACGCCGACCACGTCCGCGCCAACGGCCACGGCCACGGGCGCACCCAAGGCCCCGGCCGCGATGAAGGCGGCGGCGAGCGCCACTGGCGCGGTCAAGGCTCCTGGCGACGGGGGCGCGAAGCAGGGGGGCGGGGTGATCACGCGGCCGGACTTGGGCCAGGGTCTCCCGGGGCTCAAGCTGGACAGGGCGGGCCTGGAGGTTCACGCGTCGGGGCGGATCTCGGAGATCTTCGGGCCGCTCTTTGAGCGGCAGGACGGCTTCGAGGTGCAGGTGCGGATGCCCGAGCCGCCGCTGCTGCTGGCCACGCGCCTGACGGGCATCGACGCCGTGGCCGGCTCGATGGGCCGGGGGACGATGTGGACCGAGACGGACGTCTGCTGGGACAACTGGTACCTGCACGACGGCAGGATGCCGGCGGGGATCATGATCGAGTCGGGGCAGGCCGACCTGATGCTGATCTCCTACCTCGGCGTGGACTTCCTCAACCAGGGCGAGCGGGCCTACCGGCTGCTGGGCTGCGAGCTGACGTGGCACGGCGGCCTGCCCAAGCCCGGCGAGACGCTCTGCTACGACATCCACGTCGACGGCCACGCCAACCAGGGCGACATCCGGCTCTTCTTCTTCCACTATGATTGCAGGGTCGGGGGCGCCCCGCGCCTGACCGTCCGGCAGGGTCAGGCGGGCTTCTTCACCAAGGAGGAGCTGGCCGACTCGATGGGCATCCTCTGGGAGCCCGAGACCGGCGAGCGCTGCGACAAACCGCGCCTGGACCCTCCGAAGCTGCTGACGACGCGGCGCAGGTTTGAGCGGGCGCACCTGGAGTCCTTCGCGGCGGGGGACGTGGCCGGGTGCTTCGGGCAGGAGTTCTTCGCGGCCAGCGCCCACACGCGCACGCCGAGGATCCAGGGCGGCCGGATGCTCTTCCTGGACGAGGTGACGGACTTCGATCCGAGCGGCGGCCCCTGGGGTCGGGGCTACCTGCGGGCGGTCGACGCGATCTCGCCGGACGACTGGTTCTTCAAGGGCCACTTCAAGAACGACCCGTGCATGCCGGGCACCCTGATGTTCGAAGGGTGCATGCAGACGATGGCCTTCTATATGGCGGGGCTCGGGTTCACGCTGGACAAGGACGGCTGGCGCTTCGAGCCCGTGCCGGAGGAGACCTACAAGATGCGCTGCCGGGGCCAGGTCACCCCGTCGAGCCGCGAGCTGATCTACGAGGTCTTCATCGAGGAGGTCATCGGCGGCCCTCTGCCGACGATCTACGCCGACCTGCTCTGCACCGTGGACGGCCTCAAGGCCTTCCACTGCCGCCGCATGGGGCTGAGGCTGAACCCGGGCTGGCCGATGGACAGCCGCCCCGAGCTGCTGGCGACGACCGACGACCGAGGCGAGGTGGCCGAGGTGGCCGGCTTCGCCTTCGGCTACGACTCGCTGCTGGCCTGCGCCTGGGGCATGCCCTCGACGGCTTTTGGCAAGAACTACGAGGCCTTCGACGGCCCCCGCAACGTGCCGCGCCTGCCCGGCCCGCCCTACCACTTCATCTCGCGGGTCAAGAAGATCGACGGCGAGCCCTGGTCCATGAAGCCCGGCGTCGAGGTCCACATGGAGTACGACGTGCCGCCCGAGGCCTGGTACTTCATGGACAACGGCGCCGCCTCGATGCCCTTCTGCGTGCTCCTTGAGGCCGCCCTGCAGCCCTGCGGCTGGCTCGCCTCGCTCAGCGGCAGCACGCTGGGCGACGCGCGGGATCTGAGCTTCCGCAACCTCGACGGCACCGGCGCGATGCACGCCGAGGTGCTGCCCGACGCCGGCGTGCTGCGGACGCGGGCGAAGATCACGAGCATCTCGCGCTCGGCCGGCATGATCATCGAGTCCTTCGAGGTCGAGTGCTTCGTCGGCGACACCCTCGTCTACGACATGAAGACCGTCTTCGGCTTCTTCCCCGCCGAGGCCCTCGCCGCGCAGAAGGGGCTCCCGATCCCGGAGGCCGACAAGGAGGCATTTTCTCAATCATCTCCAGATGTTGTCGATCTCCGCACGGGGCGAGGGCGATGCTTCGAAGGCGGCGCCCGTCTGCCTGAGCGCTCGCTCTTGATGCTGGATCGCGTCGTCGACAGGCAGCCGACCGGCGGCGTCGCGGGGCTGGGCCGCTACAGAGCGGAGAAGGACGTCAACCCGGGCGAGTGGTTCTTCAAGGCCCACTTCTTCCAGGACCCCGTCCAGCCCGGCTCGCTGGGGATCGAGGCGATGGTCCAGGCGCTCCAGTTCGCCATGCTCGACCTTGGCATGGACGAGGGGATCGAGGCGCCGCGCTTCGAAGCGCTCGGCGTCGGCACCCCCATGACCTGGAAGTACCGCGGCCAGGTGCTGCTGCACAACAAGGTCATCACCACCACGCTGGACATCACCGAGCGCGGCCAGGACGCCCGCGGGCGCTACGCCATCGGGCGCGCCTCGCTTTGGGTGGACGGGATGCGGATCTACGAGGCGACCGGGGTGGGGATGCGCATCGTCTCTGCGGCCAGTCAAGACGCCGCAGCGCGCGACGCCCTCGATCAAGATACCGCCGCGCAGGGCGCCATCGGTCAAGACGCCGCGCGAGACGCCTTCGGCCAAGATACCGCCGCGCAGGGCGCCGCCGGTCAAGACGCCGCCGTGAAGGGCGACGCCCTGCACGGCGCCGCGCCCGTGAAGCGAGCGGGGGCCGCCTTCGCGCCGACCCGTACCTTGCCCGTTCCCGCGCGGATCTTCGAGCTTGATCCCGCGCGCGACGCGTGGCTCGGCGACCACCGCCCGACTTGGACGGCGCCGGCGCTGCCGATGATGTCGATGGTGTCGATGATGGCCGCCGCCGCCCAGCGCGAGGGGCGCCTCGTGGTGGGGCTGCGCGACGTGCGCGTGGCGCGCTGGCTGCCCATCGAGGCGCCCACCTCGATCCGGGCCAGCTTGCGCGGCGCCGTCGACACGGTGCGCGTGACGCTGGAGGACGAGGGCGGCGTCATCGCCACGGGCACGGTCCTCACGAAGATGAGCTGGGTGGCCGGGCCCTCGCCCCTGCCCCCGCTCGACGCGCCCGAGCAGCCCGACCCCTACGCGGCCGGCGCGCTCTTCCACGGCCCCGCCTTCCAGGCCCTGCGCGCGCTGCGCCTCGGCCCCACTGGCGCCTCGGCCACCCTCGACGCCGATCCGGGCGCGATCCCGACGATGCTGCTCAACCAGCGCCTGCTCGACGCGGCCACCCACGCCATCCCCCACGACGACCTGCGCCGCTGGAGCGCCGAGATCCCCGAGGGCGTCGTGGCCTACCCCGCCCTGATCACCGAGCTGCACCTGCACGCCCCCACCCCCGTCGAGGGCGAGGTGCGCTGCGAGGTTCGCTTCGACGGCTTCTTCGGCGCAAAGACCCTGCCGGCCTTCAAGATCCAGCTCATCCACCGCGATCAGGTCTGGGCCAGCCTCCGGCTCGTCGAGGCCATCTTCCCCAAGGGCCCCATCGGGCGCGCGCCCGCCCTCGACCGCCTCGCCTTTTTGCGCGACCGCCGCTTTGTCCACGGCGTCGGGCTCGCCCGACGCGCCGACGACGGCGCCACGATCCTCGACGACGCCGACATCGCCAGCTCCGACTGGCTCCCTGGCACCGTCCAGGCGATCTACGGCTCCAACAACGCTGAAGACATAGCACTTAAGGAGCACATATCCATCAAGTCATGCGTCCACCCCGGCGCGCTGCCCGAGGCGCTCCCCTTGAGCCGCTTTGACCTCGAAGCCCAGCGCGACGAGGGCCGGATCACCGTCCGCGACCGCTCGCCCGAGCGCCTCGACCTGACCCCCGTCCAGCGCTACTGGTCCGCCACCTTCGGGCGCGAGGCGTGGCCCGTCGCCGACCTCTACTACGGGCTCATCGAGCGCTTCGTGCGCCGCGTCGTCACCCCCGATCCGGCCGCCTTCGCCGGCCTCAAGGGCCGCAGCTGCCTCTTTGTCGCCAACCACCAGGTCGGCGTCGAGTCCCTCCTCTTCTCCATCCTCGCCTCGGGGCTGATCGAGGTGCCCACGGTCACGCTGGCCAAGGCCGAGCACCGCCAGAGCTGGCTCGGCCAGCTCATCAAGCATTGCTTCTCCTACCCCGACACCCGCGACCCCGAGGTCATCACCTTCTTCGACCGCGAAGACCACGCCTCGCTCCAGACCATCATCGCCCACCTCGGCGCCCAGATGCTCGGCCCCGGCAAGGCGATCATGGTCCACGTCGAGGGCACCCGCGCTCTGACCTGCCGCAAGCCCGTCGAGAAGATGAGCGGCGCCTTCGTCGACATGGCCATGTCCATCAACGCCCCCGTCGTCCCCGTCCGCTTCACCGGCGCCCTGCCCGTCGAGCCCCTCGACGCTCGCCTGGAGTTCCCCCTCGGCATGGGCAAGCAGGACATCTGGATCGGCGCCCCCCTGGAGGCCAGCCGCCTCGCCACCCTCCCCTACGGCGAGCGCAAGCGCCTCGTCATCGACGCCATCAACGCCCTCGGCCCCGACAACGCCGTCGAGGAGCCCCTGCCCGGCGACCCTGCCTTCGCCCAGGCCGTCGCCCAGCAGGCCCGACAGCGCGCCCTCTCCCACGAGCACGCCACGCTCCTGCAGACCCTCCAGGGCCTCGACGCCCCCTGTGACGAGACCCGCCGGCTCCTGGACGCCTTCCGCGCAGGCCGCCTCAAGCCCGCCGGCCACCCCTCCGACGTGTGGCTCCAGGGCATGCTCGACCTCCTCTCGAACAAGCCCTCGTGATCGACCTCCCCTCACCCACCCCAGGCGCCGCGATGCCGAGAGCGCCGGAGACCCTCCCATGAGCGACGCCCTCTACACCCACCAGGTCCAGATCTACTACGAGGACACCGACCTGTCCGGGATCGTCTACCACGCCAACTACCTCAAGTACTTCGAGCGCGCCCGCGAGCACATCATCGGCCCCGCCGAGCTGGCCCGCCTCTGGAACGAGCAGGGCCTGGGCTTCGTCGTCTACAAGGCCGAGCTGACCTTCCGCGAAGGCGCTCGCCTTGGCGACACCATCGAGATCCGCACCCGCGCCCACCTCGCCAGCCCCTACCGAGCCGTCTTCGACCAGAACGTCTACAAGCCCGGCTCACAGACCCCCATGGTCGAGGGCCGCGTCGAGATGGTCTGCATCGACCCCACCAAGAAGCTCGTCCCCATCCCCGTTCCGCTCTAACCTCTTGAAGATCCATGGTTTTACGCTGACCGGAGATCCCCTCGGCGGGCGCGCAAGGGGAGGCGGCCCGCAGCAAGCTCATCGTCCACCTGGAGGCTCCAGACCAGCACCAGCGTTGATCCCTGGGCGACAGGCCCCACCTTGATCAAGGTCGAATCTCCGTGGCGTGCCATCCCCAGGCCAGGAAGCCTTTGAAGCCATGCACCGCCTTCAGATCGCTCCTGGGAGCGACGGTTGCCTTGATGCTGTGCGGCTGCGCTGACGAGCCGACGACGACGGCCCCGCGCGAGCCGGAGCCCCCGCCCCGCAAGACCGTCACCGCGCCCGAGGAGCCCTTCGCGCCTCTCCTGTATGAGGTCGTCGATCCCGACGTGGAGCCGCTGCGCCCGGCCGAGACGGTCGAGGGGCTGATCGCCGAGCGCGAGTGCTCGACGGGCAAGACGACGCCGCTCAACGACCAGATCGCCGCCGAGATCAACTGCGTCCACGCCGGGGCCTTCTCCCCGATCGACCACATCCCCAACGTCGACCTCGGGCCGGGCGCCAGCCCCTTCATGCAGACCGGCGCCGCCGAGGCCCTTGAGCGCGCCGCCCGCCACGCCCCCTACGAGACCCTGGAGGTCAACTCCTCCTGGCGCTCCCCCGTCCAGCAGCTCATCCTCAAGTCCTGGCAGGGCTCCTGCGGCGTCAGCCTGGCCGCCTCCCCCGGCCAGAGCAAGCACGAGTCGGGGCTGGCGATCGACGTCCCCTTGTGGACCATCTACAGCTTCCACGAGGCGCTCGGCGCCGAAGGCTGGCAATGGTTCTGCGACGCGACCAACCGGGGCTTGTTGAAGGGCTGCCGGGACATCCCGCACTACGCCCTCGAGGGCGAGCAAGACCTCGGCGCTGCCGGGATCAAGGCCTTCCAGCGCCTCTGGAACCACTCCAACCCTGGCCAGCGCCTGAACGTCACGGGGCACTTCGACCCGCAGACCGCCGCCAGGATGCGCAAGGCGCCCCTGCGCGGCTTCGACAAGGGCTCGACCTGCCGGTACAACGCCCGCTTCGACCCCTGCCCCGTCGCGTGGCGCGATGTCCCCCGGCGCGACCCCTACTTCGAGGCCATCGAGGCCGGCCGCGTCCTCGGGATCTGGGAGTCCTGCGACGCGCGCGATCGCTGGTTCTGCCCGTCCAGAGGGGCCTCGCGGGCTGAGCTGGCCGCCGCCATCGCCCGCGCCCTTGATCTGGAGATCCTTGATTTTGAAGGGATTTTTATCGACGTTGCCGCCGACCACTCGCAGGCGAGGGAGATCGAAGCCGTCGCGCGGGCCGGGATCAGCGCGGGCTGCGACGCCGCCTGGAGCCCGCCGACGCCGGGGTCACCAGGCGACGCGCCGGAGGGCGCGCTGGAGAGCACGTCAGCGGGCGACTCGGGAGGCGCTTCGAAGGGCGCTCAGGTCGCGCGGGCCACCCTTGAGGGCGAGCCGGTCAGCTCGGCGGGCTTCTGCCCGGACGCGCCGGTGACGTGGGATCAGGCGGCGGCCTTGATCGCGCGCGGGCGCAACCTGACCTTGAGGCGGCCTCGGGGGCGCTTCTCGGACGTGCCGCGCAAGCACTGGGCGGCGTCGCACATCGAGGCGGCGGCGGCTGCGGGCTTCCTCAAGGGTTGCGGCAAGGGCCGGTTCTGCCCGGAGTGGCGGTTGAGCCGGGCCAGGATGGCGCAGTTCGTGGTCAAGGCCTTCGACGTCCCGAAAGCCTCGGAGTGTCTGGGGTACAGCGCCGGGGCTCAGTGAGCCGAGGCTCAGTGAGCCGAGGCTCAGCCCGCTCGCCCCAGGCTCGCGCCCGGGGCTACAAGATCAGGGACGCCCCTGCGGGGCTGACGACGGGCTCTGGGCCAGCCATCAGGGTCGTGTCGCTCGGCTCCAGGGCCTCAACATGGGGGGCCGCTTGTGTTGGGTGACATGACGCCAGGAGGTTGAAGTCCCGTCGGAAGCCCCGCAGGGGCGAGACGCCGTCGGCACGATCATCGCCCCGTGCGCGAGCCTGGGGCGATGATCGTGCCGAC
>SYOX01000347.1 GCA_005804885.1 Pseudomonadota bacterium
ACCGGATACTTCACCATGGACGCTTGCTCAAACTCGATGGGCCGTCCCAACGAACCAACTCACGCAGTCCTGGCCTTGCCGACCACCCTCAACCCGTCAGAGTTTCTGGAATCTCGCCTTCATACTTGACGGAACCCACACGGCCCAAGCCCGATCGGATCTACGTGGCTCCGCCAGGGGTGTTGGTGTCCATGGACAAGGGCTCCCTGCGCACCTCGCCGCTCGATCAGTCGACAGCCTACGGCTTGCCCATTGACGCCTTCTTTGAGTCGTTGGCGTCGGACCAGGGCACGAACGCCATCGCAGTCGTGCTGTCGGGGACGGGATCGGACGGCACCCTCGGTGTCCGCGCCATCAAGGCCGAGCACGGGATGGTCATCGTCCAGGACGGCGGCGCCAGGTACGGCGGCATGCCGCAGAGCGCCATCGCGACCGGTCTGGCCGACTTCGTGCTGCCGGCTGGCGAGATGCCCGCCTGCCTGCTCAGGTATGTGAAGCCCCCCCGCATCCTGGCGAACGGCGCAGAGACGACCCTCGACGCGGCACATGCCGAGGCGTTGCAACGGACCCTGGCCATCTTGCGCGTGCGGACCGGCCACGACTTCTCCAAATACAAGCTCAACACCCTTGCGCGTCGCATCCAGCGGCGCATGGGCCTGCACCAGCTCGGCAGCCTCGAGGAGTATCAGCGTTTTCTCAAGGACACCCCCGAAGAGAGCCGGCAGCTGTTCCGCGAGCTGCTCATCGGCGTGACCAGCTTCTTCCGCGACCCGGCGGCGTTCGATGCCCTCAAGGCGGCGGTCGAGCGACATATCTTGGCCGGCGACCGCGCTCACCGGCCGATCCGCGTCTGGGTGCCCGCGTGCAGCACCGGTGAGGAGGCCTACTCCGTCGCCATGATCCTGCACGAGTGCATCGAGGCGACAGAACAGCACATCCCGCTCCAGGTCTTTGCCACCGATCTCGACAAGAACGCGATCGACACGGCCCGCGCGGGCGTGTACCCTGGCGGGGTCCGGCCCGACCTGTCACCGGAGCGACTGAAGCGCTTCTTCAAGCTCGAAGAGGACGGGCGCTTTCGCGTCAAGGAGGACCTTCGTGGGACCCTGGTGTTCGCCACCCAGAACGTGATCTCCGACCCGCCATTCTCGCGTCTGGACCTCATCACGTGCCGCAACCTCCTGATCTACTTCTCCGCGGAGCTGCAACGGCAGATCCTCGGCCTCTTCCACTACAGCCTCAACCCTGATGGGCTGCTGCTTCTGGGCGCGTCGGAGTCCATCGGCGCGGCGGGCGGCTCTTTCCAATCCCTCGACAGCAAGTGGAAGCTCTTTGGCCGGCTCCCCGAGGCTGTCACCCAGTCGCCCGGCCGGCTGGTCGCCCGATACGGCGCCGCCGGGCTGAATGACGTCAAGGAGGACGCCCGCATGGCAGTCAAACCCAAAACCGACCTGGGCCTGGCTCCGCTGCTGCAGACCATCCTCCGCGAGATCAACGTGCCCCCCTTCGCCGTGGTCGACGACGCGTTGAACATCGTGTTCGTCCACGGCCGCACCGGGAGGTATCTGGAGCTGGCCGAAGGCGCGGCGAGCGTCAACATCCTGGAGATGGCCCGCCCCGGGCTCAAGGAGGATCTCGGCGCCTGTCTGAGAAAGGCGGCGCGCGACCGGGTCGAGGTGCGGCGGTCCAACGTCTCGGTCGACGGCAACGGCGGGAGCGAGCGCGTGGATCTGCACGCCAGGCCCTTGTCGAGACCGAGGGCCTTCGCCGGTCTGATCCTGGTCGTGTTCGATGAATCGACCGACCTCGCGTTGGCTGGGCCCGCGGTCAGGGCGAGCGGGGAACCGCAACCAAACCCGGGGACGATCGAGGACATGAGGCAGCAACTCGAGCGTGCTCGGGAGAACCATCAGGCCACCATCGGGGAGCTGGAGACGGCGAACGAAGAGCTCCAGTCGACCAATGAGGAGCTGCAGTCCACCAACGAAGAGCTGCAGTCGACGAACGAGGAGCTCGGCACCTCCAAGGAGGAGTTGCAGTCGCTCAACGAGGAGGCCGCCACCGTCAACGCCGAGCTGCAACGCCGTATCGACGATCTCGGCCGGGCGAACGACGATCTGAAGAACATCCTCGACAGCACCGAGGTCGCGACCATCTTCCTCGACACCGAACTGAACGTGCGGCGATTCACGCCGGCCTGCAAGAGCCTCGTGCCGCTCACGGCCAGCGATCTGGGACGCTCGATCACGCACTTCTCGACCCAGCTCGATCGGGTGAATCTCGGCGAGGTCACCGCGGCCATGCTCGACGACCTGGTCATCAGGGAGCTGGAGGTCACCACCGGGGACGGGAGGACCTACCTGCTGCGGGTTCGTCCCTACCGCACCTCTCAGAACGTCATCGACGGCGCGGTGCTGACCTTCGAGGACCGAACCCTGGTGACCCTGGCGCGCCATCTCATGGAGCAGCAGGTGAAGGAGGGCGCGGAGGATCTCGGACAGACCCGGCGCAAGCTCGAGACGTCTCGTGCGAAGAAGCCGGCTCGGAAGGGGCGCCCACAATAATGCATCCGACACGTCCCGGGGTTTGTCACGGGCCAGGATGGGTCGGGGGGTAGGCCGATGGCAGATGAAGTCAAGAACAGTGTGAAAAACGATTTGAACGACCTGCGCACACGGGCGCAAGCCCGCCTGGCCCGCCCCGACAGGGTGGGCTACAGCCCGGACCTGTCCCCAGATGAAGCACATGCGCTCATCCACGAGCTCCAGCTCCACCAGGTCGAGCTGGAGTTGCAGAACGAGGACCTGCGCGCGGCCCAACTGGCCCTGACCGAGGCCCACGACCGGTACGTGGATCTCTACGACTCCGCGCCGGTAGGGTACGTGACGTTGGACGGCGTGGGAGGGGTCGTCGAGGCCAATCTCCGCGCGGCAGAGTTGCTCGGCCTGCCCCGCGCCGAGCTGACCGGGCGGGCCTTCGCCTCGCTCGTCGCCGAGGACGACCAGGATGCCCTCTTCTTGTGCATGCGAGCGCTGCGGTCAGCGGGGGGCCGCCACGAGGTCGACCTTCGACTCCGGCAGCCGGGGCCCATCCCGCGCTGGGCACGAACCGAATGGCTGCCGGAGAAGGGGGAAGGCGGGCGCGACCGGGTCCGGGTGACGCTCAACGACATCACCGAGTCCAAGCAACTGCAGACTCAGCTCGCGCTGGCGGACCGCCTGTCCAGCGTGGGTCTGCTGGCGGCGAGCATCAGCCACAAGGTCAACAACCCGTTGACCTACCTCCTCTACAACCTCGAGACCCTGGCCGAGGACCTGCCCGGGGTGATCCGGCGCCTCTCCGACGGCCAGGCCTCGGGAGACGAATCTGCCGCGGGTCACGTCGACAGTGGCTGGCTCTCGGAGCTGAGCATCGAGCTTCGGGACATTCATGAGCGCTCGACGGCCGCGGTGGATGGCGCCCGACGGATCCGTGACCTGATCAAGTGGATGCGCGCGTTCACCCGCATCGACGAGGAGCCCATCGAGCCGCTTTCGCTCAACAGCGTGGTCGAGGCCGCGCTGTCGATGACCGCCAGAGAAGTCCGCGCCCGGGCGCGGCTGAACAAGGACCTCGGCGACCTCCCGCCGATCTCGATGAACCGTGGGCAGATGTGTCAGGTCTTCGTGAACCTGCTGCTCAACGCCGCTCAAGCCATCGAGGAGGGTCACCCCGACTACAACGAGATCACGGTGCGCACCTGGTCCGAGGACGGCGACGTCATGGCCCAGGTGTCCGATACCGGGTGCGGCATCTCCGCCGACAACCTCGACAAGGTGTTCGAGCCCTTCTTCAGCACCAGGCCGGTCGGGTCAGGAACAGGGCTCGGGCTCTCCATCGCCTTGAAAATCGTCCATGCCCTCGGAGGCCAGATTTCCGTCGAAAGCGACGAGGGCAGCGGCACCCAATTCACCATTCGCCTGCCCGCGACCGCGGCCAGGCAGCCAGGCTGAGAGGTGCCACCGGATTACCTTGACGAGAGCACATCCACGACAAACACGGGCTCAGTTTCGAAGACATCGGCCTCGGCGGCATCCTCTTGCACCAAGGCGACGTCCTGTTCGGTGTCCACACGCGCGTCGTCCGTGCACTGGGCCTCCCGATCCGCCGATCGCCGCCTCCAACCACGCCGCCATCGCCCCGCGCGCTCACGAAATCGGCCTGCGGACTTCGTAAAGATATCATGTCCGGCGCCCAGGGCGATCGCTGCCGATCACGCATTGCAGCCACGAAGTCGAAAAAACGGCCTGACCGACCGCCCGTGCGCATCAAGTGGGCAGAGCGCGCGGGTGGGGGGGCGCGGAGGGTTGGTTCGAGGTGCGCGAGTCTCTATAGTTGGAGGCCTCTGTCGGTAGGCAGCGATCTCAGAGTCACCGCGTATGCACAATCCCTCCCAGTGGGGCGAGGGGGTCGCGGGCGTGTGCATCAAGGGGGACCCGAAGTGAGCAAGAGCGTGAGCGAAATGGTGACGAAGGCGTTGGTGGGCGTGTGTGTGCTGGCCATGCTCACGGGGTGCGGCGAGGAAGGGCCGGCGGTAGAGCCGACGCCTGGGTGCCGGCTCAACTCGGACTGTCCCGCGGGAGAGGTCTGCGAAGAGGGCGCCTGTGTCGAGGGCGAGCAGTCCTGCAAGGCGATCTCGTGCGCCTGCTCGGGCGACGAGGGCTGTGAGACGGGGCTCATCTGCGAGGGTGGGGCCTGCGCCGAAGCCGAGTGCTTCGGAGACGTCCAGTGCGAGCTGGGGAGCGTGTGCTTTTCGGGTCGGTGTGTGACGGACGTGGAGGCCGATCGAGATCGCGACGGGGTGCCAGACGCCGAAGACACCTGCCCCTCGCTGCCCAACACAGACCAGGCCGACGCCGACGACGACGGGCTGGGGGATGTCTGCGACGAGGACCTGGACGGGGACGGGGCCCCGGATCTGGACGACAACTGCCCCAGGGCGCCCAACGAAGATCAGGCCGACCGCGACGGCAACGGGCTGGGGGATGTCTGCGAGGGCGATCTGGACAACGACGGGGTCCGCGACGACCTCGATCTCTGCCCGCTGACGGTCAACCCGGACCAGCTCGACACCGACGACGACGGGCTGGGGGATGTGTGCGACGAGGACCTGGACGGGGACGGGGTCCCGGACCTGGACGACAACTGCCCCAGGGAGCCCAACGAAGACCAGCGCGATCTGGATGGCAACGGGCGCGGGGATCTCTGTGAGCCCAGGATCGACGGGACCATCGCCGTGGAAGTGGAGGTCCTGCCCGACTGGTTGCCCGATGCCGAGCGCTTCGTGCGCCTTCAGATCGGCAGCAGTCAGCAGGAGGTCATCGAAGATCGGCTCGTCGCGCACGGCGAGTCGACGATCTTCGAAGGGCTCTCGGTCGGCACCTTCATCCTGGTCGCCGACAGGCCCGGGTTCACCAGCCAGCGCAGGCTCATCCACCTGAGCGCCTCGGCCACCTCGGCGCAGGTCCATGTCGCGATCAGCCTCTTGAGCCTGGACGGGGCCGACATCGATCTCTCGGGTGAGGTCGTCACCGACGCCGAGCTGCGCGCGCTGGACTCGCTGCGCGGGGCCAACCTCTCCGGCGTGCGGCTCCAGAGCCAGCAGGAGGGGCAGCCGCCCAACCTGTGCGGGCTGGATCTGAGCGGCGCCTCCCTGGTGGGCGCCGATCTGAGCGAGGTGGACTTCACGGGCGCGCGCCTGGTGGGGACCAACTTCTCCAACGCCTCGCTCACCAGATCCCGGATGAGCGGCGCCGATCTGACCGGCGCCAACCTCTTCGGCGCCGACATGGCCGACACGGACTTCTCAGGTCAGGCGCTCGGCTGCGACCTCGACGCGATCGATGGCCGGCCCGCGCGACTCTCCGGCGCGGACTTCTCCAGCGCCAACCTCTCGGGGACCCGCTTCGTCGAGGAGGGCGCCGAGCTGCCCGAGGAACCCTGCGGTGAGCGCAACCTGGGCAGCGTCGTCCTCAACGACGTGATCTTCTCACAGACCAACCTCTCGGGCGCCCGCATGGAGGGCGTCTTCCTTCAGGGGGCCGATCTGTCCAGCGCCCTGCTCCAGAACACGCGCCTGGACTCAGCCTGCCTCAACGGGGCCAGCCTCATCCAGTCCAACATGCGAGGCGCCTCGCTCTCCCTGGCCGATCTGAGCGAGGCCTTCCTGCTCAGCGCCATCCTGCTCGACACCGATCTCAGCGGCGCCGACCTGACGCGGGTGGAGATGTCCGGCGCCAACCTCGCCCGCGCCAACCTCTCGGGCGTCCAGGGCGTGGGCGCCGATCTGACGGCCGTCATCACCCAGGAGACGACCTTCGAGTCCGCCGTCTTCGATGGGGCCCGCTTCATCGGCGTGGTCTTCTCCGACGCCGATCTGAGCGGGGCCTCATTCGTGGGGGCCGTGCTCAACAGCTCCGAGTTCTCCCGAAGCGTCCTCAACGACATCGACCTCACCGACGCCGAGCTCAAGAACGCCATCCTCAACGACCAGCCTCTCGCCAGGGCTCGCCTCGTGCGCGCCGACCTCTCCGACGCCTCGCTGGCCAGGGTCGATCTGGACGCGGCCGATCTCTCCGACGCCAACCTGACCAGCGTCAACTTCAACCAGGCCACGCTCTCGAACGCCGATCTGAGCCGCGCCAACATGCTCAACGCCACCCTGTTCAACACAGACCTGAGCCAGAGCGTCCTCACCGATGCCAACCTCTCCGACGCCACTCTCGTCCGAGCCAACTTGAGCGGGGCCAACCTCACCGGCACCAACCTGGCCAACGCCGACCTCGACCAGGCCATCATGATCGGGGTCACCGCCCTCGACGCCAGCTTTCGGGACGCCTCCCTCATCGGCGCGGACCTCACCGACAGCACCTTCATCGGGGTCGACCTCTCCCGCGTCGACATGAGCGGCGCGAGGCTCGATCGCGCGCGCTTCGAAGAGGTGTATCTCGTCGCCGCCAGGCTCGATCGTATCACCGCCGGAGGGATGATCCTGAACAAGGTGGGCCTCTTCCAGGCCAGCATCCAGAACTCGACCTTCTTCGGCGGGAGCTGGGACACCATCGATCTCCAGAGAGCCAATTTGAGCGGCAGCACCCTGGAGCGAGATTGCAGAGGTTGCGTCTACGACACCCTCACCCTCCTGCCAGAGAACCCGAATCCGCTCCCCTCGCCGGGCTACATCGAGCTCAGGCCCCCCGACATCAACCTCGCCGGGCTCGATCTGCGCCGGATCAACCTGGACAATGTGCAGATCTCCGACTCCGACGTCTCAGGCTGCAACTTCAGCGGCATGGTCTTGAACTCGCTCAACCTCGAAGGCAGCGATCTGAGAGGCGCCGACTTCAGCGGGGCCGTCTTCAACGGCGGCAGCCTGGCCCGCGCCAACGCCAGCGGCGTCGACTTCACCGGCGTCGTCTTCAATGGCACCGGCCTGGGCTTCACCAACCTGAGCAACGCCCAGATGCCCGGCGTCGACTTGAGCGGCCAGGGTTTCCGTCAGACCAACTTCGGTGGCACCAACCTCGAAGGCGCCAACCTCTCTGGAGCCGCCTTCGACCTGACCACCCTGAGCGGCACCAACCTGCGCGGCGCCAACCTGGACTTCGCCAGTTTCACCAACAGTTCCCGCCTCATCGGTGCCGATCTGAGCGACGCCTCGATGCGCTTTGCTCTGTTCGACTTCTCCAACGCCACCGACACCTCCTTCGTGCGCGCCGATCTGCGCGGCCTGCGCCTTCAGACCGGCGGCTTGAACACCAGCGACTTCACGGACGCCGATCTCTCCTTCTCACAGCTCGTCTTCGTCTTCGTGCGAGGCTCCAACTTCACCCGCGCCAATCTCGAAGGCACCTCCGATCTGGAGGTCGGCCCCAGCAACTTCGCGGCGCGCAGCACCGACGCGATCTGGGCCCAGACCACCTGCCCGGATGGCAGCCTGAGCGACCAGAACGGCAACACCTGCGTCGGCCGCACCACGCCCCCCTGCGGCGCCGACCGGCTCGAACCCAACGACACCGCCCAGAGCGCGCTGACCCTCGAGACCAGACACCCCACCTCCGCTCTGGCGCTCTGCGACTCCGACGAGGACTTCTTCGCCTTCGATCTGCTCGCCGGCCAGCGCATCGAGATCGACGCCTTCTTTATCCACGCCACCGCCGACATCGACATCCACTTCCTCGACACCGACGGCCAGAGGAGCCTGACGAACTCGAACTCGATCACGGACAACGAGTCACTGAGCTTCGACGTGCAGACGGATGGCACCTACTTTTTGCGCGTCGAGCACTTCGGCGGCGGCGCCACCACCTACAGCCTGACCCACGCCATCACGACCCCCTGAGAGCGGGGCGCGGGCTTCATTCTCTTGGCCCACGTCACTCGAAAGGGGGTTGACTGTCCGCTCATCCATGCTCTCCACGCCCTCAAAGGCAGCAATGACAAGGAGCTCCACCATGGCGCGTCTCAGTCCTCTCATCGCTCTCGTCTTGAGCGCCCTGCTGGTGTCGGGCCAGGCACAGGCACAGGCCAGCGACGGCGAGGCGATGTCTCAGAGCACGCAGGACTACTTCAAGGGGGAGAAGCACGTCAGCGGCATCGGGTTCATGTCGCTCGGGGCGGCCAGCGTGGGGCTCTCGGGGGCGTTTCTGGCCGGAGACTCGGACAGGCGCAAGGGCATCGCCTACGTCTTCCTGCCCCTGGGTGTGGTGGAGCTGATCGTCGGCGCGGTGGTCTTCTTTCGCACCGACGCACAGGTCGGAAAGCTCGAAGCCCAGATGGCCGACGATCCTGCGGCCTTCCGCGAGGCCGAGCAGGCCAGGATGAAGAAGGTGGTCGAGAGCTTCGAATGGCTCAAGGCCGCCGAGATCGTGATCTTCGTGGTCGGCGTGGGCGTGGCGCTGACCGGCAAGTTCGACGACAACCTCGTGCTCGAAGGCATCGGGCAAGGGATGGCCGAGCAGGCCGCGTCGATCTTCGTCCTCGACCTGCTCGCCGACTGGCGCGCCCAGCTCTACGTCGAGGCGCTGGAGAGCTTCGATCCCACCGAGGCCTCCGCCCCCCACCGCGCGCCCTTCCTGAGCCTCTCGACCCGCTTCTGAGGGCGTCGCCCCAGCTCAGAGCCCCGCCGTGGCCGTGAGAGACGATTGGCAACCACCGACCCACAGGTGCTGGAGGAACCTTCCATGAGCAAGCGCGACCACCCGATGAGCACGCCTTGAGGCTCGTCACCCCACCCGTGCGTTGACACCCACTCAACCCCCTTGTGTCCGCTATCGCTTCCTGCTGTTGACATACCGCCCAAACCCTCTTTAGACTTCCTGTCGTCGATGTCCCCGATAATTCCACGGTGTGTTATGCGAGTGATTGATTCCCACACGGGCGGTGAGCCGACTCGGATCATCGTCGAAGGTGGTCCGGATGTCGGTGTCGGCACGATGGCCGAGCGCCGAGCGATTCTTCGTGATCGTTTTGATGACCTGCGCCGCGCAGTGATTGACGAACCGCGTGGCTCCGACGTGCTTGTGGGGGGATTGTTATGTGAACCGGTCGATGCGGCGTGCAGCGCGGGTGTTGTGTTCTTCAACAACGCGGGCGTCCTGCACATGTGTGGACACGGCACGATCGGGCTGATGGCCACACTGGCATGGCTCAATCGAATTGCTCCCGGCGTGCACCGTATCGAAACACCAGTGGGAGTGATCACGGCAACATTGCATGACCAAAATCGCTCATCCATTCAAAACGTCCCCTCGTTTCGGACCTCTCATGCCGTGTCCGTGATGATTCCTGGGCACGGGGTCGTGACGGGTGATGTTGCATGGGGCGGCAACTGGTTTTTTCTGTGCAGCGATCACGGTCAGACGTTGATACTCGATAACGTTCGTGCCCTGACGGATTTCACACTGCGTCTGCGCAAGGCGCTGCAGAGCGCGGGCATCACCGGCGACGATGGTGGCGAAATCGATCACGTCGAATTATTCGGTCCGCCCACCGACAGCAGCAACAACAGTCGGAACTTCGTGTTGTGTCCCGGTAGCGCCTACGATCGGTCTCCCTGCGGAACAGGGACCAGTGCGAAACTTGCCTGCCTCGCCGCGGACGAAAAACTGGCCGCTGGGAGTGTGTGGCGCCAAGAAAGCATTGTGGGCAGCATGTTCGAGGGCAGTTGGCAGCCAGCCAGCGTCGATGGCCGTCCGACTGCCGTCATTCCGACAATCACTGGTTCTGCCTGGGTGACCAGCGACTCGACACTCATTCTTGAACCAGGCGATCCTTTCCGCTGCGGGATCAATGGTCCGGTCAGTTTTTGAGACCTAAGGCGGGGAGTTCGAAAGGCAGGGCACCCATGGTAAAGGGACAGTTGCTAACCCAACCCTGTCCACGGGTGCCCATGACTTCCGTCGAGCAGATCCTGAGCCAGATCCCCGCTCTTGCCAAGCCCCAGCGCAGTTTCATCGCCAGCCTCATCACTGCCCTGAGTCTCTTCGTCGGCAGAGCCACCATGACCAACCTGCACAGGTACGGTGCTGCTTCGCCCAGAACACAGCGACGATGGCACACCGACAGGCGCTCCTTCGACTTCGCCGGCTTCGATCGCCGCCTCCTTGAGGCCAACGCTTTGCTCGACGGCCCCTTGGCTGTGGCCATCGACGCCACCTTCATCCCCAAGAGCGGCAAGCACACCTTCGGTCTGGCCAACTTCTGCGATTCCTCTCAGGACCGCGCTCACAAAGGCCTGGAGTTGTCGCTGCTGGCCCTGGTCGGCCTCGGCGAACAGCCCCGCGCCTGGCCTTTGCACGCCAGCCAGACCCCCGCCGAGATGGCCCTGCCTGACAAGAGAACTACTCATCATATCAATCACTTGGAGAGCGAGAGGCACCTTCTGCCCGAGGGCGTCAACCACGTCCTGGCTGACAATCGAACCAAAATCCTCGCAGAGCTCGCCGCGAGTTACGGCGCTCAGATGGCCGACGAGCTGCGTCCTGCCCTCTGGCGCCGGTTCGAAGGCGTCACTCGCGTGTCGCTAAGGATCTGTAATCGTTACGGTTTCCCTCGTGGAGTCGCAAGGAGGCGAGCCGGTTGTGGCCGAGGCGGAGGCGACGGCAGGGCGGGAGGCTGGGATGCCTGCTCGATCTCGATGACAAGGGGCTCGATGATGGATCTCGACGGTCAAGCTCAACTGGGCCAAAATCGTCTGCGCCTCGTGTTCATCGGGATCGACCAGGATCATTGCTTCCGGAGGGCCTGGATGTCGATGACGTCGAGGCCGACCACGACGAGGTCCAAGGGGGGGAATGGTTACGTGTCCGCTATCGCTTCCTGCTGTTGACATACCGCCCGAACCCTCTTTAGACTTCCGACCGTCTCGTAGATCTCCCTTGTCAACCGAATGGAGCGTTCATGTCGTCGTCCTCGTTCACCCTGCAGGAGCGCTTGCGCTACGCCTTCGACAACACCCTGAGCCGGGGAACGATCGCCCTCGTCGGCTGGCTGGGGATCATCAGCGTGGCGGCGATCAGCGTTTTCGGCGTCATCCTCGCCGTCACGGGCCTCAACAGCGACGACGGCACCGCTCCCGTGGAGGGCATGACCTTCATCGAGGGCTCCTGGCAGACCCTGATGCGCACCTTTGACGCCGGCAACATGGCCGGTGATGCGGGCTGGCCCTTCCGCATCCTGATGCTGCTCGTGACCCTGTTCGGCATCTTCATCCTGTCGACCTTGATCGGCGTTCTGTCGTCCGGTCTCGAGGCCCAGATCGAAGAGCTGCGCAAGGGCCGCGGCCGTGTCGTCGAAAGCGACCACACCGTGATTCTTGGTTGGTCCGAGCAGATCTTCCCCATCCTCACCGAACTCATCCAGGCCAACGTCAGCCGCAAGCACGCCGCGATCGTCATCCTCGGCAACAAGGACAAGGTCGAGATGGAGGACATCATCCGCGACAAGGTGGAGGATTTGAAAACCACCTCGATCATCTGTCGTACCGGCAGCCCCGTGGAACCCAGCGACCTGCGCATCGTCAGCGTTGACACCGCCCGCTCGATCATCGTCGTTGCTCCCGACGGCGACGACGGCAAGAGCGAAGACCCAGACACCGATGTCATCAAGGCCCTGCTGGCCGTCACCAATTCACCGGATCGCAAGAAGGGCAAATATCACCTGATTGCCGAAATCCGGGATCCACAGAACGTTGAAGTGGCCGAGATGGTCGGCAAGGATGAGGTCGAACTTGTCCTCGTCGGTGACCTGATCGCCCGCATCATGGCCCAGACCTGCCGGCAGTCGGGTCTATCTGTTGTGTACACTGAGTTGCTCGACTTTGGCGGTGGTGAGATATACTTCAAAGACGAGCCACAGCTGGTCGGTAGCACCTTCTTCGACTGCCTGCTGGCTCACGAAGACTCCGCGGTCATCGGCATTCGCCCCCATACCGGGCCGCCCATGCTGAACCCACCCATGCAGACCAGGCTCAACACGGGGGACAAGCTCATCGTCATCGCCGAAGACGACGACGCCATCAAGCTGTCGAGCACCGTGGCCCGACCCGACCCGACCGCAATCCAGTTGACGGCGGCGCCGACCGACAAGCCCGAGCGCACCCTCGTACTCGGATGGAACTGGCGCGGCGCCCAGGTCGTGCGCGAACTCGACAACTACGTGCCCGACGGCTCCAGCGTTCACATCGTGGCCGACACTGACGACGCCGAAGGGATCATCGCCGACCGCTGCAGCAACCTGAAGCGCATGCTGCTGACGTTTGACCGCAAAGAGACCACCGACCGCCGGGTCCTCGATGGCCTCGACGTCACCACCTACGACCACGTCATCGTGCTCTGTTACAGCGACCACCTCGGCGTCTCGCGCGCCGACGCCAAGACCATCATCACCCTGCTCCATCTGCGCGACATTTCGCAGAAGAAGGGCGTGCACCTCAACATCGTCAGCGAGATGCTCGACGTCGCGAACCGCCGCCTGGCCGAAGTCACCAAGGCTGATGACTTCATCGTCAGCGACCGGCTCGTGAGCTTGATGCTGTCGCAGATTTCCGAAAACAAAGAATTGAACCAGGTCTTCAAGAGCCTGTTCTCCCCAGAGGGCAGCGAGATCTACCTGCGCCCCATCGAGCAGTACGTTCGCCTCGGCGTGCCGGTGAGCTTCTCGACGGTGATTGCCGCCGCCGCCGGTTCCAAGACCTCGGAGTGTGCCTTCGGCTACAAGATCTTGTCCCAGGCCAACGACGCCGCCAAGTCGTACGGTGTCTGCGTCAGCCCCAAGAAGTCCGACCTCATCACCTTCCAGCCCGGCGACAAGCTCATCGTCCTCGCCGAGGAATGACCGCTGCTCTTCACGGACGATGACCTGAACAGAGCCGGGGTTCGCTCGGCTCTTTCTGTGTGTTGTCCTGCCTTGCCGTTGGCGTCGTCTTGTCGCTGTCGCCAGATCTGGCTTCCAAATGCGGTATCCCCTGATGGCTCGCTCAATCAGTTGCGCACAACTGAACAACTGAACGTCAACAGGGCGCTCTCAGGTTGTTGGCAGGTCACCATTCACCCCCTGCTCGATCTCGATGACAAGGGGCTCCATGATGGATCTCAGCGGTCAAGCTCAACGGGGCCGAAATCGTCTGCGCCTCGTGTTCATCGGGATCGACCAGGATCATTGCTTCCGGATGGCCTGGATGTCGATGACGTCGAGGCCGACCACGGCGAGGTCCAAGGGGGGGCATGGTTGCGTCTGCACGACTTGAAGACCCGTCTGCGCGGCTTGTTCGCCCGTCGACCGCTCTACTTCTCCAGGCTGGACAGGGCGCACCAGTCGCGGGCGCGCGTCATGCCGACGTAGAGGAGGCAGCGCTCCTGGCGCTCCCAGATGAGCTTGTCGCCCGCGTCTCCCTTGCCGTCCCAGGGTCGAGGGATGAGGTGGCGGCCGGCGATGATGACGCGGGGGGCTTCGAGGCCCTTGGAGCGGTGGAGGCTGCACAGGACGACGCGATCGTCGTCGGTGAGCGACTCGTGCTGGGCCAGGAGCTTGGGCGAGACGCCGCGGGTGCGCAGGAGCCCGGCCAGGGCGTCGAGCCAGGCGTTGGTCCGGGTCAGGATCAGCAGGGGGAAGCCGGCCTCGGCCCTGGACTGCTCGACGATCCAGTCGGCCTCCTGCTCCGCGGAGGCGAAGACCCGGCGCTCGGGGCGCGGGCCGCTGCGGGTGGAGGTGTAGTGTTCGAGGACGTCCAGCTCGCCCTCGTCCTCGTCCTCGTCGAACTGGACGCCCTTGATGACGTCGATGGCGGCGCGCCGGATGCCCTCCGTGGTCCGGTAGTTGCGGCGCAGGACGCTGGCGTGGCCGCGGACGTCCAGGCCGCAGCGGGACAGGACGATCGGAGAGCGGTAGAGGCTCTGGTGGTTGTCCCCGACGAGCAGGAGGCTGTTGGGGCGCACCTTGCCGCTGTCTCTGTCGCGGGTGAGGGCGGCCAGCAGGCGCAGATCGCTGGCGCTGACGTCCTGAAGCTCGTCGCAGACGACGGCGCAGTAGGGCGTCGAGGCCGCCCCGGTCACGCGCAGCGTCGCCTCCCGGGCGAGGCTGGCGCCGTCGCCGCCGTGTCGGCTGGAGAGCGCCTCTTCGAAGGCTTCGAGGACCTTCCAGACCTTGCGGCGGGCGAGCCTGTCGATGCGGCTGCGGCGACCCTGGCGAGGGGTGCGAAGGTAGAGGGCCTCGGTCCAGGCGCCATTGCGGGCCACGACGTGCTCCCGCTCGGCTCTGTAGAAGCCCTCGTTGCGCCCTAAACCCTCGAACTTCATCGCTTTTTGCCAGCAGGCGTCCACGGCGTCGTCGTCGAGGAAGGTCGAGGGCGCGCCGGAGGCGCCGAGGATGTCCTGGGCGACGCGGGTGATGGTCTTGACCTCGACGCGGCCCAGCAGGTGGGGGGCGTCGACGCACAGGAGCGCCATGCCGCGCTCAAGCTCCTTGGCCAGCACCCGGCTGAAGGTGGTCAGGAGCAAGGGCCGGGGGTCGTCGGCGAAGGTGTGCGCGAGGAGGTGGCGGGCTCGGTGGAGGGCGACGACGGTCTTGCCGGTGCCAGGCCCCCCCGTGATCTTGTAGGCCCCGTCGGTGTCGAGGCTGACGAGGCGCATCTGGGAGGGGTGCAGGAAGATCCGCCACGCGTCCAGGGGGTGGCGGAGGACCTCGGCGAGCTGGTCGCCGTCGGTCGGGGCCATCCAGAAGCCCCCGGCGTTGACGACCTCGACGATGGCCTCCTTGAGCGAGGGCGCCGGGGGGGCCTCGGCGGCGGCCTCCAGGGCCTTGAGGGCGGCCTCGAACTGCCGGACGTGGTGGCCGAGCGCCTCCGGGTCCGTCGCGAGCCCGAGCAGCGCCGAGGCCAGGGGCTCGCGGAAGTGCTCCAGCGTCTCGATGAGGACGTGCTCGTCAGGGATCGTGCGCAAGACCTGGGCGACGCCAGGGCCGAGGTGGAAGTGGCGAAAGACCTTGTCGGGCTGCGTGGCCAGCGGGCCAAGGGGGGTGATCTGGTCCTCGTGGCCTTGATCGGCGGGATCGTCCTCGGTCGAGGTGCGAAGCAGGCGCACGAAGCGCCCGATCTGGACCACTCTGTGCCGGCTGGCCCACTGGTAGGCCGCGTCGTGGGGGGCGACGTGCAGCAGCACGAGCAGGTCGTCGGAGCGCTGGCAGATGACCCGGAAGGCGCCCTGGTTGACCCCGAAGGCAAAGAAGGGCACCCCGGTGAGCTTGTGCAGATCGCTGGAGTTCGCGCCCTTCTGGAGCTTGAGCACCGCGACGTTGACGTGGGCCTGCTGCTTGTGATCGAGCCGCACCAGCGAGCGCTGGTATTCCTGGGTGAAGGCCAGCTCCAAGGCGCTCATGGCTCCCCCCCGGCTGCGTCCTCGCGGCTCAAGCCCAGGAGGTCGAAGACCACCTCGGCGGCGAGCTCCGGCCAGGAGGCGACGGAGGTGTCCACCGAGGCCACCTGCCACCCCTCGCGCTCAAGCGCGCCCAGCTCGGCTTCGGACAGGTCCAGCCCCAGGCCCAGGCGGCGATCGGGCCACGCCAGCTCCAGCTGGACGTAGGGGGTCATCTCGGGCTCGACCCCCACCTCGGGCTCGGCTCCCGCCGAGACAAGCTCCATGACCAGGCCCGTCAGGTAGGCGTGGACGATATCCAGCTTCTCCCCGAGCCAGTCGGCCTCCCCGATCTCGTGGTGGGGCCCGGCCAGGATCGCCTCGACCTGCTGGCAGGGCGTGACGGTCGCCAGGAGCGCCCGCGTGTAATAGGCCAGCTGGTTGCGGTAGATAGCGTGGAGATCGGAGTCCCTGGGCGGCAGGTGGCTCTTCCAGTCGACGACCTTCCAGTTCGTCCGCTTCTTGTTCGTCGGGAAGCACAGGTCGATCTGCCCGGCGACGATCAGGCCCCGCTCCGGGTAGGCGAAGGGCACCTCGCGCCAGCGCTCGGGGGCCTCGCGGGCTTCCTGGATCACGGGCAGCTCCAGGAGCCGCAGGACCACCTGCTCGCAGCGCGCCAGCAGCGCCTCATCGAGCCCCGCCATCGCCCCGAAGGCGCGCACCAGCCCGGGGACGCGCGGGAGCAGCGCCTCTTGAGGGAGCGACAGGTCGAGGTGCTCCATGGTGGCGTGGACGATCTTGCCGCCTCGGGGGCCGACGCCGCCGCCCTCGAACTCCACGGGGTGCCGCCGGTTGAGGTTCCCGACGGATCGCCAGCGGGTCGAGGCGCGGCGGCTGGCCGAGAGCGCGCCGAGGGCGCGCTGTTGACGCCGCTCGCCCTCGGGATCTCCCCCGCGTGCGCCCTCGTCGGCCAGCCGCGCGTCGACGCGCGCGTCCAGCCCCGAGAAGGTCGACAGATCCGGGCGGACCTCGGGCAGCGAGCCGGCCAGGTGGGCGCGGATCGCCACGCCCGGCGCGACCTCCTGGAGTTGGCCGTCGAGATCCCCGGCGGGCGATCCCATCATGGCGGCCACGTCGCAATCGTAGAGCCCGCTTCCCTTGGGGCTGCGGATCAGGACGAGCTGATCCCGGGCGCGGGTCGTGGCCACGTACATCCAGCGGCGGCGCTCCTCCCGCTCCTCGGCCTTCTCGGCGGCCTCGTACGCGTCCCAACCGGGCGGCACCACCGAGGCGCCGGCCTTGAGCGCGATTTGATCGCCCTGCTCGCCGCGCCGGATCGCGCTCTGGACCGAGGCCTCCTTGCGGGCGGCGCACACCAGCGCGACCACGGGCGCCTCCAGGCCCTTGGCCTTGAAGTAGGTCATGACGCGCGCCGCGTGGCTGTCCTCGTCGACGCGGGAGAGATCCTCGCTGCCGCTGGCCTTGAGCGCCTCCAGGGCCTCGATCACCTCCGAAGACGAGCGCGTCGTCGGCTCGATCTGCCGGATCAACGACCTGAGCTTGTCCAGGTTGGCCAGGATGCTCCAGCGCCGCCCCATCAGGGCCCAGACCGCCGCAACTCCGGTGTGCTCCAGCAGATCGTCGAGCAAGCCGACCCAGGACTGCCGCTGCCGCTCAACGTGGAGGAAGCGAAGGTGCCTGAGCGCGTCGGCGACGGGCCCCGCCGGGGGAGAGGGGTGCAGGTAGGACCACCAGCCCCCTGCCCTCTTGTGGGCCGCCAGCTCCTCGAAGGAGACCCCGAAGAGCCCCCGAAGCACGAAGACGATCGACTCGCCGTCCGTGGGCTCCTCGATGGCGCGCATCGCCGCCAGGGCGAGCCGGATCTCATCGCGCTCGAAGAAGCCCGCGCCGCCCTCGACCGTACACTCGATGCCCGCGAGCAGGAGCGCGTCCTGGATGATCAGGGCCTTGGTCCAGGAGGGGATGAGGATCAAGAAGTCGCTGTCTCGAAGCGGGCGCAGCGCCCCCGTGGCGCCGTCGACCACCTCGGCGCCGCTGTCCCTCAAGGAGCGCAGGTGGCGCACCAGCCCGTCGATCTCGTCGTTGGGGTCCTCGGCGTTGATCACGACGACCGGGTCGAGCGACGCCGGGGGCCGATGGGCCTGCTGGGCCTCGAAGTCGGGCATCGCGGCGAAGGCCGCGTTTGTCCAGGCCACAAGTCCCGGCACCGACCGGAAGTTCTGCGTCAACTGGAGCGAGGCGCCCTCAAGGCCGATCATCGCCCTGAGCTGGTGCCAGACCTGCACGTCGGCCCGACGAAAGCGGTAGATCGACTGCTTCGGGTCCCCGACCGCGAAGAGGCTCCCCGGCGCAGGCGCGATCGCGTGCCACGGCCCCTTCGCCTCCGGGGGGCGCGTCAACAGCGCCGCCACCTCGGCCTGGATGGGGTCGGTGTCCTGCACCTCGTCGATGAGCAGCACCTCATAGCGCTCCGACAGCCGCCTGCGCGCCTCAGGGTGCTCCTTCAACAGCGCCTTGCTGCGAAAGAGCAGATCGGCGAAGTCCGCCTGACCGCGATCCAGGCGCGCCTGCTGGATCAAGGGCAGGTAGTGAACCCGCAGATCGGCCACCAGCGCCCTGTGGATCTGCGCGCCGACGTGACCCGACCAGGCGCTCTGCCACGCCTCAAAGCCCTTGAGGCCACCGTGGAAGGCCTCCTTGTCGGCAGGCGCCCAGTCCTTCGCGGTCCCAAGGCGCCCACCCTTGGCCGCCTTGACCGCCAGCGCGGCCATCACGCAGCCTCGCGCGTCCTCCAGCGCGCCCATCAGCCGCTCCAGCTCGGCCAGCATCCCCGCCGAGGCCGCCAGGAGCTTGCACTGGTCCGGGTTCCTGCAACGCCCCCTCAAGGCCCCCAGATCGCCGACCAGCGACGACAGCGCCCGCCGCCCCTCCTCCCAGTCCAGCGGGGCGGGGTCCGCGACGACGGGCTCGAGATCCCGGTTCTCCAGCAGCATGTCCGCCAGCCCCCGGATCGACGGCGTGCCGTAATAGTGAGCCACCTCGTTGGCCCACCCGCTCACGATCAGCGTCGCCTCGTCCGGGTGCCTCGCGTCAAACCCGACGCGCCAGCGCGCGTACACGCCCTCCAGCGCCCCAGCGCCGAGCGCTCCGGCCACCTCGGTGTCGGGCGCCCATCGGGCCTCCAGCGCCTCCTGGCGCAGCAGATCCTGGCAGAAGCTGTGGATCGTCGAGAGCGTCAACTCACCGAATTCACTCAGGATCTTCTCAAGTTGAGCGACCTCCGGGCCTCGCGCGGTGCTCAGGCGCTCCTCAATGGCGTCCCGGCTCCTGGACAGGAGCTCGTTGGCCGCCGCCCGCGTGAAGGTGATCGCGGCGATGCTCCGCGGCGGCGTCCCCGCCATCAGGTGCTGCACGAGCCTGTCGACCAGCACGCGGGTCTTGCCCGCGCCCGCGCCGGCCGACATCGCGAAGGAGCGCTCCACCCGCTCGACGGCCTCTCGCCGGGCGACCTGATCAACGAGATCGCTCATGACTCGGACTCCAGGCGCTCCAGGACGATCCCATCGCGCTCAAGCTGGACCCCACCCGCGACGGCCCTCTCCCGCGCGAGCGCGAAGGGGTCGCTCGGGTTGACCATCGGCCACCACCCCGCGCCCGCCCTTCGGGCCGCGCAGGCGAGCAGGGCGTCAAACTCACCCTCGAACTTCCCGAAAAAATCCTCGCAACGCCCTCCGTCGACCCCGGCGACGACGAGGCGCTCGACGCGCTGCCCGGCCTGCTGGAGCGCGAAGCCCTGCGCCAGCGCCTTGAAGGTGTGCTCGTGGCTCGCCTTGAGCGCAACGCCGGCCCTCGTCGAAGGCATCACCAGCGACCCCTCGCTCAGCCGCCCGCGCCCGCCGCTGATCTTCAAGGGCTGATCGGCGCGCACGATCCCCTCATGGACGACGGCGGCGCTCAAGCCGAGCTGCCCGCCGTGCGCCGCCATGAACGTGTCCCTGGCCATCAAGCCTTGCTGGCGCCACATCCCCACCCGGCTGCGCCCGGCCTCGTCGGCCGAGTCCACGCCCAGCCAGGCCGCGATGGCCTCCAGGCGAGCCTCCCACAAGCGGGCGAAGACCTCCTCAAGAGGCTCCTCGCCTGACTCCACCGCCTCAAGGACGAGCTTGAGCACCTCGCGCCGGATCCCCGAGGCGGACATGTCCACCTCGACGCGACGCAGGCTGCGTGCGGGAAACACCCCCAGCTGCCGCTTCATGAAGAACCCCGCGGGGTCGAGCGCGAGCGTGGCCAGATCCTCCGGCGAGAGCGCCTCGCCCGAGAGGAAGCCCAGATCGAGCAGCTCCCTGGACACGAGCCCCGTCCAGGCGTCCGGGATCACCGCCTCCCCGAGCCGGAGGCGATCCACCGAGCGGTGCAGTTGCATCAGCCTTCGCGCCGTAGGGTGCGAGGCCAGCACGGGGATCAGGGCCTCGGGGGCCTCGATTGCGCGCGCCAGGAGGTACTCCCCAGGCCCCAGCGCCACCTCGGGCGTGGAGGCCAGCGGGCGGCTCCGGCTGCCCTCGAACTGGAGCAGGCCAGAGAGCTCCCCGTAGCGCACGCGGCGCCCCTCCAGCGTCGACAGGACGTCGAGCAGGAGCCACCCGGGCAACCTCGGGGTGCTGTCGAGCATGTCGGTCCTCGGGGACGACATCCACAAGACCCCACGGCAGGCCGACACGACCGCGGCCAGTCGCCTCTTCTCGACCTCGATGAGCTGATCGGTGGTGGCCAGCTGACCGCCCCTGTCCTGGAGGGCCCTGACCATGGCGTCGGTCAAGAGCGGGTTCTCCTTCGGGTGCCTTGGGAAGCGCCCCTCGCTCAACCCCGTGACGCAAACCAGATCGAAGGCGCCCCCGAGCAGACCCATCGGAGGCATGATCCGGACGGTCGCCTGGGTCAAGCTGCCCCGCAGGCTGGGCTGCGCGGCGAGCTCTTCGGCGAGTATCTGCGAGGCCGCGGAGATCGAGAGGCTGACCTCCGCCGCCCCTCCCCACCCGTCGAGCGCCGCCATGACCCTGTCGCGCTCCGGGCTGGGCCTCCACCATCGCTCCAGGAAGGCCGACCACGCCTTGCCGTGCGCGCCCACCATCGCCTCGGCGGGGAAGGCGTCAATGGACGCCATCATCTGCTGGATCGCCCCCAGCAATGAGCCCAGAGCGCGCGCCGTGGCCTCCTCATCATCAAGCTCCGCCTGTCGCTCGGCCTGCTGGAGGTGATCGACGATCCCGGCGATCCCCTGCCCTGGCGGGCAATGGCTCAAGGCGCTCCTCCAGCGCCCCCGGCCTGTCCTGGAGAGCCCCATCACGCCGGGCTGGGTCAGCAGGTCGAACAAGGCCGCGACGGTGTGCTCTCCGCGCGCCAGCGAGAGCGCCAGGAGCAGGAAGCGCGCGCAAGGCTCGTTGATCAAGGGCGCCGCGGTCAGCCACGTCGCGGGGATCGAGGCCTTCTGGAGCGCCTCGGCCAGCGCCGAGGCGTTGTCGGCGTCCGGCAGCACGATGGCAATGCGATCGAGCGCGACCCCGGCCCCGATGGCCCGCTGAACCACGCGGACCACCTCGGACATCTCCCGGACCTCGTCGGGCGTCGAGACCACCTGGACGGAGTCGTCGAGGGCGGCGCACATGGCCAGGCGGCCAGAAAAGAGCACGCCCTGGAGGTGCCCCAGCCGGCTGAAGGTCGGCATCACCTCGATCAAGTGCGCGCCCTGAGCCGCCGCCCTGAGCCCCCAGGGGGCCGGCGAGAGCCGCTCAAGGGGCTGGAGCGCGATGCGGGTCAGATCCCTGGACGAGAACCACGCCTTGAGCGCCGCGCTGACGCCGGGCGACAGGATCCCGTCGCCGAGGACGATCGCCGCCCGGATGGACTGACAGGGCGCATCGGCCCCGGCCTCGATCTGCGCCAGCGCGCTGTCCTCCAGGGCCGACTGGGACAAGAAGCGCTGCTCGGCGCGGGCCTGCTCGACCGCCTCCATGATGGCCGCCATCAAGCCGAAGCGCTCCGCCTGCGTCCCTCCCTCCCCCGACAGCGCCCTGAGCTGCGCGGGCGAGACCCTGCCGGCCTGAAGCTCTCCGAGGGCGCTCTGGATCGGCCCCCTCCAGCCGGGCTGCCTCAACGTCGCCCCGTGGCGACCGAGCGCTTCGGCCATCAGGGGCACATTGCGGTGGAGCCACGCCCCCAGCCACCCCGAGGGCTCCGGCCTGAACCCTTGGAGGACCAGGGGCAGCAGGCCCAGGGACGACACGAGCTGGTCTGGCGTCAGGAAGTCGACGTGGATGAAGGCCCCGCGCTCGCCAAGGAGCCGCCGCACCTGCTCGGCGTTGGCCTTGGAGGCCACCACGAAGGCCACCCTCGCGAGCGGATCGCCGACCCGGAGCCGCGCGTTGGACACGGCCACTCCAAGCGCTTCCTGCAAGCTGAGCGTCTTGATGCCGAACGTTGGCGTCCTTGCCATCCTCTCTCCTGGCTCTTGTGCTCAGGGATGACCGCGGCGCACCATCGATCCGACGGTCAGGGCGCGGGCAGCGCGACGATCTCGAACCAGTATTGATCGATGATCCTGACGACGCGCATGAGCCCTTCGAGATCGACGGGCTTGCGGATGTAGCCGGCGCAGTGCTGCCTGTAGGCCACGTCGATGTCCTCCGCGGCGCCGCTTGAGGTCAGCACGACGACGGGGATCTTCAGGAAGCGGGGATCGGCCTTGACGGTGGTGATGAACTCGCGGCCGTCCATGCCGGGCATGTTCAAGTCCAGAAGGATCAGGCCGGGGAGCGCCCCGAGGCTGGACTCCAGGATGTCCAGCGCCTCCTCGCCGTCCTCGGCGCAGATCAGCGGGTTGACGATCTTGAGGCGCTCGAAGGCGAGGAGGGTCAACTCTTGATCGCTGGGGTTGTCCTCGACAAGCAGGATTTTCAACGGCTCGCCCATCAGCTTGTTCCCTCGGGGAGACCCGGCAGCCAGAACCAGGCCTCAGTGCCGCGATCCGGCTCGGACGTGATGCCAACCTGACCGCCGTGGCGCAGGACGATGCGCTTGACCAGCGCCAGCCCCACCCCCATCCCCTCGTACTCGGAGCGCCTGTGAAGGCGCTGGAACATCAAGAAGGCCCGCTTGCCGCGCTCTGGCTTGAAGCCTATGCCCTCGTCCTCGACCGCGAAGCGCCAGCCCATCGACTCTGGCCTCGCGCTGACGGTGATCCGTGCGGGCTCGCCCGCCTTGCGGTACTTGATGCTGTTGGCCAGCAGGTTCTGGAAGACCTCCGAGATCTGCGCGGCGTCCACCGCCAGGCTCGGCCAGTGGCCTTCGATCTCGATGAGCGCCGAGGATTCGGCGATGGCCGCATGGAGCGACTCGATGGCCCCAAGCAGCGGCTCCTTCATGTCCACCGGCGAAAGCGCCCCGCCGACCCGATCTATCTCCAGGTAATCATTGAGGGAATCCAGCATCGCCTTCATCCGGGAGGCCGCGCGGTCCACGAAGCTGAAGGTCCGCGACACGTCCTCGGGCAGGCCGACCGTCTCGACCACGCCGAGGTGGCCGGTGATCGCGCGCAAGGGCTCGCGCAGATCGTGAGAGACGGCGTAGTTGAACTGCTGAAGCTCGTCGTTGGCCTGCTCCAGCTTCGCCAGGGTGGCCTTGTAGAGCGTGATGTCGTGGGCCGACGAGTAGAAGGTGCCGTCGCGCACCACCCCGACCCAGCTCAACCAGACCCAGTGGCCGTCCTTGTGCTGGTAGCGGTTCTCGAAGTTGACCGCGCTGAGGCCGCGCTGGACCATGTCCTCGATGATCGCGAAGGTCGGCGCCAGATCGTCCGGGTGGATGAACTCCACGAAGGGCCGCGCCAGCAGCTCTTCCACCGTCCAGCCCAGCGTCGCCTCCCACGCCGGGTTCAGATCGACGAAGTAACCCGTCTCCGCATCCGCCGTACAGAGCAGGCTCAACGAAAGGTCAAAAAAGTGTTTAAGACGCTCAGTCTCCATACCCACCACCATAGGCGATTGTTGCGCGCTAAATCAACCATCTTGACTCCCCAGGGCGCAGTATTTCCACGATGTTGACCCTCGGGAGGCTCAACGCCCTGCGGCCCTTGTATGCAGCGCCAGAGCGCATACACTGAACGCCAGCACCGAAAGCGCGGCTCGGCGCGCCCGGAGGGATGAAGATGCCAAGTGAGCTGGCTCCAGGTTTCCTGATCGCGGCCCCGAACATGGACGACCCGAATTTTTCGAAGAGCGTCATCCTCATGGCCGAGCACAACGACGACGGCGCGATCGGCTTCATCGTCAACAAGCCCACGCCGCTGACCCTCGGCGTGCTGCTCTTCGGGGTGGACGAGGATCTGGCCGACATGGCGGCCCAGAACGGCCTGGGCGGGCTCCCGGTGCTGCTCGGCGGCCCCGTGCAGCGCCACATCGCCTGGGTGCTCTACAAGCGCCAGGAGGACGAGATCCTCGACGAGGGCTCGATCAGCGTCGGGGACGTCCTGACGCTGGGGGCCTCGATGGACACGCTGCGGGCCTTCATCTCCAGGCAGCGCACCGGCCCCTTCCAGGTCATCCTGGGCTACTCGGGCTGGGGCGAGCAGCAGCTTGAGGGCGAGATCACGCGCGGGTCGTGGCTGCCGCTGGATCTGGAGAACACGCTGGCCTTTGACACGCCCGTGGAGTCCTGCTGGGACGAGGCCGTCAAGCTCCTCGGGCTGACACCCGGCGGCTTCATGATGGGCGGCCCGGGCGCGCTGGCCTGATCGCCGCCCCCACGCCGGCGCTCAAGGGGCGCCGCAGGCCAGCCACTCGCCGAGCAGGAATCGCTCGGTCGCGTCCGCAGTTCCCACGGGCGGCATCGTGAGGTTGTCGTCGGCCGATCTGGCCCAGATGCGGGCCGCATGGTCCCGCACGCCCCGGAGCGTGTCCAGGTCGACGCCCACGGGCGCCCCGGCCCGATCACGGGCGGCCAGATCCCCGCTGTGGCAGCCCGTGCACCAGTTGAGCATGAAGGGCTGGCCGAAGTTCGCGTAGCTCAAGACGCTGTCCGGCGGGCAAGGCCGATCCTCGAAGCTCTCCCAGGTGATGACCACCTCGCGCTCTCCGAAGCCCGGCGGCGCCTCCTCCGGCTCAGGCTCCGGCTCAGGCTCCGGCTCCTGAGCGCCGCAGTCCACCACGAAGCCCCCCGAGATGCACGTCGGCGCCTCCTCCGCCGGCTCCTCGCCGCAACCCCCGGCGATGAGCGCGACGATCGCCGCCAGCGCCAGCGCGGCGAGCACGGGCGCCCGCCCGAACGCGGAGGACCAGCGGGCCGCGTCGAGGTCTGGCCGGCAGAGCGCCTCGCGCGCCTGTGCGGACGAGTGGAAGGTCTCGCGCCTCAGGCCTTGAGGCTCGCCCGCGTGGTCGGAGCTTCGGGCGAGCCGGGGGCTGGCCGCGCTGAAGGGTGCGCGCCTCACGCCTTGAGCCCCTTGAGGATGGCGGTCCCCGGCAGGTGGTCGCCCGCGTCGACGTTGACTAGGTCGAGGACGCCGGCGACGAAGTTCGAGGCCGTCAGGCGCCCCCCCTCGGGGTCGAGGCGGCCATTGGCGAGGTTGGTGGGGGCGGACTCGAAGAGATCGGTGGTGCCGCCGAGGGTCTTGCCGCCGGCCACGGGGCCGCCGAAGACCAGCGCGCTGGTCACGGGCCAGTGGTCCTTGCCGGCTTGATCGTTGAGCTTCGGCGTGCGCGACATCTCCGAGATGACCACGACGACGGTGTCGTCGAGCAGGCCGCCGGCCTCCAGGCGGCGGGCCAGATCGCTGAGGCCGTCGAAGAGATCCTGGTAGAGCGGCAGCTGCCTGGCGTCGTTGTCGTTGTGCGAGTCCCAGTCGCCGGGGTGCTCGATCATGACGGTGCGCGAGATGCCCTCCTTGAGCATCTTGACGGCCAACTCGATCTGAGGCCGGTACTCCAACTGGAAGGTGCGCTCGCCGAAGTTGGCAAAGAGGCGCTTGAGGCGGTCGCCGCGGTCAAGCGACGAGCGCAGATCCTCCATCCTGGCGCGGTTCAGGCCGCGCTGCGCCCTTCGGTCCATGTCGGCCTGAGAGCGGGCCTTGACGTAATCGCGGATCAAGGCCGCCTCCTCCTCGTCGGGCGAGTAGCGCGGCTTGCGGCGGCCCCCTGGGGGCTCGTAGGCGCCGCTCGGGTCCATGACGGTGACGATCTGCCCCGTGGTGCCGGCGCGGCCCGAGGTGCCGGCCAGCGGCCCGGTGAAGGCGGTGTTGCCGAGGATCATGTAGGGGACGGCCAGATCGGCGCCGTGCTCGACGCCGACGATGGCCCCGAGATCGGGGCTCTGATCGGAGTTGGTCCCCGTCATGATGCGCCGGGTGCACTCCTCATGGGCGATGGAGCGCACCTCGACGCCGTTGACGACGGCGCTGATGTCCCCGTGATCGTTGAAGAAGCGCTCGACCGCGGGCCTGTCGCTGCCGGTCAGGATGTTCAGCCGGCCGAAGGCCTTGATCTGCCCTGCGGGCGAGTCGATGGTCGTCAGGCCCTGCTTGGGGTCGAGGCAGGCCGTCGCGTCCCAGCCGCCGCCCGCGAAGACGAGGACGAGGTTTCGGCGCTCGGGCGCCCCCTGCGCCACGGCCAGATTGCGCCACCAGGGCAGCAGCCCGCCCGCGGCCAGCGCCGCCGCGCCGCCCGCCAGGAGCGCGCGCCGAGAGATCCCCTCTTTCATCGCCCTGCCCTCCCCTGCGTCCTGAGCCCGGAGTCGAGGCCGATGGCGCCCTCGGGCTCGGCCCGCCGAAGCCCACGCGCCCCCTGGGCTGTATCGCAACACGCTGTCTTGATTGTTCTTTTCATCACGCAAGTCCTCGCGGCGGGCCCGCGTCGATCCATCAGTAGTAGAGCAGCCGGGAGTCCTGGAGCATGGCCGTCAGGGTGGTCTTCCAGGCTCTGCGCGGGTCGTCGGAGAGCTTCAGGGCGGCGTCGAAGAGCTCGTAGCTCAGGTCGACCTCGGCGCCGTCGGGCTCGACGAACTCGCCAAAGAGTCGGAGGTGGAGCTGGGCGAGCTGGGCGCGGAGGTCGGCCTCGTCGCGCTCCTCCTCGTCGACCTCGGTCAGGAGCTTCGCGCGGATGGGGCCGATGGCGTCGAGGTCGCGATCGACGACGAAGCCGGCGGCCTCGGTGGCGAAGGCTTGCATGACGAGGCTCATGGTGGGGTTGAAGGTGTGGACGGGCTGGTTGACGACGAAGTCGTCGAGGCCGCCCATGAGCACCTCGTAGCCGAGCAGGGTGTCCTTCATCAGGTCGATGGTGCCGTAGGGCGAGGTGACGCCGCGCTCGGCGAAGATGGAGAAATCAACGCGAGTCTGCCAGGTGAAGCCGGTCAGGTCGGCCATCATGCGGCTGGCGTCGCGGGGGCGGAGCTTCTTGAGGCCAACGAGGTCGGCGGCGGCGGCCTCGGACTCGCCGTGGGAGGCGCGGAAGGCGTCGGAGAGGACCGCCGCCCTGGCCAGCGCCTTGGCGCTCATGCCGCTGTCGACGAAGGCGCCCTGGAGGTGGGCGACCAGATCGAAGGGCACCTCCTTGGGATCGACCTGGGCGAAGTAGCCGTAGAAGCGCCGCGCGGCGCACTGGGCGAAGCGGGGGTCGGCGGCGATGCGGGCGCCGAGGTCCTGGAGGTCGTCGGCTTCGAGGCCGAAGTAGCCGGGCTCGCGGCCGGAGAAGAAGGGGCGGTGCTGCTCGTACTCGGGCCGCCAGGTGCTCATGGGGTACTGCTGGGTGTCGGAGGGGAAGACAAAGTACTCGTAGCTCCAGAAGAAGCCGCCGAGGGGGTCGAGGGTCTGGTGGCAGCTCGCGCAGGCGGGGCTCTTGACGGCGTTCTTGACGGCCTCGGGGTCTGAGAGGTCGACATTGCCGGAGACGTCGATGTCGCGGGCGAGGAAGTCGAAGCAGAGCAGCCCTTTGGAGATGGCGTTGGCCCGGCCTCTCTGGGCGTTGAGCGGGGCGGAGTAGTGCCGGATGAAGAGCTTGGAGTCGGAGAGGATGCCGGCGTGAGGGCGGCCGGGCTCGGGGTAGCGCGTCTCGATCCACTCCTGGCCGTCGCCGTCATAATCCATGCCCCAGACCGTGGCGACATACTCGTTGGCGACGGCGTAATCGGCCGTGACGATCTCGGTGAAGGGCCGGTCGTTCATGACGACGTGCTCGATCAGGCGAAGGGGCGACTCGCCGACGGAGTTGTCGAACTCGACCATGTCCATGCCCTCGTACTCGCCGCGCGGCGCGAACATGAAGAGGAAGGCCCGCAGCAGCCAGACCTCGTCGTACATCTCCCGGATCGTCTCGCCGAAGGCCGGCGAGTCGAGGTAGGCGTCGACGAGGCCGGGGAGCTTGTCGGGGTCGTCGCGGACCGCCTCCATATCCTCGACGGAGGGGCGCACGCCGCGCAGCGCCATCGAGGCGCGCACGAGGTGATCGACCGGCGAGAGGAAGGCGACGTCCTTGACCTGCGGGGGGACGACGGGGTCCGGGGTCTCGGGCTCGGGCTCGGGCTGGGCCTCGACGAAGCCGCCGGGCTCCTCGGGCCCCGACGAACCCGAACCCGAGCACCCGCACAGGCACAGCGCGAGCGCCGTGGTGAGCCCGGCGCGGATCGTCCAATGGAGAGAGAGCATGTCAACGCCTCGGTTCGTGTGTGGCCGCCGATCAAGCTACGAAGCGCCACCGCGATACGCAACTCTGAACAAAATCAAGGACAATCGCCCTCGTGACGGAGCCTTCGCCTTGAAGACGAGGCGACAAGGAGGTGTGTTAAGGAGAAAGCGCGCGGCGCAAGCGAGAGGAGCCCGCCGCGCGCCTCGTGGGAGGCGAGGCGGGCTCGGGGGGGAGCAGGGTCGGGGGGAGAGGAGGCGCGGGCTCAGCGGTGGAGCCTGACGAGGTCGGAGACGATGTTCTTCTGCATGGCCTCGTTGGTGCCGCCGCCGATGGAGAGCAGGATGGCGTCGCGCAGCATGCGCTCGACGGGGTAGTCGCGGGTGTAGCCGTGGCCGCCGAAGATCTGGATGGCATTGCGGGCGACGACCTCGGCGGCGCCGGTGGCGACGAGCTTGGCGGAGGCGGCCAGGAGGGACTGGCGGTTGTCGGCGCGGATGCCTCGGGCGACGTCGTAGAGCAGCGCGCGGGCGGCCATGGTGTGGGCAAAGGACTCGGCCAGGAGGCGCTGGATCTGTCCGAAGTGGCTCAGGGGCTGGCCGAAGGCCTTGCGGTCGGTGATGGCGTAGCGGCTCATCTCGTCGACGCAGCGCAGCGCGATGCCGATGGACTGGGCCGCCAGCGTGATGCGCTCGATCTCGAGGTTTCGCATCATGTGCTTGAGGGCCTGGCCCTCCCGGCCGAGCAGGTTCGCCGACGGGACCTCGACGTCCTCGAAGATGAGCTGCGTGGTCGGGGAGGACTTCATGCCCATCTTCTCCTCCTTGCGTCCAGCGGTGAAGCCGGGCGAGCAGGCCTCGACGACGAAGGCGGACCAGGCGCCGCGGCGGTCGGCGGGATCGTCGGTGGTGCGGGCGTAGACGAGGAAGAGGTCGCCGCAGGAGCCGTTGGTGATCCACTGCTTGGTGCCGTTGAGGACGTAGGTGTCGCCGCGGCGCACCGCGCGGGTGGTCATGCCGAGGACGTCGGTGCCTGCGCCGGGCTCGCTCATGGCCATGCCGGCGATGGAGGCGCCGCTGATGACGGCGGGCAAGAAACGGGCGCGCTGCTCGTCGTTGGCGCAGTGGTAGAAGTTGTTGGTGAAGAGGATGTCGTGGGCGAGGTAGCTGAGCATGAGGCCGGGGTCAAAGCGGCTGAGCTCCTCGATGATGATGACGGAGGCGACCGCGTCGAGGCCGACGCCGCCGTCCTCCTCCGGGATGGTGACGCCGAAGAGGCCAAGCTCCGAGCCGAGGCGTCTAAAGAGGGGCTCGTTGAAGGTCTCGGACTCGTCGTGGGCTCTGGCCTGGGGCTCGACGTGCTCAAGGCCCCAGGCGCGGACGACCTCGCGGAGGGCCTGGTGGGCCTCGGTCGGGTTGTAGAGATCGAAGGTCATGGTGGGCCTCAGTCTATGCGGAGATCGTCGATGAAGAGGGTCCCAGACTCCAGGATCACGGCCACGGAGGTGATCGCGGCGGGGGCCTGCGGGAAGGGGAAGGCGTCCAGGGGGACGCTCAGCTGGGTGAAGCGGTTCTTGAGCGGCTCGGGGCCGATGAAGTCGGCCAGCGGCAGGCGGGCGGCGCCCTCGGGGGTGAGGATCTCGATCGCGGCGATCCCGGCGGGGCCCTGGTCGGGGCCCTTGACGCGGGCCTGGAGGGTCGCGCCAGGGTCGACGGGCTCGGGCTCGCGGTCGGATCTGAGGAAGGTGCGAAAGACGCCCGGGCCCTCGGCGCGGGCGACGAGGCGCAGGGCGTTGGCCTTGAGGTGGACATTGCGGCGGTTGCCGCCGTCGGGGATGTAGGTCAGGACCTCGTCGGCCCGCGCCAGGTCCTCGAAGACGTTGTCCCCGCCGAGATCGTTGAGCGAGGCCGGGTCGAGGGTCTTCGGGCCGTCGAAGCGGTCGATGACGAGCGCGGTGGCGAAGCGCTGGTTCCAGCGCACGAAGACGCCGAGGCCGGAGATCTCGGCGTCGACGAGGCGAGCGCCCGCGTGGCTGAAGAGCGCCGGGGCGGCCTGCGGGCTGGGGGTCCGAGGGGCGCTCTGGGGCGAGCCGTCGCCGACGCCGACGAAGCGGTCCAGGAAGGCGGTGGTGAAAAACTCAGTCAGATCATGCTGTTGCTGCTGGCTGATCAGGGGCAGATCGTCGGGCTCGATGGGGGCGGTGTCGGCGGTGTAGGCGTGGATGGCGCCGTTGAGGTTGACCCAGGTGTAGGGCCCGGAGAGCTGGTCCTCGGTCGGCTCCACGATGGGGTAGTTCAGGTCGACGTCCTCGCCGGCGGTCAGGCCGATGACCGGGACGGGCGCGAGGGGGTCGTCGCCGAAGCCGAAGCTGGTCATGTCGACGCCCTGGAGGTCGATGACGGCCCTGACGCGGGGGTCGAGGGAGGCGGCCAGGAGGCTCGCGCCGCCGCCGCGGCTGTGGCCGGCCAGCACGACGTTGTCGAGATCGACTCGCCCGTAGAGGCGGCTGGTGGGGTCGTCGTGGAGGGCCTCCAGGCGAAGCAGGGCCTTGAGCAGCCCCTCGGCGCGCAGCTCGATGTTGGCGCGCGTGCCGCTGTTGCAGTTGGTGAAGGTGCCGTCGACGGCCACGACGATGAAGCCCCAGCTGGCCCAGTGGTCGTGCAGCGAGAGGTAGCGCTCGTTGATGTCGCAGACCCGATCGTTGTTGGCGTGGGCGAAGAGGATCACGGGCCAGCGGCCCTCGGCCACCGGCCCCTGCCCGGTGCGGGTCGGGTCGCCCTCCGTGGGGTAGACGACGTACATGTCGACGTCGGGCTCGTCGCCCACGAGGTCGATGGTCGGGTTCTGGGGGCAGGACTCCAGCGGCTGGGTGTTCCAGACCGGGTAGGGGCCGGGCTCGAAGTAGCGGGGTATCGAACTGAGGTCGTCGGGCGCCTCGACGGGGCCGGGGGGGTAGACGGCGATCCGGACCTCGACCGGGAAGGCGGCGTCGGGGTCGTCGGGCGCGACCTCGAAGCGGTAGATCCGGGCCTCGTCGCCGCCGGAGGTGCCGGGAGCGGCCTTGCCGAAGACCACCCCGTCGCGCAGCGACAGGCCCTCGGGCAAGGCCCCGGAGAGCAGCGCGCTGGCGCTTGAGCCCCGGATGGGGGCGGTGATCTGGCGCAGGTGGCCCTCGCGCAGAGCGGGCAGCACGACGGGGTGGGCGGCGGAGGCCAGATCGGCCGGGACGACCTCGCCCGAGGTGGGCGGCGCCTGGACCTCGCAGGGGTCCACGGGGCCCTCGTAGCGGCCCGCGTCAGGGTCGGGCTGATCGGTAGGGGTCGCGTCGCCGCAGGCGGCGGCGAGCAAGGCGATGAGGCAGATCGCGGGCGCCGCGAGGCGACCTTGTGGTGCTGTGGCGCGTCGAACGCTGACTCGCATCCAGACCCCCGCGTCGATCAGCGCGCCCTGTGGGAGCTCATGGAGGCGGCGGCGTCCCTGGCCTTCTCAAGCGCCTCGTTGATGATGAGCGGGTGCTGGGCCTCGTCCCTCCAGCGCTCCTGCCCGTCCTCGGGCAGGGTGTGGATGGGGTCGAAGTACATGAAGTGCGCGCCGGGCTTGACGGCCGGCGCGGTGTAGACGGCCACGCCGGTGGCGGGGTCGTAGATCTCGTAGGAGTGGACGTCGCGCTTGCCGCCGCCGCCGGGGGCGTCGCAGACGAAGGTGGGGGTGTTGAAGCCCGCCGTGGAGCCCCGGACGCCCTTCTCGACCTCGACGGCCTGGGCGATGGAGGCGCGCAGATCCTCGACCCCTTTGACCATGTCGTGGGTGTAGACGTAGTAGGGGTGGACGTTGAAGTAGCCCAGGCGGCGCACCAGCAGGCGCATGGTCTCGACGGTGTCGTTGACGCCGCGCTGCATGACGGACTGGTTGCGGACGATGATGCCGCGGGTCATGAGCTTGTCGGTGGCCTCGCGGCTGATCCAGGTGAACTCGTTGGGGTGGTTGAAGTGGGTGTGGATCACCACCTCCTTGGAGCGCGCGCGGCCCTTGTCGACGACCCTGCCGATGGCCTCGACCCACTCGGGGTGGGTGAGGATCTTCTGGGGCATGATCGCGATCCCCTTGGTGGCGAAGCGCAGCCGCCGGATGTTGGGCATCTCGAGCAGCGTCATGCCGATGGACTCGATCTGCTCGGGGCGCAGCTGGTAGGCGTCGCCGCCGCTGACGACGATGTCCTCGATCTCGGGCCGCGAGCGGATGTAATCGAAGGCCTGGGCCCAGCGCTCCATGTTGATCCGCAGGGAGGCCTTCTCGACCTGCTCGGTGTCGGGGCCGATGGCGTAGCTGCGGGTGCAGAAGCGGCAATACACTGGACAGGTATTCAGAGGAAGGAAGAGCGCCTTGTCGACGTAGCGGTGGGTGAGGCCGGGGACGGGGGCGTCGGACTGCTCGGCCAGCGAGTCCAGCACGAGCATGGGGTGATCGGCCATCAGGCGCGAGGCCACGGGGATGAACTGGATGCGCAGCGGGTCGAGGTAGGGGTCATCCCAGTTGATCAGGCTCATGAGGTAGGGCGAGACGCGCACGCTCATCGGGGAGCGGGCGAAGCCCTGGGCGACGTCCTCGTAGAAGTCCGCCGGGGCGATGTCCTGGAGCGTCTCGAGGAGCTTCCTGGGCTTGGTGATGGAGTTGCGGGCTTGCCAGTTGTGATCCAGGAAGGTCTCGGTGTCGACGTCGGCGTAGGCCGGGATCTTGCGCCAGAACTCGCCCTCGACCACGCTCCGGTGTTTGAGATCCTCGGAGCTGACCGGCGGCTTGAGCGCCGGGATCAGGTTGCTTTCTTCGCCCGGCGAGGCCGCCTGGCTGCTCTCCATCTCCCTCATGTCATCCCCTCTCTGATCGAGCGCCCACGCGCTCAGACTCCGCTAGCAGGTCTTTGAGCGCGCCGCAAGGGCGCGGAGGCGTCCCGCCCGGCAGACGCCCGATCTGCGAACCTGGGCCCTTGTAGATTTTCCGCTCTGGACGTGGCAGGCTCTGTCCGGTGAAGCCTGCCGGACGTCGCCGGCCCCTCCTTGCGCCCGGACAGCATATCCGAGGGGCTCCCTGAATGTCGAACCTCAACCGCGCGGCGAACCTTGGAAGCTGACACGACCATCGATCATTACCGGCTGATCAAGCCCCTCGGCGCTGGGGCCAGCAGCCGCGTCTTCCTGGCCGTGGACGTCCGCACGGGTCAGCGGGTCTCGCTCAAGGTGCTGGCCTCCAACCGCCGCCCGGAGTCGCTGGCGCGCTTTGAGCGAGCGGCGGTCCTGTGGGCCTCGCTGGTCCACGACAACATCGTGCGCTACATCGGCTCGGGCCTGACCCCCGAGGGCGATCCCTACCTGGCGCTGGAGTTCATCGAGGGCCGCGGCCTCAACGAGATCATCGCGAGCGACGCGCCGATGGACATCGATCGGGCCCTGCGGCTCTTTCGGCAGCTCGCCGTCGCGCTGCGCGTCGCGCACCGCAAGGGGGTGCTGCACCGCGACAGCAAGCCGAGCAACATCCTCGTTGCGCTGACCCCCTCGACCTCCCCGCGCTACACCGATCGGGAGCGGATCAAGCTGATCGACTTCGGGCTGGCCCGCGCCACTGAGCGCGACGGCCGCGCCCGGGCCGGCACGCCGGCGGGGATCACCGGCGCGGGCTTCGTCGTCGGCACGCCGCGCTACATGGCCCCTGAGCAGGTCACCCCCGAGGGCGCCTGCGTCCAGAGCGACCTCTACGCCGCCGCCCTGGTCCTCTACGAGATGATCACCGGCCGCCCGGCCATCGTCGAGCAGGAGGTCTCCGAGGTCCTCTACCAGCACCTCAAGCCTGAGCCCACCGTCAGCCCGGAGGACCCGGCGCTGCCCGTGGCCCTGCGCGCCGTGCTGTCCAGGGCCACCGAGCGCCGCCCCGAAGACCGCTACGACTCCATCGAGGCGCTGCTGGCGGCGCTCGACGGCGCGCAGCTGGGCGGCGCCGAGGGTGCCGTCCTCGGCGCCGACGACACGATCTCCGTGGACCTGACCACCCCGACCGAGCTGGCCGCGCCGACCCGCGCCTCCCTCGGCGTCGACGACACCCTCTCCAACGAGATCGCGGCGCGCCCCCTGGCGCCTCAAGCGCCGGGGGGCGGCAAGCCGCTCGCCAGAGCGATCCCCTTCGTCCCCGCCCCCGAGCAGGCCGCGGCCCCCGCGCGGGGCTTCCCCGACGCCCCTCCGCTCAGGGCGCCAGCGCGGCAGGTCGTCGACGATCTGTCGCTCTGGCGCCCTGGGGGGCTGCCCGTCGCCGGGGCGCCGCTTGAGGCCTTGCCGGGGGATGGCCGCCCTGCCTCGCCGCCGGGCCTCCACCAGCCGCTGCCCATCCCCGAGACGCGGGCGACCCGCAGCGGGGCGCCCTCCGTGAAGATGGAGGCGCCGCCGGTCGAGCGGGTGGAGTTGGGCGTCGAGGTGAGCTGGTCGGGCAGGGTGATCCGCCTCTTTGTCACCCTGGTGATCGGCTACGTCGCGGTGGTCGGCGGCTTCTGGGCCGCGCAGGATCTGCTCCTCTTTCGCCGCTCCACCGTCCAGATCAAGGACGAGCGGCGCCTCAAGGGGGACATGGGCTGGGAGAAGGTGCAGTTCGCCTCGTCCGAGGGGCGCTCTCTGGTGGGCTGGTTCGGCGAGTCGACCCACACGGAGCGGCTCGGGACGGTGCTCTACCTGCACGGCCTGTCGTCGAGGCCGGAGATCGAGGCCGTGGCGCTCGACGGCCTCCGGGCCAAGGGGCTGCACGTGATGATCTTCGGGCAGCAGGGCTACGGAGGCAGCGAGGGGTGGTCGGACGCGGAGTCCTTCTTCAACGACGCGCCGCGGGCCTACGACTGGATCATCGGCGATCGGGGCGCGAAGCCCTTCAAGGTCTTCGTCATGGGGGACGGCGCGGGGGCCGCCGTGGCGCTCCACCTCAGCCGGGAGCGCCCCGTCGAGGGCATCATCCTCCAGGGCGCCGCCCCTTCGCTGTCAGGGCGGCTGACCGAGGTGGTGCCGATCGTCCCCTTTGAGTTGCTGCTCCACCGTGACTTTGAGCTCTCTGGCCTGTCGGACGTGAGGGTGCCCGTGTTCGTGCTCCACGGTCGGGAGGACGCGGTGGCGCCCCTGGAGGGCGCCGAGCGGCTCTATGGGCGGATCAAGGGCCCGAAGATGATGAGGGCGGTCGACGGCGCGGGCCACGACGATCTGCCCAGCAAGCTCGGCGCGGGTTACGCCGACGCGATTTACGGTTTTATCGCGGCCTTCTCAGAGTGATGTCGCATCTGGACGGATCTGCCGTAGGGCTGGAGGGCTGACGGGTCTGGCTCCCGTCGGCCCCTCAAACCCGCTTGCGATCTTGGGATGAGCGGCCTCCCCGGTCGGGCGTTGAGCGGCGCGCCGCGCGTCATACCAGACCACAGACGAAGGGCTTGCTTTGTGGGCCAGGACAGGGGGATGGCCTGGGCCTGGGCCTGAGCGAGGCTGGTGCACTGCACCGCCGAGTGATGGCACTGGCTCAGGGCGCTGCCTGGACCGCCCACAAAGTGAGTCTCTCGGCTGTGGTCTGGTATCAGGGCAGGCCGAGGGCGGCGTCGGCCTGCTCGGGGGTGGGCGGGGTGGGGATGAGGGCGGCGCCCTTTCCGGCCTTGATCTCGGCGGGCAGGCCGCTGGTGTTGGAGATGCCGTCGGAGGCCAGCTCCAGGCCGGAGCCGGGCAGGACGCCGAGCAGGAGGGTGCAGGCGGCGCACACCACCATGGCGGCCTTGAGTTCGAAGCCGCCCAGGGCGATGACCTCGCGCCGGGGGCTCTTCATGTACATGCTGACGATGAGCTTGAGGTAGTAGTAGACGCCGGCGACGGAGACGAGGACGCCGGCGACGGCCAGGATGATGAAGAGGCGCTCGCCGGTCTCGACGGCGGCCTTGAAGACGAAGAACTTGGCGACGAAGCCCGCCGTGGGGGGGATGCCGGCGCTGGAGAGCATGAAGAGGGTCATGGCCAGGGCGGCGCCGGGGTGATTGTCGGCGACGCCGGCCAGGTCGTCGTAGGTGGTGCACTCCTGGCCGCGCTTGCCGAACCAGGCCAGGACGGCGAAGGCGCCCATGGTGGAGAAGAGGTAGGCCAGGAGGTAGAAGACGACGGCGTCCATCTCGGCGAAGGACTGGCCGGTGACGCTGGCGGCGGTGAAGCCGACCAGGAGGTAGCCGGCGTGGGCGATGGAGGAGTAGGCCAGCATGCGCTTGACGTCCTTCTGGACGATGGCCACGAGGTTGCCCAGGACCATGGAGAAGAGGGCGAGCCAGAAGAGGGTCACCAGCCAGCCGGTGTCGCTGATCCGGGCGCCCTGGGCGAAGAAGGCGGTGGTGAAGACGCGGATGAGGGCGCCGAAGGCGGCGGCCTTGACGGCCGTGGCCATGAAGCCGACGACGGAGGAGGGGGCGCCCTGGTAGACGTCGGGGGTCCACATGTGGAAGGGCGCCGCGGCGACCTTGAAGGCGAAGGCGACGAGGATCATGACCATGGCGATGGCCGGCAGCAGGTCGAGCTTGAGGACTTGAGCGCCGGTGTCGGCCCGGACGCCGTCTTCGAGCCAGAAGGGGCCGGAGCCCAGGACGCGGGCGATCTCGGCCAGGTTGGTCGTGCCGGTGATGCCGTAGAAGAAGGCGATGCCGTAGAGGAAGAGGGCCGAGGCGAAGGCGCCGAGGATGAAGTACTTCATCGCGGACTCGGCGGACCTGCTCGAGTGCCTGAAGAAGCCGGCGAGGCAGTAGATGGGGATGGACATCATCTCGAGGCCGATGAAGGCGGCGAAGAGATCGGCGGCCGAGACCATGGTGATCATGCCGACGAGGGAGAAGAGCAGCAGGGCGTAGTACTCGCCGCGCTCCATGCGGTGGCTCTCGAGGTAGGCCGGGCTGATCAGGCAAGCCAGGGCCCCGGAGAGGATGAGGATCAGGGAGAAGACGAGGCTGAGGCTGTCGACGGCGACCATGCCGCCGAAGATGACCCGGCTGACGTCGGAGGAGAGCAGGTAGGCGGTGTCGACGCCGGCCAGAAAGAGGCCGAGGATCGAGATCCAGGCCAGGTACTTGCGGCTGGCGCTGGTGCGGTGGAAGACGCCCATCATGAGCACGAGCATCCCGGTGATGCTCAGCGTGATCATGGGGGAGATCAGCCGTAGATCGGAGACGTCGGGGAGGTAGTTCATCGCGTCACTGTGCCTCTGCGCCCGCGGGGGGGTTGTCCTGGGCCTGGGCGCCCTTGGCGGCCTTGATGCGGTTGAGGAAGCCGGGCTTGAGGTTGATCCGCGCGCCGGGGCCGACGGCGCCCGGGTTGTTGCGGATCTCCTCGGCGAGGCGGCGCCTGGGGTCGAGGTCGTCGGCCCCCTGCCCGGCTTGCGCGTCGGCAGCGGCCTTCGCTGCCGCGGCGCGTCGGGCGATGGCGTCCGGGTCGACCTTGTCGTTGAGCTGAACGGCGCCGCGGGCCTTGTCCCAGTTGATGGTCGAGGCGGCCTGTCGCTGCCGATCGAAGCGCTCCGAGACCTTCTTCTCGATGCCGGGCTGCATCCGGGCCATGAAGGCGTCGACGCTGGTGTGCATCTTGCTCATGAAGATCTCGGGGAAGAAGCCCATGACGAAGCAAGCCAGGATCAGGGGGACAAAGTAGGCGATCTCTCGACCGCTCAGGTCCTCCATGTGCTCGTTCTTGGGGTTCTTGAGCGGGCCGAACATGACCCGCTGGAACATCCACAGGAGGTAGACGGCCCCGAAGATGACGCCGGTGGCCGACAGGGCCGCGAAGACGAAGGCCATCGTCTCGGGGCCGAACTTGTCGCCGATGAGGAAGGAGGCCTCGTCGAAGAAGAGGACCTGGCTGCCGCTGGTCCCGACGATGACGAGGAACTCCCCGACGAAGCCGGCCAGGCCCGGCAGGCCGGCGCTGGTAAAGACGATGATCATGAAGAAGGTGGCAAAGAGCGGCACGACCTTGGTCAGCCCGCCGAACTCGCTGATCAGCCGGGTGTGGCGGCGCTCGTAGATGACGCCGACGGCCAAAAAGAGCCCTCCGGTGGCGATGCCGTGGGCCAGCATGACGAAGATCGCGCCCTCGACGGCGGTGTGGGTCAGCGCCACCAGGCCCAGCACGCAGAAGCCCAGGTGGCTGACCGAGGAGTAGGCCACCAGCTTCTTGACGTCCTTCTGCACCATCGACACCAGCGCCCCGTAGATGATGCCGATCACGGCCAGGATCGCCATCCAGGGCGCGAACTCGACGACGGCCTCGGGGAAGAGCGGCATGCCGTAGCGGATCAGGCCGTAGGTGCCCATCTTGAGCAGGACGCCGGCCAGGATCACCGAGCCGGCCGTGGGCGCCTGGACGTGGGCGTCAGGCAGCCAGGTGTGGAAGGGGAAGAGCGGCACCTTGATGCAGAAGGCCAGCGCGAAGGCCCCGAAGAGCCACAGCTGCTCGCCGCGCTCAAGCTCAACCGCCAGCATGTCCGAGAGCGCGAAGGTCGTCTGCGCGTCCCCTCCCTTGAAGTAGATGTAGAGGATCGACACCAGCATCAGCAGAGAGCCGACCATGGTGTAGAGGAAGAACTTGACCGTCGCGTAGTGGCGCCTCGGGCCGCCCCAGATGCCGATCAGGAAGTACATCGGGATCAGCATCAGCTCCCAGAAGACGTAGAAGAGGAAGCCGTCGAGCGCCACCAGCGCCCCGAGCATGCCCGTCTCCAGGAGCAGGAAGCAGATCATGAACTCCTTGACCCGCTCGTCGACCGCCTTGGTCGTGCTCAAGATCACGATCGGGCTCAAGAAGGTCGTCAGCATCACCAGCCAGAGGCTGATGCCGTCCAGGCCCACCAGGTAGCTGATCCCCACCGAGGGTATCCAGTCGTAGCGCTCGACGAACTCCATCGTCGGGAAGGCGCCCGAGACCACCGTCGCGGCGCTGTCCGGCGTGCCGTCGTAGGCCAGCAAACCCAGGCTGACCACGAAGGTCAACAGCGAGACCGCCAGCGCGGTGCTGCGCGCCAGCCCCTTCTCCTCGCGCGGCATCATCATCAGGGCGATGACCCCGAGCAGCGGCAGGAAGATCAGGACCGTCAATATTGGAAATGACACCGAGAGGTTCATGTCGCTCTGTGGCTCCCTCGTCGCAGGGGGTGCGGATTACTCAAGGGCCGCCCCCGCATGGTCCCCTACCGGAAGAGCATCAGGTAGATGATCGCCGCCAGCCCCATCAGGACGTAGGCCGCGTAACGCTGAACATTGCCGCTCTGGAGGCGCTTGATCACCGCCCCGAGAGACTCTGTCAGCCACGCCACGCCGTTGACCAGGAGCAGATCAATGATGAACTCGTCGACCACCTTGTGGAGCAGCCGGCCGAGGTAGATGAAGGGCTTGATGATCGTGACCTCGAAGGCCTCGTCCACGTAATACTTGTTGAGCAGGGTGCGGTGCACCGGCGCGAGCTGGCGGGCCAGCTGCGAGGCCACATCTCGCCCCGATCCGTACATGAACCACGCCAGCCCGATCCCCCCGAAGGCCGCCACCACCGACACCGCCATCGTGCCGATCTCCCAGCCCACCTCCGCGCTCTTCTCGAAGCGCACCGACAGGACGGGCCTGGAGGCCGCGAAGATCTGATCCAGCCAGCCCTCCAGGTAATGCGGCAGCGCGTGGAAGAGGTGCGGCATGCCGATGTAGCCGGCCACGATCGACAGGACCGCCAGCACCACCAGGGGCAGCGTCATCGACAGCGGCGACTCGTGGATGTTCGCCCGCGTGTGCTCGTCCGCCCGGCACTCGCCCGAGAAGGTCAGGAAGTAGAGCCGGAACATGTAGAAGGCCGTCATGCCGGCCGTCAAGACGCCCACGATCCAGACCACCCAGTGCAACCAGGGCAGCTCCGAGCCCTGCCTCGACAGCGCGAAGACGTTCCACAGGATCTCGTCCTTGGAGAAGAAGCCGCTCAAGCCCGGCACGCCCGCGATCGCAATGCAGCCGATCAAGAAGGTGATGTGGGTGATCTTCATCCGGCTGGACAGCCCGCCCATCTTGCG